>CAYZWG010000165.1:0-11360 GCA_964481605.1 uncultured Planctomycetaceae bacterium
CGCCGTGGGGACCGCCGACGACGAAGCGCCCCGGGCGCGGGCGGATTCGGCGGGCGGATCCTCCGGGCCCGGGCCTCCCGTTTGCGGGGGGGTCAGGGGCCCCGCGCCGACCGCTGCTTGCCCCCGTTCGGCGCGGGCCTCCCGACCCCGCCGTTACGGGCGGGCATCGCGGGTGGCTTTGATTTCGTCGCGAAACTGCGCGACGAGCTGCTCGCGTCGCTTGAGCATCAGCCGGACCAGGGCCGTCACGGCGACGTAGGCCGCCGCCACCAACAGCGCCAGGTCCCATCCCTCCATGGCTCCCATCAGGCGTCCTCCAGACAAATGCGCGGCAGCAGCAAGCCGCGTAGGTTAGCATCCCAAGGGTGGGCCCGCGAGGCCATTTTCGGCCAATGGGCATTTCAGGGCATTCCTCGCTTGCCACCTCGCACTTTGGGGGGGGACCCCGCTTTCAATGCACCCGCTGACCCGGCTTGGCTCCCTCGTCGGGACCGAGCAGGAAAATCTCCTTCCCGCCGGGGCCCGAGGCAAGAATCATCCCCTCACTGGTGCCGAATTTCATCTTCCGCGGAGCCAGGTTCGCCGCGCACACCAGCAGCCGGCCGACCAGTTGGTCGGGCTCGTAGACGCCCTTGATTCCCGCCAAAACCGTCCTCCGATGCTCACCGCCGAGGCTCAGTGTCAGCTTGAGGAGCTTGCGGGCCTGGGGCACGTCCTCGGCCGCCACCACCCGGGCAACCCGCAGGTCGACCTTGATGAACTCGTCGAAGGTGATCTCCTCGGCCAGCGGCTCGGCCCGTAGCGGTTCGTCCGTGTCGGGGTACGGTTGGGCGGCCTGGGGTGGCGGTTCGGCTTGGCGGCTTTCGTCGACCATGGCTTGCACCTGCCGGGGTTGAACGCGAGTCATCATGTGGTGGAATCGGTGGACGCCCCGGCCCAACAGGGGGGTCTTCGACTGCTCCCAGCTTTGGATGGGGTCGTCGAGCAGCTCGCCCGTCTGGCGGGCCAATCGAGGCAGCACGGGGGCCAGGTAGACGGCCAACTGGCGAAACAGGTTGACCCCGATGGTGGCCACATCGCGGAGCACGTCCCGCTGGTGGGGCTGCTTGGCCAGTTTCCAGGGGGCCGCCTTTTCGACGAACCGGTTGGCCCGGTCGCCCGCTTCGAGGACCTTTCGCATCGCCCGGTTGTAGTCGCAGGCCTCGTAGGCCAGGGCGATCTCGTCGCCGTCGGCGGCCGCCTGCTGAAACAGTCCTCCGTCGTCGGGGTAGGTTTCGGCCAGCCCCGTCTGGTGGGCGAACTTGGCCGTGCGGCTGGCCAGGTTGACGACGTTGCCCACCAGGTCGGCGTTGATCTTGGTGACGAATTCGTCGAGGTTCAGATCGAGGTCGTCCACGCGGGGCGTCAGCTTGGCGGCGTAGTAGTAGCGGAGGTAGGCGGGATCGAGGTGCTTGAGGTAGCAGGCGGCACGGATGAAGGTGCCCTTCGACTTGGACATTTTCTCGCCGTCGACCGTCAAGAAGCCGTGGATGTGGACCTTTCGCGGCAGGCTGAAGCCGGCCGTTTTCAGCATGGCCGGCCAGAACAACGTGTGGAAATAGGTGATGTCCTTGCCGATGAAGTGGTGGATTTCCACCTCGTCGCTCCGCCACCAGTCGTCGAAGTCCTCGCCCTGGCGCCGGCACCACTGGACGGTCGAGGCCATGTAGCCGATGGGGGCGTCGAACCAGACATACCAGTAATTGCCGGGCGAGTCGGGAATCTCGAAACCGAAGTAAGGGGCCGGGCGGGAGATGTCCCAATCGCGAAGGGGCTCGTGCAGAAAGTGGCCCTTGAGGTAGTTGGCCACCTCCGACTGCAAACGGTCGCCCCGCTGGGTCCACTCTTCCAGAAAACCGTGCAACTGCTCGATCTCGATGAACAGATGTTCGGCCGAGCGGACCTCCGGCGTGGTGCCCGAAAGGGTGCTCACCGCGTCCTTCAGATCGGCCGGGCTGTAGGTGTGCCCGTTGTCGCAACTGTCGCCGTACTGGTCTTTCAGACCGCAGTAGGGGCAGGTCCCCTTGACGAAGCGATCGGCCAGAAAGGTGCCGGCCTGGACGTCGTAAAGCTGCGTGACCTCGCGCTGCTTGACCATCCCGGCGGCGCGGATGGCCGACCAGAACTCGGCGCAAAGGCGGCGGTTTCCCGGGCTGTGGGTGCTGCCGTAGTTGTCGAACTCGACGTCGAAGCCGGCGAAATCCTCGATGTGGGCCTTTTGCATCGCCTCCAGCAGTTCTTCTTCCTTGATCCCCTGCTTTTCGGCGCTGATCATGATGGCCGTGCCGTGGGTATCGTCGGCACAAAGGTAGATGCACTTTGCCCCCCGCAGCTTCTGAAACCGCACCCAGATATCGGTTTGCAGGTACTCGACCAGGTGGCCGATGTGGATGTGGCCGTTGGCGTAGGGCAAGGCGCTGGTGACGAGAATCCGTCGCTCGGTCATGGCAACTCCTGGCGGGCGGGTGGCGGCCCGACGGTCCTGTGGCGGCAATCGAGAGGGGCCATTCTACCCCAGGCGACCCGTTTCGGGGAGTCCAGCCGGAAGGCCCGCGACCGGGGTTTGCCGTCGGCCGGCACAGCCGGCCCTACCTTCGCCCCACCTGGTTCCCAAGCTCCAGCCCTCTCACCTGGTTCCCAAGCTCCAGCTTGGGAACCCACCGGCCCGACGTGTCGCTTCATCGCAGGCGAAGTGGAGCCCGCGCGGACGTGCGGTCCCAAGCTGGAGCTTGGGACCGAGATGTGCAAACGCCGGCCGAAGTTCAGATCCAGAGGCGTAAGCGGCCGTCGAGCATGTCGGGAAGCCGGCGGGTGACGATCCGCTCGATTTGCCCCGATTGGTAGCGGGTGCTGAAATGCGCGGCGATGATCACCTGGTTGCGAAATCGCTGGCGGCGTTCGACCAGGTCGTCCAGGTGCATGTGGCCGAACTTGTGAATCCGCTCCTTGCGGTGCCCCGGCGCCACGAACGTCAACTCCGCGATCAGCACCTCGGCCTCGTACATCGCCGGACAGTCGTCCAATCCTTGCGGCGAACTGTCGCCCAGGTAGGCCAGCCGGGCGACGCGGACCTCGCGGGTAACGTCGGTACCGGCCAGGCGGAGGTCGCGAATCTGGTCGCCGCGGAGGTCTTGATATTCGGGCCGCAGTTTTCGCCGCCGCTCCCAGACGACGAACCCCAGGGAAGGGACCGTGTGGCGGGTGGCCGAGATGGTCACCACCAGCTCACGCGACAGCTCGACCTCGTCGCCGGGTTGGATCGCCAGCAGTTGGCAGGGCAACCGCCCCCGGTCCAGGCGGCTCATCTGCCGCAGAATCCGCCGCACCGGTTCCAGCGCCGGCTGGGGAAGATAGATGGTGGGTGGATCCATCTTCATCATTCGCCGCCGGGCCACGTAGGCGGGCAAGGCCAAGACGTGGTCCATGTGCGTGTGGCCGACGAACCAGGTGGGGGTGCCCATGAACGACCACGGCTGTCCACCCAGGTCGAAGCCGATCTTGAACTCGGGGATTCGCCAGTAGGTTTGCACGGCGGCGCGGGAAAAGCCCTCGACGGTGAAGTCCTTGTGGGTGAGCGTTCGGACGGGCTGGTCGTTGAGCATGGTGTTTGCATGGCGTTTGGGTGGCTGCCACGGCTGGAGTTGCCGTAGGGCCGGCCGTGCCGGCCGGTTGCCGCATTTCGCAGCGCCAGCCCCGTTTCGGCTCCGCACAGCCGGCCCTACGGGGATCGCGCTGCCATCTGCCGCAACGCCAACCGTTTGGGGCGGCCGCCTCACCCGTCGGAATGCTGGCAATCGTAGTTGTCCACCCCGGAGAAGTCCAGGGGCTCGCCCAGGCTGTCGCGGGCCACCAGCCAGATCTGGCCGAAGAGCTGATTCTGCTCCACCCGCACCTGGTAGTGCCGGACCAACTCGAGCACGGCCAGGAAAATGCCCACCAGGGTCGACTTGTGCATTCCCGGCCGAAAGAGATCGCCGAAGGCCATCCGCTTCTTGCTTCGCAAGCGGTCGTGAATCTGCTTCATGTAGACGTGGATGGGAGTGTCGTCGTAGACGATGCTCGACGGCTTCATCGACTCCGTGTCGCGAATGATCCGCCCGAACGCGCTGACCAGGTCCCAGAGCTCGACTTCGCGGATCGGCTCCTCGGCCAAATCGCGGCGGCGGGGAGGAAGGTCGTTGGACAGTCGGGGATAATGCCGCTGCCACTGCCGGCTCCGCTCCTCCAAGATGCTGGCCGCGTCACGATACTTGCGGTACTCCAACAGCCGCTGGACAAGTTCCCTGCGAGGGTCGTCCAACTCCTGATCGACTTCGTCCGCTCGTGGCAAGACCTGCTGTGACTTGATCTCAATCAGCGTGGCGGCCAGGGCGAGGAAATCCCCTACGCTGTTGACGTCCAACTGCTCGATCACCGACAGGTATTCCAAGTATTGATCGGTGACCGCGGCGATGGGGATGTCGACGATCTCGACCTCGTGCTTGCGCACCAGGTAGAGGAGCAAGTCCAAGGGACCTCGAAAGATGTCCAGATCGACGCGAAAATCCATCATCTTGCGGCTCGAAAATGGCGGGTGCGTGGTGGGCGTGCTTTATTCAACCTGAACCGGCGGGTGCCGTGGTCCATGCCCCCCCGGGGGGGTGGCCCTGATAGCTCGTCTATCAGGGCGGCGCAGCCGCAAGAGGCATAGTCGACCCTGTTCGGCGCGGGTCTCCTGACCCCGCTCCCAACGCCTGCGGCAGTCCGGCACGCCGCAATCCTTGCCTCGCGTGCCTTGCGGCACCCCGATAGCGGAGCTATCGGGGCCACCCGCGTAGTCCGCACCCCCGGGGGGGTGGCCCTGATAGCTCGTCTATCAGGGCGGCGCAGCCGCAAGAGGCATAGTCGACCCTGTTCGTCGCGGGTCTCCCGACCCCGCTCCCCGTACCCATGGCAGTCCGGCACGCCACAATCCTTGCCTCGCGTGCCTCCGGCACCCCGATAGCGGAGCTATTGGGGCCACCCGCGGAGCCCTGGAGCCAGTCTAACGGTGCAAACGCCGCGGGGCGAGAGCCCACCACGGCCGGAAGGCCAACGCAGGCGGCAGAATCCTCGCGACTCCTACCTTCTGTGTCGACTGTTCGGCTTGACCGACTTGAAGGCCTTGATGGGCGAATGTGGTGGGGCCTTGACTCCGCCCCAGCTCGGGCCCCCTGATCGGCCCCCTCGGTTGCTTGTGCCGGTCGCCACCCGCCGATAGACTCACGAAACGGGAGAGCGGCCGGCCGCGGCCGTTGTGCGGCGATTGGAGCGGCGCCGGCAATTTCGCCTGGGGGGGACGCGCGGCGTGGTCGTCTTCAAACCCGTCTCCCGCCGGCACAGGGCCGGCGGGGAAAAGCCCCAAGCGGCGCTGTCATATTAGGAGAATCGATACTGGTGGCGTCTTTCGAGCGAATTTGGGCACCCTGGCGGGCGAGCTACGTTCAGAAGCCCGACGACGATTCGTCCAACCCCGATCCGTCGCCGCAGGCCCAGCGGCTGGAATTCCTCCCCGGGGCGGAGCCCGACTGCTTCCTCTGCCAAGCCGTCGCCGCCCACGACGACCGCGGGCGGTACGTGATCGATCGGGGCCAACGGACCATCACCCTGCTGAATCGCTACCCCTACAACAACGGCCACCTCCTGGTGGCCCCCCAGCTTCACCGGGCCGGGCTGGACGAACTGGACGCCCAAACCCAGCTCGAACTATTCCAGACGCTGGCACGGCTGGTGCGGATTCTGGAGAAAACCCTCCGGGCGGAGGGGTTCAACGTGGGTCTCAACCTGGGAAAGATTGCCGGAGCGGGCCTGCCGGGACATCTGCACTGGCACTTGGTCCCCCGCTGGGGTGGTGACACGAATTTCATGCCGGCCTTGGCCAGCGTGCGGGTGATTCCCCAGTCGCTGGACGCCCTCTGGGAGGCGTTGCGGCTGGAGCTGGGCCACTCCCGCTGACGCCCCCCGCGCGGCGATCCGACGGTTGCCGTAGGGCCGGCTGTGCCGGCCGAAACCACGGACACCCCCCGCGGCGATCAGGCCAAACTGCATCCAGCGGGAACGGCTGCTTCTCGGCGATCAAGCGAGATATCATCCGAGACCGAATGCCGGCCGGCACAGCCGGCCCTACGCACTTGTCCCCCCAGTGGGGTGGCGACACGAATTTCATGCCGGCTTTGGCGACTCGTGCGGGGATCGAGCAGTAGATTTGGGGGGGGAGAACTTCCCCAAAACCTGTTTGCACCCGGGGCGACCATCCCCTAGAATAGATGCATTCCATACCTTTTGCGTTGTTGTGTGAATGTTGACCGTGATTGCGGCGACGCCCCTTGAAGAGTGCTCCATATCCAGCCATTATACGTAGTCAAACGATTATTTTTCTCGTGAGGGAGGGGCCGATCCGATGGTGCTCGTCATTCTGCGCTGCGTGTTCATCGTCATTTCCGCCGGGCTGGGACTGTTCCTGTTCACGGCCGAGGAAGTGACGTTGGGTTCCACCATCCTGGCATGGGGATTCCTCATCGGGGTTCCCTTGTTGGCGATCGGGATCGTGGTTATCGACTTGCTCTTTTCGCGGAAGCGGCTGGACGCCATCTCGGCGGTTTACTTTGGCCTCATCGTGGGGTTGTTTCTGGCCTATGTCGGGGGGTTGGCGCTGACCCCGTTCTTGGCGATTGCCGATCCCGACTACCGCGAGGCGGTGCGTCCGGCGGTGCAGTTGATTTTGGCTCCCACGCTCTGCTACATCTGCATCAGCCTGCTGTTTCAGACCCGCAACGACTTCCGCTTCCTCATTCCCTATGTGGAGTTTTCCAAGGAGGTCAAGGGCCGGCGGCCCTACATTCTCGACACCAGCGTGGTGATCGACGGGCGGATTGCCGACGTGGTCGAGACCAAGTGCTTCGACAGCCAGTTGGTGATGCCCCGGTTTGCCATCACCGAGCTTCAAGGCATTGCCGACAGTTCGGACCGATTGCGCCGCAGCCGGGGGCGCCGCGGGCTGGACATTCTCAACCGCCTGCGGAGCAACCCCGAGGTCGATCTGAAGATTTTCGACCGCGATTTGCCCGAGTTTGCCGGCCAGCCCGTCGATCTGAAACTGGTCACCTTGGCCAAGCACGTCGAGGGCAAGCTGATCACCAATGACTACAATCTCAACAAGGTGGCCCGCCTGCACGGCGTGGAGGTGATCAACCTGAACGATCTGGCCAACGCGTTGAAGCCGGTGTTCCTGCCGGGCGAGCACATCGAGGTGCGGTTGGTCAAGGTCGGGGAAGAGCAGGGGCAAGGAGTGGGCTACCTCGACGACGGAACGATGGTGGTCGTCGAGGGGGGGCGCGAGCACGTCAACGAAACCGTGCGGATCACCGTCACCAGCGTTTTGCAGACCAGTGCCGGGCGGATGGTGTTCGGCCGGTTCGAGGGCGTCAGCCGCAACAACGGCAACAAGAGGTAGCCCGCCCCTCTGCGGGTGTTGCCGGGGTGTTCACTGGGGCCGCTGCCGGACCGGCACCTCGATCAGTTGGGGCCGATCTCCGCGGAGCGATTCGGCCACGGCCTGGCTCAGTTCCTCCGCCCCGCTGACTCGCCGTGCCGCCACACCCAGGGCCCTGGCCAGGCCGAGAAAGTCGATCGCCGGATCGACCAGGTCGAGGCCGAGGAAGCGTCCCGCGGCGGCCTCCGGCAGCGACAGGGTCTGGGCGCAGTCCTTGAGGATCTTGTACTCCGTGTTGTTGGTGATCACAAAGGTCACCGGAAGGCCGTAGTGGGCGGCGGTCCACAGGCCCTGGATGCCGTACATCGCCGACCCGTCGCCGATCACCGCCAGCACCGGCCGGTGGGGCCAGGCCAGCTTGACCCCGATGGCGCAATTCAGCCCCCAACCCAGCGCCCAGCCCCGCTGGGCAAAATACCCGCTGGTATTCTTCAACGCCCCCGTCTCCTCCAGGTAGCCGCTGGTGGTGGTGGGAGATTCCTCGATCACCGCCACGTCGCGGGGCAACACGCGGGCGAGGCTCTCCATCAGGCCCAGCGGCGCCAACGGGCGGACGTCCTGCTGCGATTGAGCCTCTTGGCGAAGCGACGCCCGCCGCTGGGCGTGCGCTTTCCCCTGCCGGGCACCTCGCCGCCCGGCCGCCTCTTTCGCTTCGGCCGTCATCGTCCGCTCAAGCTCCGCGGCCAGCTCCTCCAGAACCGTCCGCGGATGCCCCACCACACCGACCTGGAGAGGATAGTTCTTGCCCAACTCCCAGGGGTCGTCGTCGATCTGCACCAGGCGAACGTGCTCGGGGATCGGCCGGGGCTGGTGATAGATGTACTGCTGCATCAACTTCATCCCGGCCACCAGGATCACGTCGAACCGGGCCAACCGATCGCGCACCTCGGGCGACCAGAACGGCAGCGGCTCGGCGGCCAGCGGATGGTCCGAGGGAAAGCTGCACCGCCCGTGCGAGGTGGCGGCCTCGTGGATCACCGGGGCTCCCAGCCGCTCGGCCACGGCCACCAGGGCCTCGACCGCGTCGGCCTCCTGGATGCGGTTGCCCACCAGGATTGCCGGAGCGGCGGCGGCGGCCAACACGTCGGCCGCCTTGCGCACCGCCTCGACCGGCGGGCGGATATGCGGGTCGGGCAGGGCAGGCGCCGCCAGGTCCATTTCCGCCTCGCCCGTCTGCACATCCAGCGGAAGCGAAAGGAAGACCGGCCCGGCCGGCGGGGCCAGCGCCGTCTGCAACGCCCGGCGAACGGCCGAGGGCACGTCCGCCGGCCGGCGAACCTCCGCGCACCATTTCGTCCACGGCCGCACCACCCCCAGCATGTCGCCGGCAAGAATCGGCTCCTCGAAGATCATCCGCTGGTCCTGCTGGCCGGCGGTGACGATCAAGGGCGTATGGGAACGCCAGGCGTTGTAGAGCATCCCCATCGCGTTGCCCAGCCCGCAACTGATGTGCAGGTTGACCACGGCGGCGGTCCGCGAGGCCTGGGCGTAGCCGTCGGCGATCGCCATCGCCGGCACTTCCTGAAGTGCCAGCACGTACCGGATCGCCTCTTGCTCCAGCAGTGCGTCCATCAGCGGCAATTCGGTCGTGCCGGGATTGCCGAACAAGTAACGCCCTCCGGCGGCGGCGAGCACGTCGAGAAGGGCGTGGATTCCACTGGTACGCATTGCGGGCGAGAGTCTTGCACGGGGGAAAAACGGGGGGCGTCCGCACGAACGCCCCCAGTCTAGCGGCCCCGCCACATTCGATCAACGCGGGGAGCGATTGCCGGGCACTACCCACTCGTTCCCAAGCTCCAGCTTGGGAACGCCGCCCTGCGGCGGGGTCGGCAGACCCGCGCCGAACGCTGCCCCTACCCACTCGTTCCCAAGCTCCGGCTTGGGAACGCCGGGTGCGCGGCGGGGTCGGCAGCCCCGCGCCGAACGCTGACCCGCGCCGAACGCTACCCCTACCCACTCGTTCCCAAGCTCCGGCTTGGGAACGCCGGCCTCAGTGAACGGCCTTGACTCGGTGCCGGGCCGAAACCGTCCTGGCGATGGGCTTGGCCGGTGTGGGGCGTGACCGGCCGCCGGTGGTCGAAACCACCCGCTCCGAACCGGGCACCACCCGCTCCGAGCCGGGCACCACTCGCTCCGAGCCGGGCACGATCCGCCGCCCACGCTGGAAGGTATAGTCGATCGTCTTGGGAGCGCCCGTGCAGTGGCCGGTGGCGCACCCGCCCGCCGGGGAGCCGCCGGCAACCTGCCCGCTGGCACCCTCGCCGGTCCAGCGGCCCAAACGGTCGCACGGTTCGCAGTAGTCGGGCGGATCGCCGTGGAAATCGCCCCAATACGTCTCGCCGCAGCCGTCGCCGCAGTAGCCGTGGGCGAAAATCGCAAACAGCCACGTCAACGGGCCGCAGGGGGCGTTACTGGGGGCGGCACAGCCGCCGCAGCTCGACCGGCCGCAGGACGCGCAAGACTCCCCGCCCGGCTGGGCACACGCCGGCCCGCACCCGCCTCCGTCGCAGAGCGTGCCGGGGCCAAAGGGAGCGTAAAGCCCGGGCCAGCACGCGCAGCCGCCGCCCAGGACCAACATGCACGCAACCGCCAGGGCCAGGGTGATCCGTTTCATGGTTCCTTTTCCTCGACTGGATGGACTCCGCCATTGGCCGGGCGCGGCCCCCGCGGCCGCCCCACGGCAGACCGCAAACCGGACCTCTTCGACCGTGCCGTCGCAGGATTTTATCGGCCGCAGAGTCGATGAAATCGAGAAAATCGTCAGAACCGGCAGTAGTTTTTTCCTCGACGCACCA
Organism: uncultured Planctomycetaceae bacterium; assembly: GCA_964481605.1. Taxonomy (GTDB): domain Bacteria; phylum Planctomycetota; class Planctomycetia; order Pirellulales; family Thermoguttaceae; genus CAYZWG01. The sequence continues at coordinate 10,345 of CAYZWG010000165.1, forward strand.
CCCCCGGATTGCGTATTTGCACAACGCCGCTTGCGCTGACTCTCCGCCGGCAGACGCCGAAACCCTCATCCGGTGCGGTTCAACCCCCGCCCCGGCAGACGCCCACCGTGTCCTCCTACCCGCCTCCGCCCTCCACGCCTACGATAAACCTATCCGGTCAACTCCCTCGATCGAGAGGACAACGCCATGGCCTACATTCGCCAGATTTCTGAAAACGATGCCAGCGGCCCGTTGAAAGCCATTTACAACGCCGCAGGCGCCAGGGCGGGCAAGGTGGCCAACATCATCCAGGTGATGGGGCTGGAGGCGGGCGTGCTGCAAGGCTCGATGCAGTTCTACCTCCGGCTGATGAAATCGCCCAATGCCTTGGGGGCGGCCCGGCGAGAGATGCTGGCCGCCGTGGTGGCCAACGCCAACGACTGCTACTACTGAACGATGGCCCACACCAGGGACTTCGGTCTGGAGTCCGAGAACGAGACGCTCGCCGAGCAACTCAAGTACGACTACCGCACGGCCGACCTGGGGCCGGAGGATCGGGCCTTGTGCGACTACGCGGTCAAGCTGACGCTTTCGCCTGGCGCGATGGGCCAGGCGGACGTCGAGCGGCTTCGCCGCCACGGCTTCCGCGACGAGGCCATCACCATCGCCGTCCAGGTGATCGGCTACTTCAACTACATCACCCGAATTGCCGAGGGGCTGGGCGTCGACCCCGAGCCGGGAATGACGCCCTCGCCCCAAGAGTGGCAAAAGCGCAAGGGCCGCAACTACCTGGCCACCCTGCCAACGTGAGTTTTTGGTGGTGGAGCGCCAAGGACATTCCGCCGCGGAAAGGGAGAATTTGTGCGTACCGGGAGCCTCGTCCTCCCGGATAACCTGGTTCCCTCACCTGGTTCCCAAGCTCCAGCTTAACCTGGTTCCCAAGCTCCAGCTTGGGAACCCACCGGCGTGGTGTGCGGCTTCATCGCAAGCGAAGCGGAGCTTCGCGCCGAATGCGGTCCCAAGCTGGAGCTTGGGAC
>CAYZWG010000166.1:0-8589 GCA_964481605.1 uncultured Planctomycetaceae bacterium
TCTTTCCACCGGTCCGGTCGTCTCCGGCGTGCAATCGGAAGGGGTGAAGCGGGTGCTGGGCACCGTGCCCATCGAGCGGGACGGCTCGGTGGCGTTTCGGGCCCCGGCCGGTGTGGCCCTGCACTTCCAACTTTTGGACGAGAACTACCGGGCGCTGCAAACGATGCGCAGCTTTACCGGCGTGATGCCGGGCGAGCGGCGAGGGTGCCTGGGCTGCCACAAACTGCACAGCACCACGCCCACCTACGACACGAAGTCGATCGCGCTGTCGCGGGAGCCCCGCATGATCACGCCGCCGCCGTGGCAGGACGACACGGTGAGTTTCGCCCGCTACGTCCGGCCCGTGCTGGACAAGTATTGCGGCCAGTGCCACGAGGGGGAGGGCGAAGCTCGCCAGGTGCTCGACCTCACGCCCCGGCCCGGCTTCCTCGAATTCGACGAAACCTACTGGACGCTGACCGGCCGGCCGTCCTGGGCCCAGCCCTACCACAAGCCCAAATCGCCGCCGCCGGGATTCGGCATCGCCGACATGATCATGGTCGAGGCCTACGACACGCGCGACCCGGCCGCCTACCAGACACCGCGGCCGATGACCCAGCTCTCTTACCATAGTCGCCTGATCGAACTCGCCTCCAGCGGCGAGCACTACGACGTGAAGGTCGATCCCATCAACTTGCGGCGGCTGAATCTCTGGGTCGACACGATGTGTCCCTACCGGGGCGAGGAGGAAGTCCGCGCCATTGCCGACCCCCAGTTCCAAGGCATCGACTGGCTCTCGTTGCGACCCAGAATCCATACGGCTCCCACCATCCTCCGCCCGGGACCAATCGACGTCGGCGAGAACGAGTAGGCCGGTTGGCCTGGCAATCCCCACCGGGCTTGCCCCGGTGGACTGCGGGTTTGAGAACCACGGCGGGGTCGGGAGACCCGCGCCGAACGGAGGCCGGTTGGCCTGGCAATCCCCACCGGGCTTGCCCCGGTGGATGGCGGTTTTGACAACGACAAGGCTGGCTGGCCCCGCCCCTAACCGTTTCTCTCGGTTTCGCGTGCATGGGAGGTGCGTGCCGGCGTGGTATGGCCCGTCGCAAAAAATGTGCAATACTAGCCCGAAGCGCCAGCGAGGGAAGAAAACGCACGAAGGGCGTCCCTCGCTGGCGCTTCGGGTTAATGTGGCCAAATCGCGAAACGTTACAGTTTTTTTCGGACGGGCCATAGTTCTCAAACCCTTCTCCCACCGGCACGGGGCCGGTGGGGATTAGTCGGGCGACCGGCCACAACACCAAGCCATCACACCCCTTGGCGGAGAGAACCGCGATGCGACCCTCGTGCCTTGTACGCTCATTGACGTCCGGCCGCGACGGTGCCGGCGCAACTGGCCCGTTCACACTCAACACGCCCAGTCGGCATTTCCTCCGCCTGGCCGCCTTTGCGTGGTGCGCGGTTCTGCTGCTGGCGGTTCTTCCGGCAAGGGGCGAACCGGCGGCGGGGGACCGCCCCCACGTGATTCACCTCGACCGGCGGCTGCTCTGCCCCGAGGACGGCTTGCTCCTGGGCAACGGTGACCTTTCGGTGAGCGTGTACCAGACGGCCGATCGCATCGTCTGGCGGTTCGGCAAGGGCGACGTGTGGGATCGGCGGCTCGACTTGAGCGATGATCCCCGGCCGGCCCACATCGACGAGATCGCCCACGGCATCAAGGTGGAAGGCTGGAAGTGTGGCCCGTATGGAGGGCCGGTGGAGGCGACCCGCGGCACGAACGACCCCCAGCGGATGCGAGAGCTTTGCCAGGGTTCGCCGCCCAGCTACAAGCAAAGGCCCTATCCCTGTCCCAAGCCGGTGGGCGAGTTGGCCATGCAACTGCCGCCCGACCTGATGGGCCTGGAGATCGATCAACGCCTGCTGATCGAGGAGGCCAGACTGGAAATCACCTGCCGGTGGCCCTGTGGCGTGAAGATCCATGTCGACTGTTTCGTTCCCCCCTCGCCCAACGTGCTGGTGGTGCATTGGAAGGTGGAGAACTGGAACGACCAGACGCGGCAGGGGCAGAGGCCGCCGGTCTGGTTCTCGCTCTATCGCTGGGCCGATCCGTCCATTCAGGAGTATGCCGCGCGGTTCTTCGGCGAATATCGGCACGGCGCCTTTCAGGCCTGTTCCAGCCCCAAGGCCACGCCGCTTCCTCCTCCCACCGTGCGGCAGGATGGCGGTCTGGCGGCCATCCAGCAGACGTTCCCTCCCGACCCGCTCTTTACCGACGGCTTTCGCTACCTGATGGTTCCCTTCGCCTTGGGCATGGCGGTCGCGCCGGCCGGCACGACCGCCGGCGGCGAGGCCCGTCTGCACCTGCTCCCGCCCGCCGAATCGCTGGAAGGCCGGCTGGCGGTGGCGGTCACCACCAGCAGCGACCACGGCGGCCCGCTGGAGGAAGCCCGCCGGCTGAAAGCAACCCTGGCCGACCACCCGGCCGATCGGATTGCCCAATGGGCCACCCAGAATCGCCAGAAGGCGGCCGAGTTTTGGGCCAGGTCGAGCGTTCAAATCGCCGATCCCCTGCTGGAGGCGCTGTGGTACGAGACGCTGCACGCCCGCCGCGCCGCCTACCGCCGGGGGACCGTTCCGCCGGGCCTCTTTCTGCCCAGCACGGTGGGGGACTACTCCCACTGGCACGGCGACTACCACATGAACTACAACTTCCAGCAGCCTTTCTGGGGGGATTACACGGCCAATCATCTCGAGCTGGGCGACGCCTACTTCGACGGCGTGGCCTTCATGCTGCCCATCGGCCGCAAGATCGCCCACGATTATTACGGCTGCCGGGGCACGTTCATCCAGCTCTCCGCCTACCCCATCCGGGCCGAGGACGATCCCCTGGGCGTGGCGCCCATGGGGCGGATGGCCTACATGACCGGCTGGGCCATGAACCAGTATTGGTGGCGGTATCTTTACACCTTGGACAAACAGTGGCTTCACGACCAGGGGTATCCGGTGATCCGCGACTGCGCCCTTTTCTACACGGACTTTCTCAAAAAGGGCGAGGACGGCTTGTATCACGCCTTTCCCTCTAACCAGGGCGAGGACGGCTTCAGCGGCGACCCCAAGGACTACACCGACCGCCCCCAGGTGATGCGGCATCTTCGCTATTGCCTTCGCGCGGCGATCCGCGCCAGCGAGGTCCTCCAGGTGGACGGCCCGTTGCGCGCCCAGTGGCAGGACCGCCTGGCACACTGTGCCGGCGACGACGGCCGGCCGCTGCCCAAGCGGGAGGGTCTGGCCCGGCATTGCTACGAAGTCAACCCGCCCGAATTCAGCGTGGGACGCCCCTACCGGCCGCAGCCCGACCGCCACGACGACCGGCCCTGGCCGCCGGCCGGCGACGGGCTGCTGACCTGGTACTTCGGCCAGTATCCCGTGGCGGCGATGGGGAGACTGCGCACGGGAGCGTTCATCGCCGATCGCGACCTGCCCGTGTTTCGCCAGTTGATTCGTCGCTGGCGACACCCCAACGGGCTGCTCTGGGCAATGAGCGTGGCCAACTACGGCCATGCCGGCGCCTGGACCGAGACGCTGGGTGTGATCGCACCGCTTGAGGAGATGATGCTCCAGAGTTGGGACGGCTCGCTGCGAATCTTTCCCGCCTGGCCGCGGGACCTGCCCGCCCGCTTCGAGCACTTCCGGGCGGAAGGGGCGCTGGTGGTCAGCGCCGCCTGGGCCAAGGACCAGGTCACCGAGCTGCAAGTCCACAGTGAGAAGGGGGGCCGGTGTTCGCTGTACGTCCCCTGGCCCAGCGGCATGAAAGTCGTCGACCAGCAGGGCCGGAAGATCGCCGTCACCCCGCAAAGCGACGGCCGCGCCGCCTTCGAGACGGATGCCGGAGCCACCTACGACCTTCGCCCGGAGGATGCCGGCACGTAATCCGGGAACTATTCCTCCACCAGGAACAGCCCTTCCAGCGGCTGGAGCGTGACCGCGTCGCCCGCCGGTCGGCCGTTGTTGGCCACCGGGTCCTGGCGGGGCGAACCCTTCAGGCGGCGGAACTTCCGGCCGGGGCAAATCCTGGCCAGATCGAACGCATAGGGCCGAGGGCCCGGATTGGCCAGCACCAGCCCATGCTCGAAGCGGCGGTAGATCGCGTCCGCGTGGGCGTGGGCCCGGAGCGTCTTGATCCGCACCGCCTGGGGACCCTCGACGGAGAACTCCAGGTCGATTTTTCGACCGCGGACATCGCGGAAGTAGAAGCCGCTGGTAAACTCCCGCCGTCCCAGCCAGGTCATGTATTTCACCGCGGGCGTCCAGCCGGCGGTCCCCTCGGGCCCCACCACGACCGCGTCGCCCCAGAGGGCATGGTCCGTGGTGGCGTTGTCGTGGGGGCCGCAGTCGGCCACGAACTTCAGCCGCACTCGCCGCCCGGCCCAGTCGGCCAGCTCGACCCGGTGTCGCACCCACTGGTGGGCGTTTTGCGAGTGCTCGAAGACCTGCGTGTATGGGCCCCAATCGTCCCCGTCGGCCGGGGCCACCAGCACCCGAAACCAGACGCCGTCGCTGCGCTGGGGGCTTTTCTCGCCCATCCCCGTGGAGAACTCGAGCGCGCCGCCGGCCGGCACGGTCAGCTCCCGCTCCCAATACGTATAGCCCACCGCGTCGCCATAGGGTGGATGCACCCGATAGGCGGCGTGCTGCCGGCCGCCCATGGCCACCTCGCCCGCCCAGCGGAACCAGGCCTTGCTCGGGGGCGTCAGCGGGGTTTCCTTGACGCCTCGCAAGCAGATTCCCACTGACGGCAGTTCGGGCCGGATCAGTTGTCCCGCGGGCGGGGCGATGCCAACCCACATCCTTCGGGCGATTTCGGCCGGCTCGCCGGCGCGGTGATCGGCCTCGGCCGCGACCGAGACAAACAGGTCGGGGCCGTCGCAAGGCACCCCGGCCAGGCGAAAACGCAGGTCGGTCGCTTCCCCCGCGGCACGGATCGCCAGCACACCGGAGTGGCAGTCCAGGTCCATTCCGGGCCCGCTGAACCGCTTGGCCAGGTCCTCGCCGATCGGCGCTGCTTGCCCCTGGAGACGATCGGGGAAGGTCTCGGCCAGCCGCACGGCCGGACCTAGCGGTTGACCCAGCCAGCCCAACTGGTGCTCGGTCCCCTTCCAGAGTTCGTCCCAAATGCCGATCATTTCTCCCGGCTCGGGAGGCGGCGTGAAACTGTAGCAAACGGCCGAGTCGGTAAACGTGGCCACGGCGAAAACCAGCCGGTGGACCTTCATCGGCACCTCGGGCCGAACTCGCGAGCCGGGCGTGGCCCCGGCCGTGGTGAACTTGTGGTTGATGTAGTTGAACACCGGCGGGGCACCGAACCGGGCCCAGTAGCCGTGCCGATTGAGCCCCCCGGACCAGTCACGAATCTCCCAGTCGTTGAGCATCGGCCAGCCTTCGCTCTCGATCCCGTTGAGGATCTCGAAGGCCCGCTGATTGTTGCGGCCCATTCCGTCGGCGAGGATCAAGCGGTCCGGACCCAGCCGCCGGCGCAGCTTGCGGCAAAACTCGACCACGCCCAAGCCGTAGCCGTTGGCGCCGTCGAAGAATCCGCCGTCGGCCTCTCCGTCGGCGTCGCAGTCGACGCCCCGCCGCCGGCCGCCGCTACCGCCTCCGCAGACGTGCTGCAAGACGTCGAACTCCAGCCCGTCGAAGGCCTCCAACTCGCCACCGGGCAGGAAGCGGGCAGCCACTTCCTCGGCGTGAACGTCGCCGCAGGTGCGGCCGGCCGTGTCGCGGGGGCAACGGGTCGAGTAGTTGTAGTACCAGAGCAGATGCGATCTGCGGCCCCAGGGCCCTTCCGTGGCGTGGGCCGCCGCGTAGGATACTCCGGCGGGAAAGGCCAGCGGCCGGGTGCCGTACGCCCCGCGCCGGACCCGAATCGTCTTGCCGGCTCGGTCCACGGAAACCAGTTGCACCTGCTCCGAGCGGTGCCAGTCGGGTTTGCCGGCGGCGTCCAACGCGCAAAGACCGATATCGTCGTTCGACGATCGGTAGCGCCCCATCTCGACCCGGAACAGGTCGGGATCGCTCACCCGGATCTCCGTCTCGCCCGGTTCGGCCGGAACGTCGGACAGAATCCTGGCCCCCACGTGATAGACGAAGTGGCCGGCGAAGAATTTTTCGGTCTGGTAGCGGGGATCGCGAGCGTTGCCGTTGTAGTGTAAGAGGACAAGCTGCCCGGGATGCAGCCGCTTGAATCGGGTGAAGAAAGCGATGTTGCGTTTCGACCGCCCGGGGACCTCTTCGTCGAGCACCTTGCCTTCGATCCCCATCAGTCGCGAGAAGGCGGCGTCCCAGCGATCGAAGGATACCCGCGGATTGGCGGCCACGCTTTCCGAGCTGCGGAAGAAAAACGCGCGAGGATAATCGCCGCAGACGACGGCCGGCTCACCCGGCGGCCCGGCCCCCCGCGTCGCTTCGGCAGAGATCAGCACCAACAGTAGAAGGAACAGCCCAAGCCGGAGGCGGCAGCGAGACATGGCGGGGTCCTTTCCGGGCAGGGCTATTTCTTCTCTTCCTTTTTCGGATCGCCGCCGGGCAGCTTGCACTGCGCGATCAGCTCGCCGAAGGTCGGCGAGTTCTCGTCGTCGGGCTTCACGTGCATCGTTTCCACCTTGGCCAGGGCTGCTTGAATCTTCTTCACGTTTTTCTTGTCGGTTTTCTTGTCCAGCAGCTTGGAAAGCTCCCGCCCGTAGGCGTTTCGGTGCTTCTTGCTCTTCCCCTCGTGGCACAAGTGGCACTTGGTCGATTTGACCAGTTGGGCGTATTCCTGGACCTCCGGCCGAGCGCTGTCTTCCTTAATGTACTTGCTGTAGAACTGGAGGGCGAAGGGTTTGACCGCTCTGGCCGATTTCGTGCTCGGCCCCAGCAAGAGCCCGGCAACAACCACTACGCACACCAGCAGCGAAACATGCTTCTTCATCCTCGCTCTCCCCTCGTTCTCGCTGCCAAGCTCCGGCTTGGGAACGCATTTTATCGTAGTTGCCGTAGGGCCGGCTGTGCCGGCCGGCTGCCTGTCCAACTAGTAAACTCGACGGGAACCGCCGTGTCAATTATCCGGTCTTCTCTCTCGTCTTCGCGAGTCCCCCTCACCGGGATGCCGGCACCAAGTGGTTGGCGACCGCGAGCGAAGATCCAAGCAGAAACCGATCAACCCGAGGGTGCCGCTGCGGGTTGGGCCGTCGTTTGTTCCGGCGGCGCGGCGGCCGGCTTGGGTGGCGGGGGATTTGCCGGCAGGTTGGCCACACGCTTGCCGTCGGCCGTGTTCCACATCAGCGTGGCACCGGAAAAATCGCCCGCGATCACGCGGCCGCCGTCGTAGTCGAAGGCGACTTCCAGCGCCAGGTCGGGCATCGCCTCGAAGTCGCGGAGCTTCTTGCCCGAGGCGTCCCACGCCCGCACCAGCTTGTCCCGACCACAAGTGACCAGGCGCCCGTCGTGGGTAAAGTCGAGGGCCTCCACGCCGCCGCCGTGGGCGGTGAAGCTCTTCAGTTGCTTGCCGCTGTTGATGTCCCAAAGTTTGACCGTGCCGTCCTCGCTGCTGCTGGCCAGCACGTTCGAGTCGGCTCGCCAACTCACGTCGGTGACGGTGCCCTTGTGGCCGGCCAGGGCGTAAAACTCGCGCGCCGTGTCGGCTTCCCAGACGGCCAGCCCGCCGCTACGGTCGCCGGTGGCCAGGAGCACGCCGTCCGGGCTGAACTCGACGGCGGTGATCCAGTCGGTGTGTTTGTGAATCTGGCCGACCAGCGAGCCGTCGGCGGTGGAGAAGATTTTCACGATCTTCTCCGGCCCGCCCAGGGCGATCCGCGTGTGATCCTCGCTGATATCGGCGGCCAGCACGACGTCCAACTCGTCGCCCACCTCGAACACCCGCTTTCCGCTCCGCACGTCGTAGACCACCACCAGCCCGCGGCTGGCGCCCCGCCCGCCGCCGGCCAAGAGCAAGGTGCCGGAACGGCTGAAGTGGAGCACGTAGGGAATGCCCTCGGGAAAGGGCAGGATGCCCAGCAGTTGGGCCGAGTCGGCATGGTAGAGAACAACCTGCTTCTGGCCGGCCACCGCCACCAGCGGCGCCCAGGGGCTGGAGGCGATGGCCGTGGACGCGGCGGCCCGGGCCGAGGAGACGACCGGCTGCCGGGCGACCCCCGCGGGCATCACCACCGGACCGTCCGGCTTGCCCGACCCGGCCGAAAGCGAGAGGTCGATCGTGGGTTGCTTCTTCACTGCGGCGGAGGAGCCGGAATCCTTCAACGCGCCGCCTTCGATCCATCGCTTGATCACGGCCAGCTTGGCGTCCGGCAGCTTGTCGGCGTTGGGTGGCATGTTGGGCTCGTCCTGGTGGGTGACCAGGTCCCAGAGCCAGGAGCTTTCCAGATCGCCCGGCTCGATCACCTCGCCGCTGGCGCCGCCTTCCATCAAGGTCTCGTAGCTATCCAGCTTGAGGTCGTTTCGCGCCTTGTTCTGGTTGTGGCAAGCGAAGCAATGCTCCCTCAAGATCGGTCGTACATGGTCGCTGTAGGTGGTCTTCTCTTCTCCGCAGAGGCCGGGGCGCGGGGCGGTGATGGT
>CAYZWG010000166.1:8689-11325 GCA_964481605.1 uncultured Planctomycetaceae bacterium
TGATGAATCGGGTTTTCAAGCGAAGCATGGGACGCGCTCCCGGTCAGTGATTGAACAAGAACTCTCGTGAATTGAGCAGGGCCCAGAAAACATCCTCCAGCGTCTGTTGCGAATTGTCCGCCGCGGCCACGGCCGCCTCCAGGCCTTGAAGCTCCTGGGGCGACGGCCGGCGACAGAGCGTCCGCACGTAGAGCGAGCGAATCACCTCGTCCGGCTTCTTTCCCGCGTCCAAAAGGCCCTTCACCACGCCGCCGGCGCGAATCTTGTTCTCCACCGTATCGCCATTGAGCAGGTGAAGCGCCTGCGACAGGGTGGGGGCCATCTTCACGTCGCAGGTACAGACCGTTTCTCGCGGGGATCGACCGAAGGTGGTCAAGAAGTAGTTCGTGGTCGAGCCGTCGGCGATCTGCACCGCCCGAGCCCCCAGCGGCAGGCCGCGAAACTTTTCCTTCGTGCGGGTCACCTGGCAGAGACAATCCGACAGCATCTCCGCCTGGATACGGCGAATCCGCCCGTGGGAGAAATTGCGATCGTCCTGGGCGTTCGACTCGTTGACTTCGGTCGCCCGCTGATACGTTCGCGAGGCGCAGATGTCGCGGACCAGACGTTTGAAGTCGTAGTTGTACTCGACCAGCTTCGCGCCCAGCGCATCCAGCAGTTGGGGATTGCTGGGCGGGTTGCTCACCCGCATGTCGTCCACCGGGTCCGCGATGCCGATGCCGAAGAAATGGGCCCAGATGCGATTGGCCACGTTCTTGCTGAAAAAGGGATTCTCCGGCGAGGTGAGCCACTCGGCCAGCACCTGGCGGCGGTCGCGGCCGGCCAGGTCGGGCTCCTCGCCGCCCAGGAACTTGGGCTTCATCACGCGGTTGCCCACCGGATGCCGGACCTCGCCCGAGCCCCGGTTGAAGACAATCGTCTCGCGGTAGTCCTCGGCCTGTTTCCGCCCGATCTGGGAAAAAAACGCCGCGAAGCCGTAATAGTCGTCCATCGTCCAGCGATCGAACGGATGGTTGTGGCACTGGGCACACTGGGTTCGCAGCCCCATGAAAACCTGGGCCACGTTCTCGGCCGTCTTCAGCGTGTCCCGCTCGATCTGGTAGAAGTTCGTGGCCGGGTTGCCAAACGTCCCGCCGCTGGCGGAGAGCAGATTCCGCACCATCACGTTCAGCGGCACGTTGTTGGAAATCTGATCGGTCAGCCAGGTCGAATAGAGAAAGGCCGACTTGTAGCTGACCTGGTTGTTCGACTTGATCATCAGCACCTCGGCCCATTTCATCGCCCAGATTTCGGCGAACTCCTTGCGGGCCAGAAGCCGGTCGACCAGCTTGGCCCGTTTCTCGGGACTCGCGTCGGCCTCGAACTGGGTGTACTCCTTCTCGGTGGGCAGCCGCCCGGTGATGTCGATCGTGGTCCGGCGGAGGAAAACCTCGTCGCCGCAAATCCCGCTGGGCACAATGCGGAGTTTCCGCAACTTCTTGTCCACCAGCTCGTCGATGTAATTGGCCGCCTTTTCCCGCGGCGGACTGTAGGGCAGATCGGCCGGCAGCACGAGCACCTGGCTGGCCACCGTCTGGCTGCCAAACCGGGCCAGCACAAACGCCTCGCCCCGCTTGGCCGCGGTCACCCGCCCGTCCACCCCCACGGGAGCCGAATTGTCGTTGTTCGACAGGTAGGTGGCCAGATCGGTCACGTCGCGGTCCGTGCCGTCGGAATACTTCGCCCGGACGATCATCTGCAGCGTGGTCCCCTCGCCCTCCAGCACGGCCTGGGGAGGAAAAAGCTCGATCGCCTCGACCGTCGGCACCCGGCCCGTGTCGTCGGGCGCCCCCTTCTCGAGCCACTCCAGCACGGTGCGGTAGTATTTGCTCTGGGGCCCGAAACGCTTGCCGCCCGTGTGGGGCACGGCGCCGGTCGATTTCTCCAACAGCAGACTCGCTTCCGGCACGGCCAGGTTGATTCGGCGAAAGCCGAGTTCCCGCGTCAAACGGAAATAGTCGCCGCCCGGATCGAAACCAAACAGCGAGAGCCGAAACCCGTCCTTGCCCCGGGCCGCCCCGTGGCAACTTCCCGTGTTGCAGCCGGCCCGCGTGAAGACGGGCATCACGTCCAACTCGAAACTGATCGAGCCGGGGTCGGCCGCCTTCTGAACCGTGAGCGGAATGGTCAGCGACCGGCCGGCGTGCTCCACCTTGAGCGTGGTCTGGCCGTCGGCCAGCGGATAGAGGGTGCGGCCGTCGAGCCGGGCCAGCTTGGCGTCAGCAAGCGAAACCTGCGCCTCGGCCGTGACGTCGCGGGTGGTGCCGTCCTCGGCCGTGGCGACGACGATCAACCGCTGCCGGTCTCGCCCACCCTCCAGGTGCACGTCGGGCGGATAGACGGCCAATTGGGCCGGTTTTCCGCCGGCGTGCGTCGCCGGCGCCGGCACGCCGCAGAGGATCGCCACGACACAAGCCAGGCGTTTCCAACCGCCCGGGAATCTCCCGCCGCGTGGAACCGTTCTCGCTTCGCTTTTCATCATTCGCGTCCTTGGCAACAGAGACGGCGAGAGGGGATGGAGGTAAAGCATTGGGGTTTCAAGTATTTGTCTCGTTCCCAAGCTTCGGCTAGCCGACGCTCGTTCCCAAGCTCCGGCT
>CAYZWG010000167.1:0-11300 GCA_964481605.1 uncultured Planctomycetaceae bacterium
CCAACGCCCGCGCGGTGAAATAGGGGGTTTTGTGGTTGCAACGGATCAACTTGGGCTAGTGTGGCACATTTTTTGCGGCCGGCCACACCTACGGCACCGCGTAGACTTCCAACTCGGCGATCGACATCTGCCCCCCCGGCTGGTCGGGGCCGTCGGGCTTGCGCCCGGCAACGCGGACGAAGCGGGCCGGCACGGGGTCGAACACGGCCTCCACTTTCGAGCCGTCATGGCCGGCGACGTGCTTGACCGTGTTCCAGGTTTGGCCATGGGGCGAAACCATGATGTCCAGCTCGGTGGCGTGGCCTTGTCCAAAGGTCACCACCACCCGCCCCAGCGTGGCCGCCCGGAGCAGATCGACCTGGTAGCTCCAGGCCCACTGGTCGGCGCCCTGGGCCCAGGTGGCGGGGTCGCCGTCGACGCCGTACCATGCGAACCGCGGGCCGCCCCCGCCATTGACCGGGAGCGAGCGCGTCCCGTCGAGCGAAAGAATCCTGGCCGGCTTGAACGAGGCCAGGTTGCCCGGCGGAACCGGTTTTCTCGCCGCCGCGGCGGCCAAGCCCGGCCGCAGGGCCTGGAGAATCTCTCGCTGGGAACGGTCGAGCAAGCCGTCGCGATACAACAACACGTCGATCGAAACCACGCCGCCGAGACTGTTGACCGCGTGGACGTAGTCGATCAGTTGCGACTTCTTGTATTTCGAGCCCGGCTGGCCCCAACCCTGGAAGGAACTGCCCAGGAAGGAGAGGATGTGCCATTGCTCGCCGTCGATCCAGCGGCCGTCGGGCAGGTCGCGAAACTCGTTTTGCTCGCCGCAGGTGTAGTCTTCCAGGTGGGAGTAGGCCCTGACCCGTTTCTCCACGCCGGGATTGAAGGCGATGATCCGTTGGGGATTTCCGGCCCGGAGACCCTCGGCCAGGATTCCCAGCTTGTGCTCGTCGTAGTCCAGCCAGCGATAGCAGCCGTCGACCCACCAGCCGGCCACCTTCTCGCCGTAGCGCCGGCCATACTCGCCAACCACGTCGGCCCAGTGCTGCACGTACGCTTCGCTCACCTTGGGCGTCCAGCCCAGGGCCTTCGCCGCCCGGGGGTCCTGGCGGGGGCCGTCGCCGGTCCAATAGAGCATCAGCTTGATCCCCTTGGGGTGCAACGCCTGGTAGAGGTCCTCGACCAGGTCGCGGGTGGCGCAGGCCTGGCCGGGCTGGTAGCCGGTGAGCCGATCAAAGGTGGCGTTGGGAGCGATCAAGTACCGCGTCCGCTGGTGCATGGTGAAGATCACGTATCCGGCGCCGGTCTGGGCGATCTGATCGGCGAATGCCTTCGCGTCGAACTCCCCCACGCACTCGTCCCAGGAGGTCTGGCGGCCCAGGCTCTGGATTTCTCCCGGGGCGTTCTGCAAATCGTAGAGGTAATGCACAAACACCCCGTAGCCGGCCTGCTTGAACCAATCCGTGTTGGGGTTGTGCGGTTGGGCCTGGGCCGGCGCCAAGCCGCCGAAAAACAGAGCGATGCCAGAGAGCCCCACGGCAAGCGTCTCCGGGCAGTGTCGCGTCTTCACGGTCGGTATCTCCTTGGTTGTTGGAGGGGGGCAGGATTCGTTTCCCGCCGCCGGCTATTGCCGCTCGTCCGGTGTGCGAAGCGGCACGATCTGTTTCGCGTTGGGCACGCCCGTCGTGCCTTCGATCGTGTTTTCCTTCATCACCACGTCGGCCTTCGGCCGGTCGACGCGAAAGGCCACCGGCGGCTGGAGTGAATGGTCGACCGGATACCAGAAGTAGGCGTGGTTGCGGCGGAACAGCGCCCCGTCGTTGCCCGCGCCCGAGTGGTAGCCGCAGCGGGCGTCGCGGACCACGTTGAACTCGACGATCGTTCCCAGGATGGAGGGGGCCGTATCGCCGGCCTCGGGCGTGCCCTTGCGGCTGGTGAGGACCACCCCGTCGCCCCGGCTGGCGATAAACGAGTTGTGTCGCAGGACGTTGCCCAGGGCGCGAGGAAACTCGACCGGCACGTCCGGGTAGTCGCCGCTGGTGATCAGCGCGCCGGCGCTACACTGCTCGGCCCGATTCCCTTCCACATAGTTGAAAAACAGGGGGCTGATTCCCCGGTTCCAGGTGCGGGGCATGGAACTGGCCAGGGTGGTGCCGTTGGCGTAGAGAAACAGGGCCGGCTTCCGCATTCGGGCGATGCTGTTGGCGGCCACCACGTTTTCCATGCAGGAAATCCAGAGCTGAATGCCGGTCATCCCGTCCGGGGTGTGGTTGCCCACGATCAGGTTTTGGTAGAACCCCGTGCCCACGGCGACCACGCTCCCCTTGGCGGGCGGCACCCGCCAGGGGCGATCCAGCAGCAGCCGGGCGCCGCGGCGAGCCACCACGCGCCGCGTTTGCCCCTGGCCGGGGCCCTGGAAAACCGAGACGTAGTATTCGCCCATCGGCGGCTCGTCCGAATCATCTTCCGCCTCGGGCGGCCAGAAGGGTGTCTCCTCGCCCTTGGCGTTGTGGGCCAGCCGCTCGCGCGACATGCTGCCCAGCCGCTCGTCGGGCGTGGGCGGGACCACCTCGGGCAGGGTCACGCTCTGGCGATCGGCGGCGGCCAGCGGCCCGAAATACATCGTGCGGTGGTTGCCCTCGAAGAGGATCATCTCGCCCACGTTCTGCTCCGTGCCCGCCACCCCGCCGAAGCGCATCGGTCCGGCGCCGAGTGTGGCGCCCGGTTGCCGGGCTCGTTCCACGCCGTTGGCGGCGAACCAGTTCCGCGTGATCGAGCCCCGCCCGGTGGAAACCCAGATCAACCGCCGGGTTTGCGGACCGCCGGCCTCGGCACCGGGCGGCGAGGCGACCACGTTGTGCTCCACGATGCACTGCTCGATCACCTCGTTGCGGCCCTGGATGGCCGCTTCCGAGTTGCCGCCGAAGCGGGTCACCGGCACGAGCCGATTGTGGCTGAAATTGCCGTTCCGCACGCCGCTGAGATAAATCGGGCAGCGGCCCCAGAGTTCGTTGTTCGTAACCACCGCCTCGGCGGCCCGGAACAGCCGCACGGCGCTGATGTCGGCCGGCTTGCCCTCCAGGTCGGCAATGCGGCAAGAGGTGATTCGGCAGCCGTGAATCCACCTCAGCGGCTTCTCGCTTCGCACGGCCACGCCGATGCTGCTCTGCGGATTGCCGCTGAGAGTGACGTCGCGCATCGCCGCTCCGTCGCCGGCCAGCCACACGGCCAGATCGGTTCGATTGGGCAGCGAGCCGTCCTTGCAGGCAAAACGCACCACGTCCTCTCCCTGGAGAACCACCACCCGGTCGCCGGTTTGCGGGAACGGCGCGTCGCCGGGTTGCCAATTCGGGTCGAGCGCGAAGACATAGGCGTCCGGGCTGATCCCACCGCCTCGGACGTTCTTCCAGCGGAGCGTGTGGGTGCCGGCCGCGATCGACATGCGCGCGCTGCGGGACCAGCGGAACGTGCCGAAGCTGCCCGTGTTGGGAAGGTTCTCCAGCGGCACCGGCGGGCCGTCGTCCAGCGACAGCGCCATTTTCCCGCTCACGCCCGGCTGCTTCCAGGGCGACATCTCCGTGGCGTAGCGCAGCCAGACGGTCCACTTGCCCGAGGCCGGCACCGCCAGCTTGTAGTCGATTGTGTCGCCGGGTGTGTGCAGTCCACCGGGGGCCCGGTTCCAACGCGACGGCTCGATCCGCGCGAAGTCTTCCGGCCGGCTCCGGACCAGTTGGAGTCGCGTGGCGTCGCGTCCGGCGCCGGCCAGCGTGACGCCCGCGGGAACCTTGATCGTTCCGCGGAAGGGATAGACACCGGCGCCGAGTTGGAGCGTGCCGCCCCCGGCCGCCGCCAGCTTGGCCAGCGGGCCGTTCAGGTCCACGGCGGTCTGCTCCGGCGGCGGGTTGAGTTGGACCACGCGGGACGCGGCCGCCCCCCGCGCGGCGATCTCCACCTCAAGCGGTTCTCCCCAGCCGAACCGGCCGCCGCAGCCGGCATGGAACCAGAGCTGGTACTTGCCGGCGGGCGTCTCCTTGGGAATCCGCACGGACGCGGTGTATTTCTCCGCCCCGAGCGGTTCCAGCCAGCGGCCCTTGCCGTCGGTGGCCGCCAGGTAGACGAAGGCCGTGGTGTGGTCGGGCCGCCGCGCCAGGTCGCGACCGAAAATGCGCAGCACGTCGCCGGCCGCCGGTCGCTTGGGCCAGCACCACCACGGCCGCGGCACGTTCAAACGCACCGGCCGGGACCAGCCGGCCTGGTTGCGAACCCAGACCAGAAACGGTGCGTCGAGCGAGCGGTCGGGCAGGGTGGCGGCGAGGTAGTTTGGCTTCACCAGCGGAGTTGCCGCCTCCCAGGAGCTTCCCCCCGGCGATTTGGCCGCCCGGCCCCACACGAAAACCTCGTCGGTCAGGCCGTCGCCGACCATCAGAAAACTCTCATCCGGCCCGGCGTCCGCCGTGTGCTCGTAGATTCGCGGGGCGTCTTGCTGGACGGCCATCGCCGCGTCGATCGGCGGCTGGTAGACGGGCCCCGGCGTCGGCGGCGAGGGGTCGGGCACGGGCCAGCCCACCGGCGCGGGCAGGGGAGTCTCCACGCCCAGCACCGCCAGCGGACAGAGCAGCACAAGCGCCATCGAAACGCAGGCCATGGCCAGTCGCCGGGAGGATGGGTGTCGTCTTCTCATGTTTAACTGCTCATAAGGTTGTCATTGACTGTCACGGATATTGGGAAGGGAGGACGGCCAAGGAGAATCCCCACCGGGCTTGCCCCGGTGGCTTGCTTCATTCGTGGGTAGCACCGGTTCTTGAACCGGTGTGGCTGGAGCCACAAGAGGTCAGTGCAAATCACTCCACCCACCGAATAGGAACACCGCCCGGGCGTTGCCACCCGCGCCCGGTGGGGTCAGGAGACCCGCGCTGAACGCGAACGCTGACTTCTTGCCGGCTGCCGCCGGGTGCAGGTTCAAGAACCTGGGCCACCCGTGCTGGGATTTCAGGTGTTACTTCCCGTCGGGCCGGGCACCCATCATACCACGCCGCCGGGGCAAAGTGTCCACGTTCGGCGGTGTCTTTCCGCCTGGTGAGGGAATGCCGGCCGGCGGCAGCGTCGCGATCCTCGATTGCGGTGTGCCGGGAAGGCTTCCTCGGGCGGCTGGTTCCGGTACGCTATGCGGGGGGGAGGAAACGGGCTAGAATGAGGGCGGTTTCGGAACTTCGGCGGCGCTCGCCCGCCGAACCGGATGGCTGGGGGTCGCGCCCGTACCCTCTCGCCGCGGCCGCCGCGAGAAGCCACGGCCGGCCGGCTCTCTTCATGGCGAAAAAGGGGGGTAGTCTCATGTCAGCCAAGGGGTCGACCGACGCGCGGGGCCCGGCAAGACCGCAGCGGCGGATTCTCGAGCTGGAAGGAGAGATCACCCAGCACCGGCTTGCCCAACAGCAGGTCCAGCACCTGAACGCCCTGCTCAAGGCAATTCGCAACGTCAACCAGCTCATCGTCCGAGAGAATCGTCCCGACCGCTTGCTCCAAGGCGTTTGCGACTGCCTTGCCCAGACCCGTGGTTATCGTGGCACATGGATCGCCCTGCTGGATGAGTCGCGGAAGCTGACCATGGCGGCCGAGGCGGGATTCGGCGCTGATTTCCAGTTGCTGGTCGAGCAGATGAAGCAAGGGCAGTTGACCGCATGCGCCGAGAAGGCATGGTCCCGGCCGGGAGTGCTGATTGTCGACGACCCCTCTTCGGCGTGCGGCGACTGTTCCTTGGCCGGCAAGTTCGAGGGAGGAACCGTGATGGCGGTCCGGCTGGCGGCCCGGGGCAAGCCGCGGGGGGTGATGGTGGCCTTGGTAACGCGGGAAGTCGCCGTCGACGAGGAAGAGCAAGGCTTGTTTGCGGAGGTGGCCGGTGATGTTGCCCTGGCCCTGGGCAGCATGGAAGACGAAGAAAAACGCCGGC
The DNA here is from genome assembly GCA_964481605.1 of uncultured Planctomycetaceae bacterium. Lineage (GTDB taxonomy): Bacteria > Planctomycetota > Planctomycetia > Pirellulales > Thermoguttaceae > CAYZWG01. The sequence continues at coordinate 5,933 of CAYZWG010000167.1, forward strand.
AGGCGGAAGAGCAACTGCGGGCCAGCGAAACACGATTGCGGCAGATCATCGACCTCGTGCCACACATGATCTTCGCCAAGGATTGGGACGGGCGTTTTCTGCTGGTCAACCGGGCCATGGCCGAAGCCTACCAGACGACCGTCCAGGAGCTTGTCGGCAAGCGCCAGGCGGATGTCCATCCCGATCCGGAGGAGGCGCGGGCGATTCTGGAAAACGATCGCGCGGTGATGGAGAGCGGCCGGCCCACCACGATCCCCGAGGAATCCGTGGTCGACGCTGGCGGCAGGAAACATGTCCTCCAAGTATCGAAGATTCCCTACGCCGTGCCGGGCACTTCCCAGCGGGCCGTGCTGGGGGTGGCTGTCGACATCACCGCCTGGAAGCGAACGGAGGAGGCGATCCGCGACTCGGAGACCAGATACCGCGCCCTGTTCGAGTCGACCGGCGACGCGATCATGCTGCTGGACGGCGAGGGTTTCGTCGAGTGCAACGAAGCCACGCTGAAGTTCTTCCGCTGTTCCAGCCGAGACGAGTTCATTTCTCGTCATCCCAGCGAACTGTCGCCGCCACGGCAGCCCGACGGCACGGATTCCCGCGTCGCGGCGGATGCCAGGATCGCCGCCGCCTTTCAGCAGGGAATGGCACGTTTCGAATGGCTGCACCGGCGCCTGGACGGCAGCCTGGTGATGGCCGACGTGCTGCTGGCCCGGGTCGATCTCAAGGATCGCCAGGTGCTGCAAGCCGTGGTGCGCGACATTACCGAGCGGAAGCGGGCGGAGAAGCAGTTGCAAGAGGCGCATGAGAAGTTGGAGCAGCGGGTCAAGGAGCGGACGGCCGAGCTGGCCGAGGCCAACGAGGAATTGAGGCGAGAGATCGCCGAGCGTACGCGGGCGGAGGAGAATCTCGCCTACGAGCGATTCTTGTTGACAACCTTGATGGAGTACGCGCCCGCCTTCATCTATTTCAAGGACGCCGAGAGCCGATTCATTCGCGTCAGCAAGTCCCTGGCAGACTACTTCCAGTTGTCCGACCCCTCCCAGGCGATCGGCAAGTCGGACTTCGATTTCTTCGACTCGCAGCAAGCCCACCAGTACCGGGCCGACGAACAGGAAGTGATGAAGACCGGCAAACCGGTGGTGGGTAAGGAGGAAGAGCAGGTGCGGGGCGGTGGGCAGAAGACCTGGCTGTTGACCAGCAAGGTTCCCCTTTACAGCCCCGATGGGAAGATCATCGGCACCTTTGGCATCTCCCGCGATATCACCCAGCGAAAGGAGGCGGAGGTCGAGTTGCAGGCGGCCAAGAACGCCGCCGAAACCGCCAACCGGGCCAAAAGCGACTTCCTGGCCAACATGAGCCACGAGATTCGCACGCCCATGAACGCGATCATCGGCATGACCGAACTCGTGCTCGACACACCCTTGTCCGACTCGCAGCGAGACTACCTGAAGATGGTGCGCGACTCGGGGGACTCCCTGCTCTGCCTAATCAACGACATTCTCGACTTTTCCAAGATCGAGGCCGGCCGGCTGGAGCTGGAATCCGCCCCCTTCGACGTCCGCGAAGGCCTGGGCGACACGATGAAATCGCTCGCTCTCCGCGCCCACACGAAAGGGCTGGAGCTGGCCTGCCAAATCGCCGCGGACGTGCCCTTCTGGCTGTTGGGCGACGTGGGCCGCTTGAGGCAGATCGTGGTGAACCTGGTGGGCAACGCGATCAAGTTCACCAAAAACGGGGAGGTCGTGCTGAGCGTCGACCGGCAGTCTCAATCAGACCACGAGGTGCTGCTGCACTTTGCCGTGGCGGACACGGGAATCGGTATCGCCGAGGAGAAGCAGGCCACGATCTTCGCCGCCTTCGAGCAGGCCGACAGCTCGACCACCCGGCGTTTCGGGGGCACCGGGCTGGGACTGGCCATCTCCTCCCGGCTGGTCGAGGCGATGGGCGGAACGATATGGGTGGAAAGCAAAGTCGGCCGCGGCAGCACGTTTCACTTCACCGCGCGGTTTGGCCTGGCCCTGCCCGAAACGTCCCGCCCCGCCGTGGCCGAGCCGCTCGGTGTTCGCGATACCCGCGTGCTGGTGGTCGACGACAACGCCACCAATCGCCGTATCCTGGAAGAGATTTTGCGAAACTGGGACATGAAGCCCACCGCCGTGGCCGGGGTCCGCGAGGCGATGGAGTTGTTGCACCAGGCGCAGCGGAAGGACGACTCCTACCGCTTGATCCTCACCGACGCCAACATGCCGGAGATGGACGGTTTCGCCCTGGTCGAGCAGGTCAAGCAGGACCCCCGCTTGGGCGGCACGATCATCATGATGCTGACCTCCGGCGATCGGCCGGGCGACGTCTCGCGATGCGAGCAGTTGGGGGTGGCCGCTTATCTGCTCAAGCCGATCAAGCAATCGGAACTGTTCGATGCCGTCGTGCTGGCCCTGGGGATCAACGCAGCCGAGGACGAACTTCCCCCCAGCCAGCCGGCCGAACCACCGGTCTCCCTTCCCCCCCTGAAAATTCTCCTCGCCGAGGACAGCCTCGTCAATCAGAAACTCGCCGTGGGACTGCTGGAGAAGTACGGGCATACGGTGGTGGTGGTCAACCACGGCCGCGAGGCGATTGCCACGCTGGAGTCGCAAGCCTTCGACCTCGTGCTGATGGACGTGCAAATGCCCGAGATGGACGGCTTCGAGGCCACCGTCGCGATTCGTGCCGGAGAAAAACAGACCGGCGAGCACGTCCCCATCATCGCCATGACGGCGCACGTGATGAAGGGCGATCGCCAGCACTGCCTGGAAGCCGGCATGGACGACTACGTGGCCAAGCCGATCCGCACCAAGCAACTGTTCCGCACGATCGCGGCCGTGCTGGGAACGGCGAGCCGGCCGGCCGCGCAACCGGAGGAGACGCCCCCCGGCGGCCAGATCGTCGACTGGGCGGAAGCCCTGCGGACCGTGGAAGGGGACCGGCAACTGCTGCGGGAATTGGTAGAAGCTTTCCTCGACGAGGCGCCCCGCCTGGTGGCGGCAATCCACCAGGCAATTGTCGACGGCAATGCGGCCGCGCTGCGCGTGGCCGCCCATGCGCTCAAGGGGACGCTGCGGAATTTCGGCGCCACGCAAACCTTGCCACACGCCGTGCGCCTGGAAAAGATGGGGCTGGACGGGAATCTGCAAGACGCGGCCGACGCCCTCGCGGCACTCAAAGCGGAGATGGCGCGATTGGTTCCGCTGCTGTCCGGCGGAATGGCCGAAAACGATCCCTGATCGTCGCGGCTGAGAACCGCCCGGTTTCCAGCGCGGCAAGAGAGTATCGCGCGCTCCCGGCAGGGCGAGACTTTTCGGCTGCCGAACCGAAATCGGTTATACTATTTGCTTACGACCGTTGTGATTCGCCGCGCCGGACGCTTGGCCGGTCCGAAGTGCCGGGTCGTTGTGCCCCCTTTTTCCGCCTGAGCCGCCCTCATGCCCGATCCGCGGACCGAACTCGCACCGTGCGACATGCGTGCCGAGCCCACAACGAATCCGCCGGGCCACCGGCCGCACCGGGTATACCTTTTTGCCAGGGTCGTTCTGCTGGTCTACCTGGCTTTCTTGTTCTATCTCGCCCTGGTCGGCCGGCGGCAGCAGCCGGCCTTCTCCTTCGACGAACTGCTGCGCCCGCGCCAGTGGATCGCGGGGATCGTGCTGGCCGGGGTGCTGGCCGCCGTCCGGTTTCTCCTGCTGGGTTTTTTGACGGCCTTTTCCATCGCACACGCAGCCCTTCCGCATCGTTGGTGGTCGTCACTGGGGCGGTGGCTGTCGGTGCTGCTACTGGGAGAAGGGCTGTTCCTGCTGCTCTGTCTGGCCCAGTGGGGCCATGTTCCCCCCGTGGCGGCTTCGCTGCCGGCCTTGGCGGGCTACCTGGTGGGGGCCTGGATCGGGTTCACCTGCCAGAAGGGGCGTCGCGCAATCTTCTGGCTGGTGCCCAAGCTGGGCCTGCTGCTGCTGATACTCGCCGGCTGCGTGCCGGTGCTGGCGGTTCTGGCGATGGACGACGACCCCCTGCCTTTTCCACCCTTGAAAACAACCGCCGCCGAGAAACGCCGGCTGGCCGAAGCCCTCGACGACGCCCGTCCGATCGGCGATGGATTCCGGCAACTGCGGCTGGACCAGCGCGACGTCAACCTGCTGCTCACCATGGCCATGGCACACACGTTTCCCCAGGGCAAGGGCCGGATCATGCTCGACCGGGGAGCCGTTCGCGGCGACCTGTCGCTCGCAATCACCGGCTCCCCGCGCCAGGTCCGCTACCTCAACGTGCATCTGGCGTGCCGCGCCGGCATGACCGACGGCCGGCTGGAGATCGGGCTGCGGCGGTGCCGGGTGGGCCGGTTGGGTTTGCCGCGATGGCTCCTCGACGCCCTCTCGCCGCGGTTGATCTCCGCCATTCTCGACGACCCCGACCTGGAGCATCTGGTTGCCGCGATCGATTCCGTCCGCGTGGAGCCGGACGGCGTGGAGGCCATTTTTCGCTCCGGTGAACTCGACGACGAGGTGATCCCCTCGCTGATCGCCCGGTTGGGGCAAAAGCCCGATGTCTTGACGCGAACCCGAATTCATTTCCGTCACCTGGTTCGCGCGGCCGAGGACCTGCCGGGCGACGACCGCTTCGGGGCGTTTCTGCAAACCGCTTTCCAACTGGCGCGGAAGCGGTCCCGCTTCGAGGACCCCGTGCTGGAGAACCGGGCCGCCATCCTGGCGCTGGCCATCCTCCTGGGGCACCGCCGGGTGGAAAGCCTGGTGGGGCCGGTCACCGACAAGGACCTCCGGTCGGCTGCCCGCCGCCGCGTCGGCCGGGTGGCGCTGCGGGGTCGCCGCGACTGGAGCAGGCATTTTCTGGTCAGCGCCGCGCTGGCGCTATTGTCCAACGAATCGCTCAGCGATGAGGTCGGCCTGTTCAAGGAGGAAATCGACTCCGCGGAGGGCGGCAGCGGCTTCTCCTTTTCCGATCTGGCAGCCGACCGGGCCGGCACCCTGTTTGCCCTGGCTGCGACCCGCAACGGGTGGGCGGCTCGCCGGATGCAGGACCGCTTGGCGGCCGAATTCGACGTGGACGAGTTTTTTCCGCCCGCGGCCGACTTGCCGGAGGGAATCCCCGACCCGCAACTCCAGGCCGACTACGGCGGCGTGGGAGGGATGAAGTACAATCAGGTGATTCGCGAAATCGAACGACGGCTGGCCGCCTGCCGGGCCCTCGAATAAAGTTGCCGTAGGGCCGGCTCGAACGAATCGGAGGAGGCTTGCGCTGAAAAACGCACGCCCCTGGAGTAGACTCAAATCTGGACTTTTGCAAACTCCTCCCCTCTCCCTCTGGGAGAGGGGCCGGGGGTGAG
>CAYZWG010000168.1:0-2544 GCA_964481605.1 uncultured Planctomycetaceae bacterium
CTGCCGCCCAGCGGAATCTGGGCGTTCAGCACCGAGGTCAGCGACACGGCCAGGGGCTCGGTCAAACAGGCCGACACGTGGTCCAGCCCGGTGTACTTGTTGAGGCAGTTGAAGCGGACCGACATGTACTGGCCCATGCCGGGCTGGTCTTCCATATCGTACATATTGCGGCAGAACTGCGGGCTGCCGCTCTTGCAGTTCTCGCACACGCCGCACATCGTGCAGTCCTCGACGATCACGCTGTCGCCGGGCTTGACCGTGGTGACGTTCTTGCCCACCTCCAAGACTTCGGCCGAAATCTCGTGGCCCAGCGCCATTGCCTCGCCCGTCCAGTCGCGCACGAAGTTGACGTCCGTGCCGCAAACACCGCAGGCCCGAACCTTGACCAGTACGTGGTCCTCGTCGGGCGGCGGAATGTCGCGCACCCGCTCTTGGACGTCGAGGTATTTCTTGCCGAACAGCCCTCTGCTTTGCATGGCTGGGTCCTCCTCTTCCGCCCGCGTACGGTGCTCGGCGCGGGTCTCCCGACCCCGCGTTCGGCGAGGGTCTCCCGACCCCGCCGAAAACGCCGACCGTTCGGCGAGGGTCTCCCGACCCCGCCGAAAACACCGACCGCAGGCCTCCCAAGGGCCGACAGCCGTGACGATTGGGAGACCTTCGGTCCTCTCTCGGCGGGGTCGGGAGACCCGCGCCGAACCTCGAACCCGCGCCGAACCTCGAACCCGCGCCGAACCTCGAACCCGCGTTCGGCGGCCCCATCAGCCGACGCCGTAGAGCCGGCCGTCGAAGCCCGGCTGAATCGGGTCGTCGGCGTGGTCCATCACTTCGCCCAGGTTGTCGAACACCTTGTGGAACCCCGCCACGATCCGCTCGTTCAGATCGCGGCCGTTGGGCGGATGAATGGAATGCACGTTGGTGTAAGTGTCGCAGAGCATCTGGGCCACCGGGTAGTCGTGGGGGTCGTAGCGGTAGGTGATCCCCTTTGCCTCGTTGATGGCCCAGGGATAACGTTTGCCGATGCCGATCATGCTCTGGAAGACGTCCTGGGCCAGCACCGGCATGACCTGCCACTGCCCCACCAGCACGCCCTCCTTGAACAACGCCTTTTCCACCGCGATCCGGAACCGGCGGGGCTCCGCTTCGATGCCGGCCGCCTGGGGATCGAAGCGGACCGCGTAAAACCAGTAGACATGCCTACCCCCGGGCGGGCAGCAGGGCGGAACAACGCCCGCGATCTTGCCCAGCTCGCGGTTGAGATACTCGGAATTGCGAATCCGTGTCTCGTTGTGTTCGTGGAGATGTTTGAGTTGGCCCCGGGCCAGTGCCGCGGGAAGCTCCTGGTTGCGGTACATGTAGCCGAGGATCGAGGCGTTGTACTTTTGCCGCGAGGTCGCCTCGTCGCACTCGTCGCCAAAGTAGCGGACCAGGTCGCCCTTCTTGAGCACGTCCTCGTCATCGGTCACGAACAGCCCCCCCTCGCCGCCGCAAAGGTTCTTCAGGTTGTTGAGGCTGAACGCCCCCGCGATGCCCATCGTGCCGCACATCCGGCCCTTGTCCATCGCTCCGTGCGCCTGGCACGCATCCTCGATGACGTGCAGCTTGTGTTTGGCGGCGATCTCCAGGATGGGGTCCATGTCGGCCGGGCACCCTTGAATGTGCACGGGCATGATGACCTTGGTTCGCTCGGTGATGGCCGCTTCGATCCTGGCCGGGTCGATCGTGTAGGTTTTCGGTTCGATGTCCACGAACACGGGGATGGCCATCTGGTGGAGGACGCAGGAGGCCGTGGCCAGAAACGTGTAGGCCGGCACAATCACTTCGTCGCCCGGACCCACGTCCACGGCCGCCAACGCCATGTGCAACGCCGCCGTGCCGCTGCCGGTGGTGAGGCAGTGCTTGCTACCGACGAATTCGGCCCACTCCTTTTCCAGGGCGACCACCTGGGGACCCGTGCCGCCGGCCACGATCCCGCTGTCGAGAACCTCGTTGACGAACTTGCGGTCGTCCTCCGTAATCACGGGCCAGTTCCCGTAGTCCTCTCGCGTGAGAATCGGGCTGCCGCCGCTGATGGCCAGCTTGGGGGCCATGAAGCGTCTCCTTTGGACGAGGGGGATGGGTTCGCCACACCCTAGCCAATGCACGGTCGGCATTCAACCGAATCCCCCAACCTGGGGGACAGATGCAAAAGGGTGACACGAAGGTGGACAATCATGGTAGGCCCGATCGTGATCGGGCAGCATCCGTTGTCCTCACGAACGAGCGTGCGCCGACCAAGCCCCGTAGGGCCGGCTGTGCCGGCCGAAACGTGGATGGCGCTGCGAACCCGGCAGCCGGCCGGCACAGCCGGCCCTACGGCAACTACGGCAACTCGGCTTTCGAAATCGAAACCGGTAAGTTGTTTTTCGACCGCCCCTTACTTCGTGTTCTTCGCGGGCTTCGTGGTGAAATGGTTCCAGAACCCGTGCTGACCGCGGGTAGTGTTCACCACGAAGCCCGCGAAGAGCACGAAGGTATCGTTCTGCCATGCCGGATCACGATCCGGCC
>CAYZWG010000168.1:2644-8996 GCA_964481605.1 uncultured Planctomycetaceae bacterium
CCAAGACCAAGAAACAAGGTGTGACCCGAGTGACCCCATCCCGAAAGGACCCAACATGGCGCGCAAACCAACCGTTTTCCTGGCGGCGATCCTTCTTACTCTGCCCTCCGTTTTCTGCCACCTGGCGAGGGCTGCGGATTTCAGCCAAGCGAATCGCTTTCTCCGCGACCGCGCGATCCGTTACGGCGACACGAACTTCGACCCGGCCACCAAACTCGTGAGGCTCATGGACGCGCACTACGGCAACCCACTCGACGTGTGTCAGGCAAGCCTGGAATATGCAGCCGCGCTGCTGGCAGCCGACCAGCAGCTTGATCGAGCCAACGCCGTGGTGTCCTCCGTGCTCGATCATCAGGACGTCGATCCCCACTCGCCGACCTTCGGCAACTTCCTTTGGTGGCACCGCGAAACGCGCGTGCGCGACCGCAATGCCGTCTGCTTCATGAGCCCGTGGCTGTCGCAGATTGCTATCAACTACGGCGAGAAGCTGACCGCCGAGAACGCCCGGCGACTGCGCCAGGCGCTGGGGCGTTGCATTCTCGCCGTCCGCGCCCACGACAGCGGCCCCGGCTACACCAACATCTGGCTGCTCAAAGCCGCGTCCCTGGTGATGTTGGGCCGGGCGCTGGGCAAGGCGGAACTGGAGGCCGACGGCGCGGGCCGCATCGACCGCTGGATCCAGTACACGGCCGAAAACGGCATCTCCGAATACAACAGCCCCTGTTACAACGCGGTGGATGTATTCGCGCTGGAATGGATCTACCACTATGCCAGCGACGAGGCGCTGCGGCGAAAAGTCGCTCCATGCCTCGATTATCTGTACGCCGATGTCTTTCAGCATTGGCACTGGCAGGCGGGGATCGGCGCGGGCACCCACTGCCGCGCCTACGAGCACGACCGCGATAGCGGGCGCAGCCTGGTCTCCAGTCTGGTTTTCAAGCAGTGCGGCCAGCCCGGTCAGCCGCTGCGGCAGCAAGCGCGGTCGTTCATCTACGTGTTCGCGGTCAACGACTACCCCCTGCCGGCTTACATCCGCGCGGCGGCTCGCAAGCACGGCATGTATCCGTTTCGGCTGCGCTACCGCATTTTTCAAGGGCCCGGCGCCGTGGAGTGCTCGCTCTACATGACGGCTCAGTTCAGCCTGGGTACGCAAACGGGGCGGCGGCCCATCGGTGGAAACAACCCTATCCCGTTCTGGGACCTGCCGTTGAAGATCACCTACGCGGGAACGAAAACCGAGCGCCGTTCCTCCTACATCACGCCGGTCCCCACGACAAGGCACACGAAGATCGCCTCTCTGCAACACGGGCCGGCGGCCATCGTGCTGTACGAGGTGGACCTGAAGGACAGCAAGCTGGACACGGCCTACATGCGTTTGAACGTCGAGCCTGCCGAGGGGGGCATGGTGGATGAGATGCTGGTGGCCGGCCAGGTCTACGGCCGCCGAAAGGTCGACCTCGAACCCAGAGCGCTGATCGGCTGGCGCGTGGGCCAGACGCTGGTGGCGGTGCGTCTGCTGGAGGCGCGAACGGCCAGCCCGAACGGATCGGAAGAGCGGTCATCCGCGCCGTACCGGCTTGGCCCGGTGAGCAACGCGGGTTTGTGCCTGGACGGGTTGCTCACCCCGCGGCCGGCTCGCTCGATCGGCGTGGACAATTTGAATTGCGGTTTTGTGATTGCGTGTGCCACCACGCGCGAGTACAAGACGCTTGCCGATTTTCTGCGCACTGTCGACGGCTGGGCCGTAACGGAAAAGGTCGCGCCCGGCCGACGCGAAATCGATTGGCGCACGGGCGACGCGCGGCTGGAACTCGCCTGGGACGGCGCGGCCAACCGCGTGGTCTGGGAGAAAGTGGATGGCCACCCCGTGGACAGAAGCCTGCGCTACGATTCGCCCCTGATTCGCTTGGCGGACGGCGAGCCACCCGCCGCAGTACCGCCTCCGAAAAATTAACTCCCCATGGCTGGAATCCGGACTCCAGGGGAGTCGCTGGGGGCAGACCGCAGACCTTGTGATTTGCTTTCCGGCGGTGTACCTTGGCAACATCGCTCGTCCCCTGCGAAGCGAATTTGACGGCGCGATGGGAGCCACCGGGGGTGGTCCCCTTTTTCGTCCCTGTCCGTTGGAAAAACAATCTTTGGGCCGTCGAAGCCCGGCTGCGATGAAAAACAAGAAACAAGGTGTGACCAAAATGACCATGAAGATACGTTCCCTGCCGGGGCTTTCGCTGTTGGTGCTAGTGGCCTTGCCGGCTTGCGGCAGCGCGGCTTGGGCTGCCACGGAAACCTCGCGGGAAACCCCCCGCGGAACCGCCTCGGTCCGCCCACACCTCGGCGTTCCCACCCTCTTCATCCATGGCCGGCCGGACGCCGGCATGGCCTTTGCCTCCTATGCCGCCAAGCAGGAGGTGTTCGGGGATTTTGCCAAGGCGGGCGTCCATCTGTTCTCCTTCGTGGCCACGCCCACCGGGATGGCCTATCATGGGCAGGGCAAGCTCGACGTGTGGATTTCTCCCGGGGAGTTCGATTACACGCCCTTCGACGAGCGGGTCGACCGCGTGTTGAAGGCCGACCCCCAGGCGTTCATCTTTCCCCGCCTGAGCTTGTGCGCCCCCGACTGGTGGGCCGATCGGCATCCCCAGGAAATCGCCCTCGGCGTGGATGCGCAAGGCCGCACGGCGCCCATCGTGGTCGGCGGAAAACGCGCCCCGAGTTGGGCTTCCGAGGTCTGGCGGCGGGACACCGTGGCGGGGCTCCGCCGGCTCATCGAGCACGTCGAGCAATCCCCCTTCGCCGATCGAATCATCGGCTACCACCTCGTCTCCGGAACCACCGAGGAGTGGATGGCCTGGGGCGCCAACCGCGATATCTGGGGCGACTACTCCCAACCCAACCTGCGGCGTTTTCGAAGCTGGCTGCAAGACAAGTACCACACCGAGAAGGCTCTCCAGGCAGCTTGGCACCGCGTGGACGCAAGCTTTGAAACCGCCCAGATTCCCTCCCGCAAGCTCCGCCAGGCGACCACCTGGGGCTCGCTCCGCCGGCCCCGCAAGGAGCAGGCGGTGATCGACTATTACCTCTACAACTCCGACCTCGTTGTCGAAACCATCGAGCTGCTGGCCCACGCCGTGAAGCAGGCCACGCACGACCGCAAGATCACCGGCGTGTTCTACGGATACCTGCTCCAGCTCGACGGGGAGCAACGGCTGCAGAACGCCGGCCACCTGGCGCTGGGCAGGCTCCTCCGCTGCCCCCACCTCGATTTCCTGTCCAGCCCCACCAGCTACAAGTTCCGCCAGCTTGGCGGCGCTGGCACCTGCCATTACATGGCGCCGCTGGACAGCGTGCGACTGCACGGCAAACTGTGGTTCAACGAGAACGACATCCGCACCTCGATCACCCCCCGCGTGCCCGTGGGCCGCTGGGGAAAACCGGCAAACATCGCAGGCGATCTGCTCCAGCACGAAAAGGAGACGGCCCACGCGATGACCAGCGGGGCCGCGCAATGGTGGTTCGACGTGGGTGGAATTCGCCACGACCACCCCGCTCTCCTCCAGCGGTACGCGCGCCTGGTCGAAAACGCCCAGTCGGTGCTCACGTTGGACCGCACCCCGGTGAATGAAATCGCCTTCGTCGTCGACGACAAGAGCGCCGTCTACATGCGCGTGGGGGACCCCTTGTCGGCCCAACTGCTCACCCAGCAGCTTCCCGACTTGCACCGCCTGGGGGCTCCGGTGGGCCACTACCTGGCCTGCGATCTGCCCCACCTGAACACCCACAAGCTGCTCATCTTCGCCAATTGCCTGGCCCCCTCCGACGGAGAGCGGGCCGCGGCGGACCAACTGAAAGCGGACGGACGGTGGCTCCTCTTTCACTACGCCTCCGGGCTCTATGCCGACGGCCGCTTGGACCCCCGGGCGATGGAGTCGTTTACGGGCATCCGCATGGCGATCGAGGAATCGCCCGTTCCGCTGCGAGTCGCCCTGGAGAATAGCCCGGCGCTGCCCCAGTCGTTGCATGGCGTGACCTATGGGCCCGGCCGCCCTGTCCATCCGGTGTTTATCCCCCAAGACCCGGAAGCCGAGGTGCTGGGCCGCCTGCCCGACGGCCGGCCGGGGCTGGTGGTGAAACGGTTTCCAGACTGGACCGCCGTTTACTCGGCCGTGCCGGTGCTGCCCCGCGATTTGCTGCGGTGGTTTGCCCGCCAGGCCGGGGTCCACTTCTACATTGACACGCCCGACGTGGTGTGGGCCAATCGCGACATGCTGGCGATTTCCGTCAAGCGGCCGGGCCCTCGCACCATCCACCTGCCCGCGGCCCGAGATGTTGCTGATCTTTTTCGCGGTGTGAAAGTCGCCCGCGGAACGCGCGAGTTCTCCGCCGAATTCACCGACAAGGCCACCCGCGTGTTCGTTTTCACGCCGCCACAATGACGCTCGCCCAGCCAATCGGTGGAGGAACTGGCCGATCGTAGTCCCCCCGGCACGGGACCGGTAGCGCCGGGCGTCGGACGGTACGCGGTCGGCCATGAAGCTCCGAAATGAACAAACCACTCCGCTTTCTCCCAGGGAGTACCGAATGGCCGAATTCCGCGAATCCCGGGAACCGAAATCCGGGGTGGGCAAGCCGCGCCGCCGCCGCTGCCCCTGGCCCATCGCCCTCTTGCTGGCGGTCGCCGTGGCCGTGATCCTCGTGGTGCAACTCCGCGCGGCTAGAACCGACCAGCAGATCGCCAACCTGGTCAGTTTTGTCGCCGCCGGCGTGGCGGGGCTGGTCACCCTGTTCTGGTTTCTCTTCTCGGGACGATTCCCCCCCAGGGTTCGGCTCTGGTGCGGCGCCGCCGTGCTGTTGGGGGTGGTCCTGTTCGCCTCCATGTTTCGCATCGACCACGTCAACGGCACCTTGGTGCCGGCCTTTCGGCTCCGCTGGTCCGCCCGGCCCGACGAAATGCTCGCGCTACCCCGCCGCGAACCGGCACCCGCCGAAACGCCCTCGCCGGAGGTCGATCTGTCGGTAGCCGGAAGGTTCGATTATCCCCAATTTCTCGGGCCGGCTCGCAACGGCGCAATCGAAGTGCCCAAGCTGTCGCGGTCGTGGAAACCCGTCGCCCCGAAGCTGCGGTGGGTCCACCCGATCGGCGCCGGCTGGTCGGCGTTTTCGGCCGTCAACGGGTTTGCCGTCACCATGGAGCAGCGGGGCGAGCACGAGTTGGTAAGCTGCTACGACGTGCTCACGGGGAAACTGAAGTGGTGGCACGCCGTTTCCGCTCGACACAGCAGCACCCTGGGCGGAGTGGGGCCGCGGAGCACCCCCACCATCGACGAGGGCCGCGTCTACGCCCTGGGGGCCACGGGAATTTTCCGCTGCCTGGACGGCGCCACCGGCAAGGAGGTCTGGCCCAGCAAGGACGTGCCCAAGCTGGTCCACGCCACCCCTGCCGACGATGAGGCGCTGGTGCCCTGGGGGCGGGCCGCCTCGCCCTTGATCGTCGACGACCTGGTGGTCGTCCCGGCCGGCGGCCCCCAGGGCGGCCCCTTCGTTACCCTCCTGGCCTTCCAAAAACAGACCGGCCAACTCGTCTGGCAAGGCGGACGACGACAAATCAGCTACAGCTCGCCCAACCTGGCAACCTTCGCCGGCGTCCGCCAGATCGTGGTCGTCTGTGAAGACTGGGTCACCGGCCACGACCCCCAAACCGGCCGCTGCCTCTGGGAGTATCCCTGGCCGGGCTGCACCCACGCCGACGCCAACACCTCGCAACCGCTGATCCTGCCCGACGACCACGTGCTGCTGAGCAAAGGCTACGGTGGCGGTGCCCTCCTCTTGCACGTGTCCCGCGACGCCGACGGCGGTTGGCGGGCGGAGCCGGTGTGGCAAAACCATGGCCTGCTGAAAACCAAGTTTGCCAACGTCGCCCCTGGCGGCGAATACGTCTATGCCCTTTCCGACGGCATTCTGGAATGCGTCCAGTGGAGGACGGGCCGGCGGATGTGGAAGCGGGGCCGATACCGGCACGGTCAACTGCTGCGTGTCGGCGCGTTGCTGTTGGTGATGGGCGAGCGGGGCGACGTGTTCCTCGTCGAGGCCCGACCCGACGGCCACCACCCGTTGGGCAAGTTCTCCGCCCTGGACGGCCAGACCTGGAACACACTCTGCCTCTGGGGAGCCAACCTGCTCGTCCGCAACGCCCAGCAGGCCGCCTGCTATCAACTGCCGCTGGAAAAGACCGAATAGGGCGAACGCCCTGTCACACAGCAAGGGGCCCAGGTTCTTGAACCTCCGCCGACGGGTAGCCCAGGTTCTTGAACCTGCACCCGGCGACAGCCGGCAAGAGGTCGCGTTCGGCGCGGGT
>CAYZWG010000168.1:9096-11234 GCA_964481605.1 uncultured Planctomycetaceae bacterium
GCAAGAGGTCGCGTTCGGCGCGGGTTTCCCGACCCCGCCTCTGTTCGGCGCGGGTCTCCCGACTCCGCTCGTGCGCGCCTGCGGCAGTCCGTCGCGCCGCAACCTCGCCTCCCACGCCTCGCGGCACCCCGCGACCCGATTCGGCAGCCGCGAAATCGGCCGAGGGGAAAGCACCCGGGATTTGGGCTCGGGCTTTTCCAGCCATCGCCACGGAGGTCTTGGCATGGAACCAGCCGAACACATCGAACCATTCGAATCAAAGACTGCTGAGCCCCCTGTTCTGCTCCGGGCGGACACCAGGTGCGTGTTTCATCGGATCCAGATCCCCTTGCCCGTGCCGCCGCGCGGTGTCGTCTTGGGGTAATCCGGGTTCACCTTTTGTTCGATCACTCGGACGAGTTTGTTGATGGGGAGGACTTCCCCGGTCCTTATCGTGCGGACACCGCTGATGTGAAGATCACGGACCGTACAGCTTCGGTCGGGTGAGAAGATCTCCGTCCAAAGTGTCGGATCGCTGGAACCGCCGCGTTTGTAGGTTTGTGACTTGGGGCCGATCTCGACCAGTCGGAAGTCCGGCTTGGGGGAAAAGTTGAGTCTTACGCCGCGGACGCTGAGGCCTTCGGTCTGGGCGTGGATTTGGATGGAGCCGGGGCGATTGAACGTCAGCTTCTCGAAATAGATGTTGCCCAGTCGGCCGATGCGGGCACTGAAATCCTTGTCGCGCCCCAGTTCGAGGTTGGGCTGGTCGTAAAGTTTGAAGTCGAGGATGTCCTCAACGTTGCGCACCACGACGTCGTGGATTGGGCAATCGAGCGTCGTGCCGTCTGCAAACCGTTTCACGCCGGGCAATAGCCGGATAGAGTTGGCTGAACCCGGCGCGCCACGCACGTGATCGACCAGCACATGATGGATCGGTCCCCAGGTGACGGAGTATTGTTGCCAGTCCCAGGCGTTCAGCGCCACCGGGTCGTCCTGCATCGTGCCGGAGATGTATCGGATGACCGCGAAGCTGGACGGGCCTTCAACGTGAACGCCGTCGCGGCCGTGGTGTTCGAAGCGAATCTGCTCCACCAGGAACTCGGTACCGCTGATGTGGACGCCGAACGAACGCGATTGCCGGATTGCCAGGTTGCGGACGACAACGCCTTTGATGTTTTGCAGCAGGATCACACCGTGGCAGCCCTCGACGCTGTTGCTGGCGTCGGAACGACCACGCCGGTTTCCGTTCTCCATGCCGCGACCAAAGTAGAGCGTGGTCCAGATGCCGCCCTTGATCAGAATCTCCGTATCCGGCACGACGTCCGGCGGCACGGGCCCCTGGCGGAAACCCACAATGTGCTCATTGCGCACCATACATGTGTTGATTCCGGGCTTGAGCCGGATCTCGGCCGCGGGATCGGCAATCAGGAACTGCCCGGACTTCAGCATGATCGGTCGGTCGAGGTAGTAAGGCTGTTCGCGCTTCGGCAGCACGGCGCCGCCCGCGGTCGCCAGGGCGGCGTCGATCGCGTCGTTCCAGATCGCGCCGGCAACGGCACGCTTTTCCGGCTTGCCGTCCTCTCCCGGCCACAGCTCGGTCCAGGCGGCGGTGCGGACTTTTTTCCCGTAGCGAGTGACATCAGCCGTCTCCGGCCGTTGGGCAAAACGCTTCCGGAGCGTGGAGGACATCCGCGCCACACGGTTCCCCACGCACGAAACGATCGTCTCCCCAGAGGCCCTGTGCCCGCGCTGGTCTCCCAGGGCGGGCGGCGGAGGCGTCGACCGCTCCGGCTTGCGCTGGTTGTCGGCGACAATGCCGAGCACCTTGGGTGGGCGCAATTCTCGGGCCGTCCGTGCCGAGACCGCCGACGTCAGAACAACGAATGCGTAGATGACGATAAGGCCGTGTTTCATGAATTCGTTTCTGTTGCGGTTACCGCGATGGCCTTGATAGCTCACCTATCAGGGCGACGTAGCCGCCAGAGGTATCTGTTCGGCGCGGGGCTGCCGACCCCGCCGGTTACAGCACAGACAGTGATCACCGCGCGTGTTCTCGGACTGAGAGTGGATCTCTTCGTTTGGCTCATGAGGCACGTCAATCAGGTGTGAGAAGCCGCCACTGGTCTTATGGCGTCCGCATAACGACCAAGCTAACCGGG
>CAYZWG010000169.1:0-11215 GCA_964481605.1 uncultured Planctomycetaceae bacterium
GGCGTCGTAGGCGAGGCTCGCCGCGGGGCTGGCCAGGGGGCCGGCGCCGTCGGGATCGGGGAGCAGGATGGCCACCAGCCGGTCTTCGGCGTCGTAGGTCCGGACGGTGACGCGGCCCAGCGGGTCGGTCACGGTGACCGTGCCGGCCGCGTCGTCGTACTCGTACTGCGTGACGGGCGCGGCCAGCGGCCCCGCGCCGTCGGGATCGGGCAGCGTGACGGAGAGCACTCGCCCGCCCAGGTCGTAAGTGTACTCGGTGCGGCGGCCCAACTCGTCGATCTGGGCGCTGAGGTTGCCGGCCGTGTCGTACTCGAACGCGACGGTCGCCTCATCCACGGTCCCGGCGGCGTAGGTGACGGCGACGAGCCTGCCGAAACCGGGACTGGCGGGGTCGTCGTCGTAGGTGTAGACGGTCTGGCGGCCGAGGGGATCGGTCTCCGAAAGGATGAGCCCGAAGGGGAGGGTGCCCGTGCCGTCGGTGTAGGTGTAGAGGACGGTGACGTCGTCGGTCTCGCCGCTGGTGGCGTCGAGCTGGCCGACCACGAGGGTGACGGCGGTCACCTGGCCGGTCGCGGCGTCGATCGTGTAGTTGGCCACCCGGCCAAGGGGGTCGGTGTGGCTGGTGGGCAGGTTGTAGGTTTCATCGTAGGTCCAGGACTCGCTGGTGCCGTCGGCGTAGTTGATCGTGGTGAGGTTGCCGCGGTCGTCGTAGTCCAGCGTGGTGACGAGCGGCCCCAGCGGTCCGGCGCCGTCGGGGTCGGGCTCGGTCACCTTGACCAGTCGTCCGTCGTTGTCGTACTCATACAGCCAAGTGTTGCCCAGGGCGTCGGTTTCGCTGACCGTGAAACTGTCGGGTCGGGTAGAGGCGGTCGAGGTGGAGACCGCGGCGGCGTCGGTGCCGTAGGCGCTGCCCGACAAGGCGGCGTCGGCCGCGCCGGAGACGAAGGGGCCGGCGGGGCCGCCCCCGCCGGGGGTAAAGCCGCGGTCCAGGCCGTGGACGATGCCGTAGCCCGCGGTCATGGCGGCGCCCTCGGGCCCGGCGTCGATGCCCATTCCCTGGAGCACGGTCCCCGGTCCCGCGAAGTGGTCTCCCACCAGGGCGGTCGTGGAGAAGGCCGCCTCGCCCAGGAACGCGTCGGCGTCCGTGAGGTCGGCCAGGGCCTCGGCGCCGGTCAGTCCGTCCAGCGCCTCGGCCATGAACTGTTCGAACATCTCGTCCTGGGGGCTGGACGGTGGGGACGCGCCGGGGAGGTCTTTCTTGATGTCGACGATGTGCTGGAAGGTGGTCTCCCCTCCGGCCCCGGCGAAGATCGCCGTGCCGTAGTCGACAAGGAGCGAGTCGGTGCTGTCGCCGCCGGCGACGAGCAGGTACTGATTGCCGACATCGGGACTGGGCGGCGTGGCGCCGCCGCCACCCGGATCGGAGCCCGGATCCTCGCCCGAGGTGTCGCCGGGGATCGTATAGCTTCCGGTGCCGGAGCAGGGCGGGCTGCCGAAAGAGCCCGTCCGGCCGGTGTAGGAGTTATCGTAGAAGGTGACCCTATCGTCGAACGTGTAGCTGTACGAATCGACCGGCAAGGTCCACGAACCGGAGCCGGAGCCGCTCTCGGAGGAGGTGTAGTCGCTGCCGCCGCTGGCAGTGGCGTGATAGGTGACGGTCGTCGCCCAGCGGTCCTCCCACGAGCCCCACATCTGTTGGGACCCGGAGACGGTGTTGGACAGCGTCGAGTTGTAGGTGAGGGTGCCATCCGGGTCGACGGTCTGATCCCAGGAGCCGGTATAGCTGTAACTGTCGTTGGAGTCCCAGCCGCCGCCGCTCATGTGGTACTCGGTGTGGTTGTAGTCGACGTCGCCGGAGTAGCTTTCGGCGGAGCTCGACTCCCAGAGCTGATCGCTGAAATCGTGGACCGAGCCGTTTCCGGCTCCGTCACCGGAAGCGTAGCTGGAGCTGGTGGTGATACCGGCGGCGGTGGTGTCCTCCCAGGTCGTGTGTTTGCTCGTGGAGTGATACGATTCCGAGATCGAGTAGTCCCACTCCGAGGTGCCATGGTCGATGGTGCCGTTACCGGCCGAGTAATCGCCGCTGGTGTACGTGTAGTCGGAGCTGCCGCTGGAATGATAGCCGTACTGGCCCGACGAGTTGCCGTTGGAGGTGCTGATGGCCTGGGAGGTGGTGCCGCTGGGGTCCCACTGCCAGTTGAGTTGATACTGGTTGGAGAATCCCTGCCCGCCGGCCTCGCTGCGGCTGGCGTGGTGCTCGCTGGCGCCGTCCGCGTCGGAGTGGAAGATGCTGTAGCTACCGCTTGCGGAGTAGTCGTGGCTGTTGGAGTTGTAGTCGCTGAGCGAGCCGGAGCCGCTGGTCACCCAGGCGTGGTTTTGCACCTGGGAAAGGCTGTTGGCCGAGTAAATCCAACCATGACTGACGCTTGTGTTGTTGGTACCGTAGAGGGTCCCGGTGCCGCCGTCGAAAGCGGCGCTGTAGGCCCCGGTGCCGCCGGCCGAGTAATCGTATTGGCCGCTGGCGGCGGCGGTGCCCGCGCCGGAGTCGAGGAACCACTGGGCGCCTTCGCCGAGCTTCCAGTCCCAACCGTAGCCGTACGATCCCCCCGCCCCGCCGCTTTCGCTCTGCGTGCCGGTGACGGTGCCGTCGGTATAGGCCCCGGCGCCGCTGAAGGAATAGTTCCAGCCGCCGTTTTTCGAGCCGGTACCCGTTCCCCGCACGTACCAGCCGTCGCTGAACAGTTTGTAGGTCTTCGTCTTGTGGGAATCGTAGTCTGAGTTTCCGCCCTCGCTGATCGTGCCGGTGATTGCGCCGTAGACGTACCCGCCGCTGCCCGCGTAGGAGCTATGGTGCTCGACGTCGTTGGTGTCCGTGGCTTCCGCGGTCAGCGTGACGCCGGTGGCGACTTTTTTCTCGATCGAGAGGGAGTCGTAGGTCCACTCGTCGTGGCCGCTGGCATGGTCGGTGCCGGAGATGCTGCCGCCGCCGAAGAAGTCGGTGTAGGTGCCATTGTCGTCGTACGAGGCCCCGGTGAAATAATGGTCCGTATACGTGTACCGTCCGTCCGTCAGCTGCCAGTCGCCGTCGACCCGGTCGAAATTCTCGACGGCGTCGAAGGTGTAGCCCTCCTCGACGTCGAGATAGTCGGTGGCGGTGAGCGACCAGGAGCCCCACTCGTCACTTCCGCTGGTGCTGGACGTCTCGCTCCCGTTGAAGTCGGCCCAGGCATGATCGCCCCAGGAATCCGTTTTGGTCCCGGAGGTTTCCTGCCACTTTTCGCTTTCGTCGAGCTGGAAGAGCGATTCGGCGCTGGAATGGAAGTAGCCGCCTCCGTTTTCATGGTAGGTTCCGTTCACCCCGCTGTAGCTGCCGCCGCCCGTCCCCAAGTACGAATCGGAGCGGTCGTAGTTGTTGGTGCTGCTTCCCGAGCCGGTGGCCAGGCCGGAGCCGCTGCCGGATAAGCTGAAGCCGAAATCCGCCTCGGTGGAGTGGTTCTCCGAGCGGGAAAAGGTCCCGGAGATGGAACCGCGGCTGTACGTGCCGTTGGCGTCGTTGATGAACGTCGAGTCGCCGTGGATCGTTCCCGACCCGTTCGTGCTCGTGGGGACCCAGGCACCGCCGGATATCTCGTAATTCGTACCCTCTCCGACCGTGAGATCGCGCCGGCCGGACTCGGTGATGTTGCCGGCGAGGGACCATTGGACCTCCTCGTTGGTGGGCGTCATAAAGGAGCTGCCGAGGGAATAGGTCCCACCTCCCGAGAAGCTCTGGCCGGTGCCGTTTCCCACGTAGCTCGACCCGCTGCCGTCGGCCAAGTTCCAGTCGCTGCTGGCCTCGTCGTAGTCGAAATGGCTGGTGAAGTCGTAATTGCTGTTGTCGACGTCGAGATCGTAGAAGTTACCGCTGATGGTGCCGCCGTTGATGTTTCGCGTGTACGTGGCGGAGAGGGTTCCCTCCTCGTAGCGGTCGGACCCGCTGGCGTGGCCGGTGGCGGCGCCGGTCGTGTGCCAGAGGTGATCCGCGCCGATGCCGAAGTCCTCCTCGTAGTCGAATCTTTCATCGTCGTCGTTGGATTCCGTGATCGTGCCGCCCGCCGAAAGCGTCCCGTCGTTGCGAGTGAACGTACCCGTACCGGATCGGCTCTGTTTTTCGTGGGAGAAGCCGCCGGCCGAGCCGGAACTGCTCGCCGAGCCGCTGGCCCAAGAGGGCAGGTCGACCTGTTGCCACTGGCCGTCGATCACCTCCGAGTAACCGGTGTAGTCGTACTCGTGATGCCGCTCGCGGAGCATCGACGTGGTGCCGCTGACCGAGTAGGAAAGAGCGGACGTCGTCAGCGATCGGGAGTACGAGCCGGCCGTGTCGAACCTGAAGCTCGTGTGCCCGTTGCCGGAAGATGTGCCCGATCCGCTCTCCAGGGCCCAGTCGCCGCCGGCCGGACGCTTCATCGTCCACTCGTCGGACCAGGAGGACTCATCGGCCCCGTCCTCGGTGATCGTGCCCGTGGAGGAGTTCGACGAATCCCCCCCACCCGACGCGACACCACTCGCACGGAAGGAGTACGCTCCTCCGCCGGCGTAGGAGTTGGCGCGGAGGCCGGAGTCGTTGCCCGAGCTGGTACCGCTGGTGAGCCAGGCGCCGGTACCTCCACCACTGGCCGACGCGTTGGCATCCCAACTCGACTTCACTTCGTAGGTGTTCGAGGCGGTGCTTTCGCCGCTGGCGTCGGCGGTTCCCGTGACCATGGCGCCGAGGAAAGAGTAATGGTAGCTGCCCGTGCCACGAAAGGACGTGTGCGCCCGCCCGTCGCCGCTGCCGGAGGCGGACCCGCCGGTGGTCGCCCACAGGCCATTGCTCAGTGCCGATTCCGTCTCGGACTTGTAGTAGTTCGATCCACCCCCGTCTTCGTGGCGGGTGAAGCTCATGTTCACCAGGTGCGGGCCGACGGCGCTGGCGGCGCCATACGTGCCGTCGCCCGAGTAGGAGTTGTTGTTGAAGGCGGTGTTCGTCGCCGAGGCCGAGCCGCTGGTGAGAGACCAAGCCCCGCCGGCAGGGAGCTCCCGCTGCCATTGGGACTCCTGCTCATTCCGCTCCCAGCCGAACTGCGTTGCCGTCCCCGCGACGTGGTTTCTTGCATACCGGCCGGCCCCGTCGAAAAGGGAGAAGGTGCGCGACGAGCCCGACCCGCTGCCCGAGCCGCTGGTGAGCCAATTGCCGTTCGTATCCAGCGTGGAGGTCGTGTTTCGTTCCTCGGAAGTGGCGTTGAACCCGTTTTCCATTCGCATTCCGTTGACCGAGCCGCCCGGAACGGCGTTGGTGAACGTTCCCAGGCCGGAGAATGCGCGGAACGAGCTGGACCGGCCGCTAGCGGAACCGTTTCCCGTATCCGTCCAACTGGTTCCGTCGTAGCTGGACTGGACCGACTTTTGGTCTTGAGTCCGGTAGCCACCGTACTCGGTGATATTACCGGCCATCGAGTAGGAGTTGCCGCCGCTGGCCGCGCTGCTGGTGTACGTGCCCCCTCCGGAGTAAAGGTAGCAGGAACTCGATTGGTTGCTGGCGGAGCCGCTTCCGCTGGCGGCCACCCAGTTGCCGCCGACCAGCGAGGCGTCCATCGAGTCTGCCCAGCGGTTGCGCCTGTCGCCGTTTTCCACCACGGAGCCGCTGGTGGACCACGATCCGTTGGCGCCGGAGCCGCTGTTGGCGTAGGTGCCGCTACCCGCGTAGGACCAACGCGAGGAGCCGTTGCCCGAGGTATGTGCCGCGCCCAGCAGGTCCCATGTCCGGTCCGGCAGCAACGCCGCGGTGACCATGTAGTTCTCGTTCTCTCTCCAGGAGCCATTCTCGTTGATGGAGCCGCCCACGGTGCCGATCAGGTAGGTCCCGCTGCCGTTGTACCCGCCATGATCGTTGCCGAAGCCAATGGCTAGCGCACTGCCGGTGCCGACCCAGGTATCCGTTGCCGCGATATAGCTCCAGGCCACGCTGAGGGTCGCCAAATCGAACGTCCAACCGCCGGCCGTTCGGGTGCCGCCCACCGTTCCTCCGGGCGAGGAGTACCAGTACGAGCCGACGCCCGTGTAGCCCGTGGTGACCGTGCGGTTGAAATTCGCGATCGCCGACTCGCCGGCCGACGACACGGTCTTGAAGACAAACGCCGTGTCTTGCCGGTGCCCGTCGGCGTTCCAGGTCATGCTCTCTCCGGCGTTCGTCCCCGAATACGAAACCGTGTCGGCGACCGTGTACCAGTCGTCGGAGGCGAGCGAGTAGGCGAAGAACTGCGTATCCCCCACGGAGCAACTGCTGAACGTGTAGACGAAGCCGCCCCAGAGATGGACCGAACCGCCCGTCACGTCGTACGACCAGGTCACGATTTCGGTGTAAGTCCAACCGCCGTCGGAGCGCGCCGCGGACACGATCGTCGTGGTAGCATCCTCCGTGCCCGACACGTCGACCGGCGTGCCGCTTGCGTCGGTCCAGGTGGTGGAAAACGGCTCCCCGGTGAGGCTGCTCGACGTGGTCACCGTGCCGATAACCGGCGGTGTGAACGTCGCTTCGGGCCGCGGATCGAAGCCCACCCCGCCGATCGACACCTCGCCGCCCGCGGCAACCGTTCCCGCGGCGCCCACGGTGACCTCGATCGAAGCCGTGGACTGATTGCCCGAGGCGTCCTCGATGGTGTAGGAGATCGTCTGCGTGCCGGTATAGCCGGTCTCCGCAACAAACCGCAGCCGGTCTCGGGCCGCGCTGCCGGAGGCCTGGGGATCACCGGCCACGATGGTCATCGTGCCGTGGGCCGGCGACGCCACGGAGACAATCGTGAGCGAACCGGAGCCGTTGAACGTGTCGTTGGCCAGCACGTCGAGAAGCGTCTCGCCGTCCGACTCGCGCACGGTGGCGGAGTCGTCGTTGGCCACCGCGGTGGCGGTAACGTCGTCAACTTCAACCGACACGACCGCCGTGGTTGCCTCGGCCGTGGTCGCATTGTCGGTGACGGAGAACGTGAAGCTGTCCGTGCCGCTATAGCCGGCCGCCGGAGTGTAGGTCACCGCGCCGCTGGCGGGGTCCAATCCCGTCAGCGTGCCGTGAGCCGGACCGTCGACGATCGCGTAGGTCAGGTCCTTCACCGGATCCCGGTTGCCGATGTTCGGTAGCTCAATGTACAGGGCCTGGTCCTTCACGGTCGTCACGGCCAGCGGCTCGGCCACCGCGGCCCAATGCGCACCGGTGATCGTGATCGAGACCGTCTCGGCTGCGCTGGTCAGCGCCGCACCACCGGCCGTATCGTCGTCGGTGACCGTGTAGCTGAAGCTGTCCGGGCCGGCGTAGTTGGGATTCGGTGTATAGGTCAGCCGGCCCGTGGCGGCGTCGAACTCGCTGACCGTCCCCTGGCCGGGCGGGACCGTGATCGTGAAGGTGAGCGCCTGCTCCACGTTTTCGTCGCCGTCGCCGCCCACCAGTTGGATCGGGATCGGTTGGTCTTCCGCCAAGGTCAGCTCGAGCGGCTCGGCCGAAGGCGCGTCGTTCGCCGAGGTGACGTTGATCGTCACCTCGGCGGCCGCGCCGGCCCGTTCCGGCGAATTCTCCACGCTGTCGTCGTCGATCACCACGAAGCGGAAGCTGTCCTCGCCGAGGTAGTCCGGGTCCGGCGTGTAGCTCACCTGGCCGGTCGCGGGATCGAAGTCGGTCAACTCGCCGTGGCTGGGCGAGGTGACGATTCGGTAGCTGAGCGTCTGCACGATGTCCGCGTCGCCGTCGTCACCGCTGAGCGTGATCGACGTGATCGTGTCTTCCACGGCGGACACCGACTGCGGATCGGCCACCGGATCGCCGTTGCCCGCCGTCACCGTGATGGTTACGGCGGCGGCGCCGCTGGTGAGGCTCCCGGGGCCACCCGCCGTGGCATCGTCGGTGAGCGTGAAGTTGAAGCTGTCCGTCCCCACGTAGTCTGCCTCCGGCGTGTACTTGACCTCCCCGCTGAGAGGGTCGAAGTCGCTAAGCGTGCCGTGGCTGGGACTGATGGTGACGTCGAGCGAGAGCGACTGGGCAACTTCCGCATCGCCGTCGAAGCCCAGCACCAGGCTGCACCACGTGTTCTCCCCAAGGGTGACCTCTTGGGTCAGCGCAACGGGCACGTCGTTGGCAGCCGTCACCGTGAGGTCCACGACAACCGGTTGGCTCTCCAATGGCAGCTCCGGACCGGCCAAATCATCCACCACCGCAAAACGGAAGCTATCCGCTCCGCTGTAATCCGCATCGGGCTGGTAGGTCACCTCGCCCGTAAGCTGGTCAAACGCGGTGATCTGCCCGTGAGCCGGCGAGGCGACGATCAGGAACCGCAAGCTGGCCGGGTCTTGCGGGTCGCCGTCCGCACCGGTCAGCGTAAGCGCAGCGGCCGTATCCTCTTCCGTGGTCACGGCCTGCGGATCGGCAACCGGCGGCACACCGACGAACACCTCCACCGTGGCCGCCTCGCTGGTGATCGCGGCACCACCGGCGGTCGCATCGTCGGTTACCGTGAAGGTGAAGCTGTCGGCGCCGTGATAGCCGGCCTCGGGTGTGTAGGTCAGCGTCCCGGCGGCCGGGTCGAAGTTGCTCAGCGTACCGTGGCCGGGCTGCGCCAGGATGGCGAACGAGAGCGTCTGCTCCACCTCGGAATCGCCGTCCTCGCCGGAAAGCGTCACCGCGACGGCCGTCTCCTGGCCGGTTGCGATCGCCTGATCCGTCCCTTGGGGAGCGTCGTTGGCCGCCGCCACCGTGATCGTCACCGTGGCCCGCCCACTCGTCAGGCCCTCTGCCGAATCCGCCGTGTCGTACTCGGTCACCACGAAGCCGAAGCCGTCCTCTCCGTTGAAATCGGCATCCGGGACATACGTAACCGCACCCGTTTCGGGGTCGAAGTCTACCAACGTGCCATAGCTGGGCTCGCTCGTGATCGAGAACCGCAGCGACGTTCCTGCCGAATTGCCCGGCTGCCCGGTCAACGCCAGCGACAACTGCGAATCCTCGTCCGTCGTCAAGGTTTGGGCGTTCGCCGTGGGCAGGATCTCAATGGAAATGGCAATTTCGCCTTCCTCGCTGGTGAGGTTCTCCGGCCCGCCGGCGGCAGCGTCGTCGGTCAACGTATACGTGAAGCTGTCCGTACCCGTGTAACCGGCCTCCGGTGTAAAAAGCACCTCGCCGGTAAGCGGATCGAAGCCGCTGAGCGTCCCGTGACTGGGTGAAGTCACGACCGTCAAGGTGAGTTGCTGCTCGACTTCCGGGTCGCCGTCTTGACCCAGGTCCAAAGGGATTACTGCGTCCGGCGCCAGGGTGACCAACTGCACCGTCCTCTCGGGCAGGTCGTTGACCGGGGTGACCGTAACATCGACCGTGGCCGCGCTGCTGGTGAGCACCACACCGCCGGAAGCGTTGTACTGGACGGCGAACGTGAAACTGTCCGCCCCGTTGTAGTCCTCGGCGGGCGTGTACGTGACCTCTCCGGTCGTCGCGTCAAGCTCTCCCAGCGAACCGTGCTGGGGCGGATCGACGATCACAAAGGTCAGCTCTTGCACGCTCGACGGATCGCCGTCGTCCCCGGCGAGCGCCAGAACAACCGGCACGTCCTCGTCCGTGGTGGCTGTTTGCGGGTCTGCCGTGGGAGGGCCGACCACGGTGAGCGTCACCGTGGCTTCCCCGCTAGCCAGCCCCGCCGGATCGCCCGCGGAGCCGTCGTCGGTGAGCGTGTAGCTGAAGCTGTCGCTGCCGATGAATCCGGCATCCGGCGTGTAGGTTACTTCCCCCGTGGCGGCGTCAAAGCCGCTCAGCGTTCCCTGGCCGGGCGGGGTGATCACGGTCAGCGTTAATTGCTGCTGGCTCTGCGGGTCGCCGTCCTCTCCCAGATCGAACGACACGGTCGTATCCTGGCCCGTGCGGATTTCCTGGTCCGCGGCCTGGGGAACATCGTTTGTCGCCGTCACCGTGATCTCCACGTTGGCCGGCGCGCTGGTGACCACCGCACCGCCCGGCGTCGTGTAGGCCACCGTGAAACCGAGGCTGTCCGGGCCGTTGTAGTCCGCATCGGGCGTGAAGGTGAACTGGCCGGTGGCGGTGTCGAACCCCGTCACCGTGCCGTGGTCGGGCCCGGCGGCAATAGCGAACAAGAGCTCGTGCGTGGTGCCGGGATCCCCGTCGTCGCCGGTCAGCGCGATCGCCACAGCCGTGTCTTCGCTCGTGGCGACGCTCTGGGGGTCGGCCACCGGTTGGTAGGCAATCGTGATGCTGATCGTCGCCGTCCCGCTCGTCAATCCGGCCGGATCGCCCGCCGTGCCGTCGTCGGTGAGGGTGATGCTGAACGTGTCGTCACCGACGTATCCGGCGGCCGGCGTGTAAAGGATTTCGCCGCTGGCGGGGTCGAAACCGCTGAGGGTCCCGTAACTGGGAGGTGAAACCACGGTGTACGAGAGTTGCTGGACAACCTCCGGATCGCCATCCTCCCCAAGGTCGACCACCAGCGGCTCGTCCACCACGGCTGCCAACGTCTGATTGCCCGCCGCCGGAGTATCGTTGACCGCCGTCGCCGTGATCGTCACCGTGGCCGGTACGCTGTAGCGGGCCTCTCCTCCCGCCGTATCGTCGTCGACAACCACGAACTGGAACGCATCCTCGCCGACGAAGTCGGCATCCGATGTATAAGTGAGCTGGCCAGTGGCCGGATCGAAATCACTCAACGTCCCGTGGCTCGGATCGGCGAGGATCGTGAACGTGAGCGCCTGGACGACTTCCGGGTCGCCGTCCTCGGCGGCGAGCACGACGGCCAGCGGCGTGTCTTCCACGGTGGTGAGGCTTTGCGCCGTGCCGATCGGGCTGTCGTTGGCCAACGCGACCGTCAGCACGGCCGTCGCCGTGCCGCTGGTGCCGCTGCCGTCGCCAGCCACGATCGCGATCGAGCGATCGGTCGTGTCGGGTACCGCCGCGGTGTTGTCGTAGCGAACCGTCCGCAGGACCTGCTGGTAGTTCCACACGGAGTCCTCGCCCGAGAGCGTCAACACACCGTCGGCGTACGTCGCCACGATGTTCGTCCCGGTGACGTCCGCGGAAAGCGATTCATCCGCCCCGTCCGGGAAGTTCGCCAGCGTAATGGTCAGCCAGGCGAGGTTCGCGTCGTCTGCGTCCGCGAGTGTCGCGTCGACGTCGGCAACCGCCACGGGACCGCCGTTCTCGATGAACCCGCCCGCA
>CAYZWG010000170.1:0-11139 GCA_964481605.1 uncultured Planctomycetaceae bacterium
GGCGGAGCAACTCGGCTTCCGATGGTTTGCCTTTTCGGCGACCCACGAACATTCGGGGAAACGAGCAATGGAGCAGTTGAATCCCGGCCTCCCAGAGGAGCATGAGAATCGAGGCGGGCATTTTTGGGGGGACTTTCCCGCCCAGCAACCGCGACGCTTCCTCGAAGGCGTCGATCGCGCTTTCCATGTCGCCTTGCTTGAAATCCAGTTCGCCGAGCTTGCCCTTGATCTGGGCCCGGGCATAATCCCCTTCGGCCAGCGCGGCGGCGTCCTCCAGCGTCTGTTTCGCTTCTCGGTACTTGCCGCGTAGCATGAGCACCTCGCCCAGCCCCTCGCGGATGCGGTATTGCGTGGCTCGGTCCGCCGAAGCCTCTCCCCGCTGGGCGATCCGGTGCTGCTGCTCGGCCACTTCCAGCGCGTGCCGCGATCGGGCTTGCTCGGCGGCCGCCAAGGCATAGGGCAGGGCCAGCCCGCTCTCGCCCGCGGCGTCGAAATGGTAGGCCAGATCATAGATTCGCTCCGGCGCATCCTGCTCCAGGCGGCGGGCGATGCTGTGGTGCAGTTCGCCTCGCCGCCGGGGCGTGATCCGCTGGAGCAGGGCAGCTCGGATCTTGTCGTGAACGAAGGTGCATTCGGCCCCGGCCGGCTGAGCCCAGACGAAGTGGCGTTGGCTGGCCTGGTCGAGGACGGTGGAGGCCTGCTGGGGATCAAGGCCGGCCAATTCCGCGGCGAGGTTCCGATCGAACTCCTTGCCCAGCACGGCGCCGGCCGTGAGCAGATCGATCGTATCGGGCGGCAGCAGTTCGATCCGCCGTGACAAGAACCCGGCGGCCTGGCTGGAAGACTGCAAATCGGCCAGGGCCAGGGGTTCGACCCGCCAGCCGTCCGCCCCGGCCAGCAGGGCGCCGGACTCGACCATCCCCCGCAACACCGCGGAAGCCATGAAAGGGCTTCCGTCGGAGAGGCGGTGGACGACTTTTACGGCTTCCTCGGGCAAGGGCCCCGCCATCGACTCCAGCAGCAGTTGCACCTCGTTGCCCGCCAGCGCCGCCAGTCGCAGTTGGAGCGTGGGCCGCGTCTTGCGGAGCAAGTGGTCCGCCGGCACTTCCTCCGAGCGGAAGGCGGCCACCAGCAACACGCGGGGGCCCGCCTGGGCGCCGCCGCTGCGAACCGAGTGCCAGTGGGCAACCAGCTTGACCGTCATTTCGTCGGCCCACTGGTAGTCGTCCAGGGCAATCAGCACGGGCCGCCCCACGGAGCCGATGGCGTCGAGAAACACGGAGAGGGCTTGGATGCTGCGGGCTTCTCCAAAGGCTTCCGGCCCCAGCGTGCCGAGAGTTTCCCAGCCGAAGGCCCCAGCCAGCTCGGGCAGGGCGGCACAAACGGCGTCCAAATGCTCGCCTAATCGAGATTTCACCGCGTCGGCCAGGGCGGGGTCGCGGCGGGCCGCGGCGATCAACTCTTCCACGATCCCGTGGAGAACCTGAAATGGCCTTGTCCCCACCTGTTCCGAGCCTTGCCCGCGAAGCACCCACATCCCTGCCTGCACACCCCGCACGGCGATCTCGGATAACAGCCGTGTCTTTCCGCCACCCGACTGCGCCTCCAAGAACACGGTCGCCGTGCGGCCGCCGCCAACCTGCCGAATCTGTTCGTCCAACTGCGCCAACTCGTGCCCGCGGCCGACCAGAGCGGGCTCGGTGAGCGTGGGGCGTCGATCGTGCAACCCCACCACGAGTGCCGACTGGCCGTCCCCGTCGCGGAGCGATTCGGCCAAGTCCTCCAGGTCCATCAGCACGGCCCGGGCGGTCTGGTAGCGATCACTGGGATCCTTCCGCATCAGCCGCTGGAGAAGCTCGTCCAGCGCGCGGGGAACGTCCAGCCCCATGCTTCTCAGCTTGGGAACGCGAGAGGTCATTTGCCGCAGCAGGATGCTGCCCACGCTGTCGCCCTCAAACGGCGGCCGCCCCGCCAGACATTCGAACAGCACGATCCCCACGGAATACAAGTCCGAGGTCTGGCCGACGTCGCAGTCCAGCGCGCCGGCATGTTCGGGCGACTGGTAGAGAGCCGCCTCGATCGCTTCCTCATCGGTCCACTGGGTCGCGTCGAGGCGGCATCCCAGGCTGAAGCCGGTGAGCACGGCCGCGAGCAGGGGCGATTCCTCGCCGACAATCACGTTTGCCGGTCGGATGTCGCGATGGAAAACACCTCGGACGTGCACCTGATCAAGCGCGGAGAGCAGGCAGCGTCCCACGGTGAGTGTGTCGGGCAGGTCCAGCCGCGAGCGAAGCAGCCGCTTTTGAAGCGTGATTCCCGGCACATAGGGCCGCACCACGTAAAGACGATCCGCCTCCCGGCCAACCGCCAACACAGGAGCCAGCCAGGGCTTGTTCAGCTTGCGGAGAACCTCGGCCTCGTGCTCCAGGTGCAGTCGTTGGCCCCCAGCGGAAGGGGAAAGCGCCAGCAGCCGGACGACCACCTTTGCTCCGGTGGAAAGGTCGGTCGCCAGCAGACTCTCCGCGGAGAAGTTTTTCTCTAGCAACCCGACCACCCGGTAGCGGTTGACGATCAACCGCGCTGGGGCAGGCAACGTGGAAGGAGTCGCGTTGGTCGCCTTTTGCGGATTGGCGTTGTCAGCGCGATCCATGAGTTGCTCCAGGTTGGGCCGGGCGGCCCGACCAAACAGGGGCACGCGTGCCGAGCAGCGGCCGGTGTGGGCTGGGGTGCCGCCGTTTGCCCATTTTGGCAGCTCCCGCCGCCATTTCCCGGTGGCAGGCCGCTACTCCAAGTTCTTCAGAAATATAGCCTTCCGTTCTTTTGGAGGCAGCCTCCGGCAGGCGGGGGGAACTGGACGTGGCGGCGCGAAAAGGGAGCAGCCATGCCGTTGGTGACGATTCCGCCGAGAAAGACCGGCCAGCCGAAGCCCGTAGGCCGGGTCGCGACCCGGCATGGCAGCCTGCCGGCCGTACCGGAAGCACCGGCGGAGAAGCGATCGACCGGGCGGGCCGATGGCGGGCGAGCAGGCCGGATCGGGTTGCCGGCGGCCGACAGTCTAGCGGTGCCGGCCGACCGCCGAGGGGACCCGCCGCGTGACACCGGGTTGCCTCAGCGGACTCTCGCGGTCGAGACGCCACGAGCGGATGTCTGACTTGGCGGCCAGGCACATCGTGATCAGTTCCATCGGCTCCCGCTCACAGACTGCGATTTGCCAGCCCGATTTTTCGACTTCCCAGGCGACTTCGTCGCTGCTGCGCAGCCGCATGTACCACGACAAACCATGCTCCAAGTAGGCCACTCTGTCGTGGAAATCCGTTTGGCTGATGATCAGACTCCCGTCGGAGCGGGTAGAGCGATGAATGGCATTGAGCATTGCGGCCAGATCATCGTTGGCGTCCGAACCGATATCCAAGTATTCCACGATTCCCTGGCAGACGGTCACGCTGAGGCCGTCGAAGCGGATACCGAACCGCCGAGAAGCCCGGTCGAGAATCTCCTCCACGTCGCTTGCTTCGGCGACGCTGCCCACCACGGTGCATCCTCTTTTTTCGAGGCCGTGTTTTTTCAGAACTTCCTTATTCTCGCCGACGGCCCTTTCGTCCTTGTCCACGCCGCAATAGTAAACATTCTCTTCCCTCGCGCGGGAGATCACTTCCGCTTCCAGGCTTCCGTCACCGGCGCCGATGGCCAGCACCAGCCTGGGGGAATCGGAGGGCACGGCCTTCAAGCAGACCTCCAGCATCCATTGGGCGATTCTGCGGCGGTTCCTGGCGGCCTTGATGGCGGGCGATTGCATCAGCAGCCGATTGATCAGGTCGCCGCGATGCCGTCGCTGCTCGAATTCGTACATCGCCCGCAACACGCGAAACGACCCCCCTTCACGCTCCACAAACAGCAGGCGAGCCAGTTCTCCCTTGCTGAGAGAAAACAATCTGGTTGCCGCGTCGGGAAAGCGGTTCATCAAGGCGGCCACAACGTACGTGTTCAGCAGCCGGCGGAGCCAGGAGTCCGACTCCAAGCCGCCGTCCACGCCGTATTCTTCGTTCCACAACCGAACCAGCGGCTTCATCCGCGAATCTCCTCAGGCGGAGCGATTTCGTCGGCCAGATCCAGCGGCACGGCACGGGCTTCGCATTCTTCAAACAGGTCGCCCAGCTTGTCGATTACCGGATCGTGGTCGGGACCGCGCCCGAAGTGGTCGATTTCCGCTTCGTAAAGCTGGGCGTGCGGTATCAGCGACAACACGTGCTCCTGGTAGGCCTTGCGTCCCTCCCGCGTGTGAAGGGAGAGCACGTCATCATTGCGACCGAAGAAAAAGTTGCAGGGAACATCCGGCGGAACGGCCAGCCCATCAAGATAGCGAGCCCGCGAAAGCTGCAACAGCGTGCGCGGAATATCGACGTGTTCGTAGCGGAGTTCCTCGAAGTAATCGTGTTCCACGCGGAGTTCGGGAAACAATCCCTTGAGGTACTCGCGGAGGGCCAGCCTGAACGCATCCCCGTTCCAATCGAAGGCGTCGTCGGCGATTCCCTGCAAGAGTGCCGCGGTGGTCAGTTCCCTGTCGAGATGACTGGAAAAAATGGGCGCGAAGTCCTCGAACCGCAGTATCTGGTCGAGGCGAAACAGGCCGGAGATCGCATTGAACGACCAGATTGGGGGAGGACGCGTCTTATCGGTAAACTGGGCGGCCAACGCGATCACGCCGTAACACGTGGCGAAGCCATGCAGCGGGAGGCCTCGCTCGGTGGCGTAATTCTCTGCCCAGACGAGCGCGTAGCGGGTGTCGGTAATCGTCTTGTCGAGCTCGAATATCCCGGTCGAACGGGGGTGGCCGCGGTACTCGAAGGACAAGAGGATTGCCCCTCGCCGGGTGAGGTTGCGGAAGATCACCAGCGGCTGCGAAGCACCGGCGCCGATCAATGGGGGAATTACCACTAGCCGCTTGGGAAAGGTGGGCGGCTTGGGCAGCATCAGTTTCGCGTGAAGGAGATCGCCTCCTTCGGTGGGAATGTGGTGTTCCTCGAAAAGCCGAGAGTTCGACAGCACTGGAACCATGGTCCACCCGAATCCTAAGTGGTTTTACCCCTGGATGAGAACACTGCCCCCCCGCATTCGACCAAGTCTGCTTGCCACAAGACATCGTCGATTGTAACAAGTTCGAGGGCGGTTTTCAACGAGTTTCCATCCAGCGGAAATGTTTTCCGGGGGGCGAAGAGGATTGCCGGCGAACCATTGTGCGGAACAGGGAAAGTCTCAGGGGTTGAAGGATTGGGAAATTTGGCTTATCCGCGCGGCCCCCAGCGGCCGGCCTCCCGGCCGGATGCGCTACCTGGTCCCGGCCCGTCCGGGTTAGAAGCATTCACACTAGCTCTGGCGCGGGGGCAGGAAGAAAGGAAGTGGGAAAAGGCGGAAGGATGACCCTCTCTCAGCGGGAGCGCCGCCCTGGCATCACCCCGCAACTGCCCCCGATTTCGGAAGGAAAGAAGAGCCCCAAGGCGCGACCGGCCCCCGGTAGGACCGCGTTGGGCGTGGATCTGCTGTCCACTGCGATAAACATCTTTGCGAGTGGCAGAATGCTTGTGTTTTCCCGGTTTCGTCGAGCGGCGGTCATCCTAACCCGAAGCGTAAGCGCGGGAGAATCACCAGCCTGGAATCCCTCGCTTACGCTTCGGGCTACCACTGGCGAGAATTCCGCCGTGATGCGAAGAACCGAACCTTGCGAATCCGGCTACGCAAGGGGCTGGTGGGGCGGGGAAGGCACTCCCGCTCAGAAGCGACGAAGGAAGCTGAAGGCGATGGCGTGCGTCTGGGCGCGGTGAAAACTCTGGTCGAAGTCCCCACCGACAAGATCGCTTGTGCCCACGGTCAGCTCCGGACTGAAGGCGAACATGTAGGAGAGGTCCACGTTCCAGCATCGCCATGTCCAACCGTAGCCCATGGAGAAGGCGTGCTCCAGCGTGGCCTGGATGTAGGGCGTGAGCGTGCCCAGCGGGACCGGATTCTGATGATACACGTAACCGCATCGGAAGACCCGGCCGCGGGAGAGCTGTTGCTCGAAACCCACCCGTACCGAAACCGTGTCCCGCCAGCGGAGCGGAAACTGCTCATAGATCGCTGGAAAGAGCGGGTTGGTGGGGTTGTTGAGGTGGATTCCGAAATCGTCGAACGCACTCGACCAGTTGAACCAGATCACGTCGGTGGAGAGGGTGCGGCGGGGGCACAGTTGATGGCGAATGCCCAGTCCCAGCGACCGCGGCCAGGTGATGTCCAACCGCGAGTCGAAGGCGCTTTGCCCGAGCCCGGGAACCGCAACCCGGGTCGTGCCGTGGGCGCGGAACCGACTCTCGCTCTGGTAGGCCAGCGCGAAGGTTGTGTTTTCGGTCAGCTTGTACTGCATTCCCAGCGACCAGCAGGGTGCGGCCCCCGTGGCCTGGAGGTCGAGCGCGGTGGGCGTACCTCGCAGCAGGCTGGGACCCTGGAGGAAGTAGGGTCCTTCGAACTCGTCGTGGCTGATGGCCACACCCAGGGTGGCCCCCAGCGAAAGCCGATCGGTCAGCCGGCGGGCCACTCCCGGCAACACCTTGGTCAGCGTCCCCAGCGACTTGTAGTGATGCTGGCCGAACAGCGGCGGCGGCCCTTCCATGTCGAAAGCTTCGGAAAAACCCGCCGGAGTAAAGAACCCTATCCCGTATGCCCACCGGCCGTCCTCGGTCTTTCGCAGCAGGGAGATCTGGGGAAGGGGAAACACGCTGTCGTCGGATGCCGTGCTGTTGCGGGCGTTGGCGAAATGGAAATCGTTGAGCATCAGGTCGACGCCGAAATCGGCCAACCCTTGGCCTTCCAGGTTCACGGCCCCGGCCGGATTGTCGAACAACACGGCGCCGTTATCGGCAAAGGCCAGATTCGTGCCCCCTCGCCCGATCGAGCGGGGCGACACGCCATTGAGGATGACGCCGTCCGCCCGGGCGATGCCGGCCAGACAGAAGAAGACACCCAACCCCACCAGCGGCAACCGTTTCCGGTTCATCCGGGACTCCTTGCCCGAAAGCGTAGAAGGAACGATCCACTAGAAGAGTCTTATCGGTGCGTGCCGGTTTGCTCCCTCGACGGATCGGAGGGAAAAAGCGAGGGCGGCCGAGCCGAGCATTCCGGTTGCACGGAGAGGGCAAGCTGGGCAAGGAATTCGCCTGGCCACTGATCGATGTCCGCCGGCGGGAGCACCAGCGGAACCCCGATCATCGGGCCGTCATGCACCCACCCTGTCGGTGGTCGGCAGCGACGACGTCCCGGCCGCCGAAAACGCCCCTTCGTCGAGCCGCCGGCCCACGGAGATGAAGTCCTTTTCGCGTCGCAAGAAGGCCTCAATCAGGTCGGGATCAAAGTGCGTTCCCCGCCCGTCGAGGATGATTCCTCGCGCGGTTTCATGGCTCATCCGCGGCTTGTAGACGCGGCGAGTCGTCAAGGCGTCGTAGACGTCGGCCACGGCGGTAATCCGGCCGCAGAGCGGAATCTCTTCCTCGCGAAGACCGCGCGGATAGCCCGTGCCGTCGTAACGCTCGTGGTGGGTGAGGGCGATTTCCCTGGCCATGGCCAGGAACTGGGCCTCCGGATTCGCCCGCACGGCCGCCTCCAGCGTGTTTCCGCCGATACACGCATGCTGCTTCATGATCTCGAATTCCTCCGCCGTGAGGCGGCCGGGCTTGAGCAGCACCCGATCGGGAATTCCCACCTTTCCGATGTCGTGGAGGGGGCTGGTCAGGTAGAGCAGTTGAACGTACTCCCCGTCGACAAGATGGCGGAACTTGTCGCGTTGTGAGAGTTCTTGCCCCAACAGCCGGCAGTATTCTCGCATTCGTTCCAGGTGGACGCCCGTTTCGGGATCGCGCGATTCGGCCAGCTTGGCCAAAGCAAAGATCACCACGTCGCGGCTCTCCAGGGAAAGAATCCGCTCCCCCACTCGCAGCCGCACCCGCAACTCTTCCGGCTCGAAGGGCTTGGTGAGGAAATCGTCCGCGCCGGCGTTCAATCCCTCCACGATGTTTTCCACGCCTTCGTAGGAGGTCACCAGAATCAAGTAGATATAGCTGCTCCACCGCCGCTTGCGTATCTGCCGGCACAATTCCAGGCCGCTCATCTCGGGCATTTCCCAGTCGGAGACGACCAGATGATAACGCCCCGTGCGGATCAACTCGAAGGCCGCCCGACCGTTGTCGGCGACGGTCACCTCGTAGCCGAAGCACTGCAGCGAGTTGGTTAGAATCTCGGCGGAAACACAGTCGTCATCAACTACCAGGACTCGCATCGAACGCTCCGGGATCGCATTGCCCAGGGACCAGGTGGGAATCTTCAGTAGGTGGAATCGGGCGGCCAAGCAAGCCGCGAGGCGGCCAAGGCGAACCGGCTCCACTCGCGTTTCAGGTTCTCCATTCGCGATGGGATTTCCTCCACGCAACGGTGGCGGGCCGCACGTTCAATCCCCGCGGCTTGTTCTCGTATTCCCACCGCGGCGGCGTTGGCCGACGCTCCCATCATGCGGTGTGCCAGGCTGGCCACCTGCTCGGTGTCTCCCGTAGCCGACGCCTGTTCCAGTGCGGCAAGGTCCGCCTGGCATTGCGTCTGGAACTTGGCGAGAACGCGTTCGGCGAACTCGAGATTGCCCAGGCAGCGCTCCAGCAAATCCTCTTCATCGAGAACCGCTGCCATCGGCTTCGCGGTTTCCTGGTCCATCTGAAAATCCTCCCACTCGCATTGACGACTTGACGACGTCTTGGCCCGTTTGGATGGTTCGCGTCACCGATGCGCGTTGTGTTTGGGCCGCATTCGGAAAACCCGGGCTCTGGCGGAAAGCCTTCCGTGTAACGGCCGCGCGGACGTGCACCAAGACACCGCGGCTTGCGCCGATCACACGGTCCGCGTGAAAGGTCAGGCCTCTCCAGCAGCGCCTGGGCACTCGCTTTCCGGCGTGCCTTTTGGAACCGTGTCGTCACAACTCTAGCCCACGCCCGCTCCTCGGTCAAAACGTGCCTCGGCCGCTGATCACGCTCCCACGAGGCGGGCAACGCGACGCTGGCGGCCACCCTCGCCGGCGGATTCTGCATGTTCCGCAGTTCCGGTCGAACCGGAACCCGGCGAACCATCGAACACGTGTCGCTGGGCCCGGGATTTCGCGGGTACTACGGGCGCGACCTATATTTGGGATACGAGCACGCCCGAAACGCCTCTGCCGGACCGGTTGGCCGCGAGGCGGCACCAAGCGGTGGGGGGGGCCAGACCACGATTTGCCGAGACGCCCGGGAAAAGGACGAGAGAGTTCGCATGAACGAAACCACGCGACCAGCGGTCGAGACCGCCAAGATCATGATCCTCGACGACGATCCCGGGACCATCGATCTGGTCCGATTCCACTTGGGCGAGTTGGGTTACCGTAACTTCGTCGCCTGTACCGACGCCACGGACGGCCTTCGGCAGGTCGCCATGGAGAATCCCGACGTGCTCCTGCTGGACCTCGTCATGCCGGGGCTCAGCGGGCTGGAGATTCTCGCCCAGCTTCGCGTTTCCCGGAAACACGCCCTCTTGCCGGTGATCATCCTCACCATTCTGGACGATGTCCGAAGCAAGACCGAAGCGTTGGAACTCGGCGCCACCGACTTCCTCAACAAGCCGGTCGACTTCCTTGAACTCGCTCCCCGCATTCGCAACGCTCTCGCCGTGAAGGCCTATCACGACCAGTTGAAGTCGCACGCCGACGAGTTGAAACGCCAGGTCGAAAGGAAGACCGCAAGCTTGAAGAAGTCG
This sequence comes from uncultured Planctomycetaceae bacterium, assembly GCA_964481605.1. GTDB lineage: Bacteria > Planctomycetota > Planctomycetia > Pirellulales > Thermoguttaceae > CAYZWG01. The sequence goes on from CAYZWG010000170.1 coordinate 9,796, forward strand.
CACGCGGAGTTGCAACGGGCCAACCAGATCCTACGCCGCTCGTGTGAAGAGGCGGCGGCGGCAACCCGCGTGAAGAGCCAGTTCCTCGCCAACATCAGCCACGAAATTCGTACGCCGCTGACGGCGATCATCGGCTTCACGGAGGAGTTGCTCGCCGACCCCGGTGGCACGCTACCACCCCGCTCGGCCGAACTGCTGCCGATCATCCTTCGCAACGGGAAGCATCTGCTGGAGATCGTCAACGACGTCCTCGACGTGGCGAAGATCGAAAGGGGCCGGCTGCCGATCGAATGCGTCGCCTGCTCGCCGGCGGCGATCCTCGCCGACGTCGCCCGGCTACTGCGACCCGAGGCGGATGCCAAAGGGCTCGAACTGGCCGTTGAAACCCCGAGCCCCATCCCGGAAACCATCCACAGCGATCCCACGCGGCTGCGGCAAATCCTGATCAACCTGGTCAATAATGCGATCAAGTTCACCGAAAAAGGATCGGTTCGCGTCGTGTCGCAGTTGCTCGGTGCTGACGGCCCTGTGCCCATGTTGCAATTCGAGGTGATCGACACGGGTATGGGAATCGAGCGGGACCAACTCGCCGAGATATTTAAGCCCTTTACCCAGACCCTTGCCACCCGGGGCAGCGAGTACGGCGGTACGGGACTGGGACTTACCATCTGCAAATACCTGGCGGAAGAGTTGGGCGGTCAGATTCAGGTGGAAAGCCGACCCGGAAGGGGAAGCACCTTTCGCGTTACCGTCGCCACCGGATCGTTGTCCGGTCCTCGTCCTCAAGCCCAACGGGAACCAGCGGCAGCCCGCCCAGAGGCGGCCTCACCGGGGGGTGAAAGCACCGGGCAGGCCAGCCTCTTGTCCAACCGCATTCTTCTTGCCGAAGACGCGCCGGACAATCAGCGGCTGATCGGGCTGATCCTCACCACGGCCGGGGCCCAGGTCACGATCGTGGGCGACGGCCGGACCGCCCTGGAAGAGGCCCTCGCTGCCTGGCGCCGCCACGAACCGTTCGACGTGATCTTGACCGATATTCAAATGCCGGTGCTCAACGGTTACGACCTCGCCGGGCGGTTGCGCGAACAGGGCTACGGTGGCCCCATCATCGCCTTGACGGCCAACGCGATGGTGGGAGAACACCAAAAGTGCCTGGCTGCCGGCTGCGACGACTATCTGAGCAAGCCGATCGACCGAGCCCGACTGCTCTCGCTGGTGGCCCAATACGCGGCAGGTGTTTGTCGTAACTGAAAACTTCTCGCCTGGGTGGCCCAGGTTCTCGAACCTCCGCCGGCGGCAGCCGGCAAGAGGTCAGCGTTCGGCGCGGGTCTCCCGACCCCGCCG
>CAYZWG010000171.1:0-10867 GCA_964481605.1 uncultured Planctomycetaceae bacterium
GGTGCAGCAGCGGACTTCCGGAGCCAGTAGGCCGGGTGGCGGCCCGGCATGGTGGGACTGCCGCCCACCCCCCCGAAAAAGGTGACGACCCGACATAGGGCCTGCCAGAGCGATCGGGAGCCTCGTCCTCCCCGCCGAAACGAAACGGCTTGTTGGAAAAACGGTTACGGAAACCCTTGAAAACACGAAGCCCGCGAAGCACACGAAGCAAATTGTAACCCGAAGCGTAAACGAGGGATTCCAGGCTGGTGATTCTCCCTCGCTTACGCTTCGGGTTACAGCCTGTAGGCCACCGGCTGGATCCATCCACGATCGACCATCAAGAAAAGAACCCTTCGCTGCCCACCGCCTCGAAGGCGTTCTCGATGTGCTCGATTTCCGCCGGCCGTCGCGGGCTGTTGGGCCAGGTGACCGCGACCACGTCGAATCGGGCCGCTTGTTCGAGCAAGCCGTGCCTCTTCAGGAATCCCAGCGCCAGTCGCGTCAGCCGTTGCTGCTTGGTGCGGTCGACCGCCTCGGCCGGGTGCCCCGAGTCGTGGTCCAGCCGCGCCTTGACTTCGACGAAGACCACGGTCCGCCCGTCGACCGCCACGAGGTCGATTTCGCCCAGCTTCGAGCGGCACCGCCGGACGACGACCCGGTAGCCCTTTCGCTTCAAGAACCGCTCGGCGGCCGCTTCCCCGCGCCGGCCCAAATCATCGCCGAAACGGATCCGGTCCCACCAGTCGGAGATGGAGGATGGACGAAAGATGATCGACTCGGCTGCTTAGTTCGACAGCGCCACTTTGGGCTCCTCCCCGCCGGCCCTGTGCCGGTGGGAGACGGGTTTGAGAACTACCACGCCCACACACGCCCCACCCACGCCAGGCCACGGGGAACGGTTGGGGGTCGCGGCCACGGGTAGTTTCCAAACCCATAGTCCACCGGCACGGGGCCGGCGGGGTGTAACACCTGGAATCCCAATGCTTTACGTTCTTCAACCTCCGCAAAGTGGCGCTGTCCAATTTCGGCCTTGCCGCCCGGACGTTGCTACTGGGCCTTTGCTTCGGCCTTCTTGCGTTTGCGGCCGCGCCGCCGTGTCTTGGGCTTGTCTTCGACCTTGCGTTCCACGCGGCGCTCCTTCAGACGCACCGCCTTGCCCACCCGGTCGCGGAGGAAATAGAGCTTCGCCCGGCGTACCACGGCCGACCGCTTGACCTCGATTTTCGCCACCCGGGGCGAATGGAGAGGAAACTTTCGCTCCACCCCCTCGCCTTGCACGATCCGGCGGACGGTGAACATCTCCCGGCTACCGGAGCCGCTGCGGGCAATCACCACGCCGGAGAAAATCTGGATGCGTTTCTTCTCGCCTTCGAGAATCTCGCAATGCACGTCGACCGTGTCCCCGATCTCGAACTGGGGAATCTCCTTCTTCAGGCTGGTCTGTTCGACCAGATTCATCAACTGCTGGCTCATCGTACTTCCTCGTTCACTCGTCAGGGCAACACCGCTGTCGCCGCAATTGCTTTCTTTGTTTCACCGCGTTCTTTTGCCGTGCTACCCCGCACCAAGCGGCGGTTGGCCGTCCCGCTCCATCAAGTCGGGCCGCCGCTTTCGCGTCCGCCGGCGACTATTCTCTTCCCGCCACTGGGCAATCGCCTGGTGGTTGCCGCCGAGCAGGATTTCAGGCACGGCCAGCCCCCGATACTCCCGGGGCCGCGTATACTGGGCAAATTCCAACCGCCGCCCGCCGGGCGAAAACGAATCCATCTCGCTCGATTGCTCGTCTCCCAACACGTCCGGCACAAGCCGGATCACCGCATCAATGATTGCCATGGCGGCCACTTCGCCGCCGTTGAGGACAAAGTCTCCGATGGAAATCTCGTCCGGTTCGAGGAGCAACCGAATCCTCTCGTCAAATCCCTCGTAGCGGCCACACAAAAGCACGATCCGTCGATGTTCGGCCAGCCGCTCCACGCCCGCCTGGTCGAGCCGCCGCCCCTGCGGCGTGAGCATCACCAAATGCCCGGGGTCGGACTCCAGCGCCCGAACCGCCTCCACGCACGGCACCACGCGATCGACCTTCAGCACCATCCCCGGCCCGCCGCCAAAGGGGCGATCGTCGACCGTGCGATGCCGATCGTGGGCCCAATCGCGGATATTGTGAAGCCGCACCTCGACCAGGCCGCGTTCCACCGCCAGGCTCAACACGCTCGACCCCAAGTAGCCCTCAAAAATCTCGGGAAACAGGGTCAAGACGTCGAAACGCATCGCAGGCTACTCGCCACTGGGCTCCGCGTCGGGCTGGGATTCCGCGGCCGGCGGTTGGGCCTCGGCGGTCTCCGCCTGCTCGGCTGGCGGAGTGTCCTCGGACGGAGCCTCGGAGGACACCGCGGACGCCGCGCCGGGCCGGCGACGACGCTGCTGGGCCAATCGGTCCAGGGCCGCCTTCTGCTGCTCGACGTGCGTGCCTTCCAGGCCGTATTTTTTGATCAGCACCTTGACCTTGTCCGACGGCAACGCTCCCACACTCAACCAGTGCTTGATCCGTTCGCCTTTGAGGACCGCCCGGGCGTCGACGTCCGGCACCATGGGGTCGTAGGTCCCCAATTCCTCCAACACGCGACCATCGCGGGGGACCCGGGAGTCCACCGCGCAAACGCGGAAGAACGGCCGATGCCGCCGGCCCAGTTTTTTCATCCGAATGCGTACTGCCACGTAATACTCCTCGTAGTCCTGTCGATTCTCGTTACGAAGTAGGGCCGGCTACCGCCCTTTGCAGCGCCAGCCACGTTTCGGCTCCGCACAGCCGGCCCTACGGCTTTGGCCGAAGAACAACTTTCCTGTTTCCGGCTGCCAGAGGGCTACCTTCCCTTCCCTTCTTGCCTTGTCTCGCGTTTCCGCTTCCGCATTTCCTTTTCGCGGAGCCTGCGGGCCCGGGCCTTGTCCTTTGGCGAGAGCCGCTTGCCGGTCCCCTTTTTTTGCTTCGCCAGCATTCCGCCCGGGTTGGCCGCCGCGCTCTGGCTCAACTCCTGCACGGCCCGCATCCGGTCCCGCATCTTCATGCCGGAGAACCGCTTCATCATGTCGGCCATGGCATCGTACTGCTTGACCAGCTCGTTGACTTCGTGTGGTGCCACCCCCGCTCCGGCCGCAATCCGGCGGCGGCGGCTCTGGTCGATGACCTTGGTCGGGTTGCGGCGTTCCTCGGGCGTCATCGAGTCGATCACCCCACCCAGACGGTGAAGGTCCTGGTCGGCGTCGGTGTCGCCCATCATCTCGGTCAATTGGCCCATGCCGGGAACCAGCTTCATCACCTTGCTCATCGGCCCCAGCTTCTTCACCTGGGCAAGCTGCTTGCGGAAGTCGTCCAGGGTGAACTCGCCCTTCTGCAAGCGTTCCTGCTGGCGGAGCATCTCCTCCTGGTCGAACTTCTGCTGGGCCTGCTCGACCAGGCTGAGGATATCGCCCATACCCAGAATCCGCCCCGCCATCCGGTCGGGGTGAAATTCCTCCAGGGCGTCCAAATGCTCGCCCGTGCCGATCAACTTGATCGGCACCCCGGTGACCGCCTTCACCGACAGCGCCGCCCCACCCCGGGCGTCCCCGTCCAGCTTGGTCAAGATCACCCCGTCCAGCTCCAGCGCGTCGTTGAACGCTTGGGCGCTGTTGACGGCGTCCTGGCCGGTCATCGCGTCCACCACGAAGTAGACCTGGTCCGGCTCGACCCGCCGCTCGATCGTGCTCAACTGCCGCATCAACTCCTGGTCGACGTGCAGCCGGCCCGCCGTGTCGAGGATCACCACGTCGGCCTCGCTCCGGCCGGCCTCGTTGACCGCGTTGCGACAGACGGCGACCGGATCGGTCACCCCCTGTTCGGCGTGCACCGGGATACCCAGTTCGCGGCCCAGCACTTCCAACTGGGTAATCGCCGCGGGACGCTGAAGGTCGGCGGCAACCAACATCGGTTTGCGGCCCCGCTGGGCCAGCATCCGCCCCAGCTTGCCGCAGGTGGTGGTCTTGCCCGATCCTTGAAGCCCGCAAAGCATGAGGATCGTCAGCGGCTGCTTGAGGTGGAGCGAATGGTCCACCGGGCCCATCAACTGGATCAACTCTTGGTGGACGATGCCCACCAGTTGCTGCGTGGGGTTGAGCGACTTGAGCACCCGCTCGCCCACTGCTTGCTGCGAGACCCCGTCCATGAACTGCTTCACCGCGGGGAGGCTGACATCCGCCTCGAGCAGCGCGGTTTGCACCGCGCGCAGGCCCTCCCGCATGTTCGCTTCGCTCAGCTTGCCCCGACCGCGAAACGATCGAAGCGCCGAGCCCAACCCTTCTTGCAGCGTCTCGAACATGCCCGGAACCTACGAACGCTTTCCACCCACGGTAATGTGCGTCACCTGCTTCTTGTCCGTCTCCGTCGCCAGGAGCGTGACCGGCGGGCTCGCAACCCCCCTCCAAAGGGCCAGCTCCCGGCCGGCGGATCGCTGGCAAACATCTCCCGCGTGAGCGGACGACTTGGATTGTCGACCACCCCATCGCCGTACCGGCCCAATCGGGTAAACCCATATCGTAGCGAATTCCCCGCCGCGTTGGCAATGCTTCCCGGCAGCGATTTCACCCCCTTTTTCTCCTCCGGGCCGCGGAAAACCGTGCCGGAAACCACCGGCGACAGGCCGGAGATCCCCCTCCCGAGGGTTGTTCGCAAGGCCCCGTAGGGCCGGCCGAAACATGGCCGGCATTGCGAAGTGGGGCAACCGGCCCACGGCAACTCGGCGGCAGCCCCGCGCACAGCGTGTGTTTTCTCACACGCGTTTTTTGACACCTTGGGGGGACCGACGTAGAGTTGCCGGGCAATGCCTTGCCCCCCAAAACACTTAGTCCCTGCATCCCCCCCTTGGGAAACCCGCCTGGAGGCCCAGCCCAGCCGGTTTCCCTCCGCGAAGAAAGCCATTCCCATGAGACGCACACTGCTTGTGGCCTCGCTGGTCTTTTGCTTCCTCCTTTCGCCGGCCATGGCCCAGGATTGGGCGGAGAAGATGTTCGAGGTGAAAGTGCACGATTTCGGCGACGTGGCGCGAGGCGCCAAGGCCGAGTTCAAATTCCCCCTGAAGAACCTCTACGTCGAGGATGTCCATATCGCCAGTGTGCGATCCAGTTGCGGCTGCACCTCCCCCAAAATCGAGAAAGAAACGCTGAAAAGCTTGGAAACCGGGGCCATCGTGGCCAAGATCAATACCGATCGGTTTCTCGGTCGCAAGGGGGCAACCCTCACGGTGACCATCGACAAACCCTTCTACGCCCAAGTGCAACTCCAGGACCGCGTCTACATTCGTAGCGACGTCGTCTTCCAGCCGGGCAGCGTGCAACTGGGGAGCGTCGACTACGGAACCGCCGCCCAGCGCACGGTCCACATCGCCTATGCCGGCCGCAGCGGCTGGAAGATCGTCGCCGTGGAGAGTCCCAATCCTCACCTCCAGGGCGAAGTCGTCCAGCAACGGCGGTACGGCAACCGGGTTCGCTACGACCTCACCGTTCGACTCGACCAGGACGCCCCGGCCGGATACCTCTACGAGCAGATCATCCTCAAGACCAACGATCGCAACCGCACGCAGGTTCCCCTCTTGGTGGAAGGGCGGATTCAGCCCGGCATCGTGGTCAGCCCCTCCTCTCTCTTCATGGGCACCGTCAAGCCGGGCCAGCAGGTGACCAAGCAACTGGTCGTTCGCGGCAAGACCCCCTTCCGCATCCTCTCGGTCACCTGCGCCGACGAGCGATTCCAGTTCCACCTCTCCCAGGCCCAAGAGCCGAAGACGCTGCACCTGGTGCCGGTCACTTTTTCGGGCGGGGAGTCGTCCGGCAAGGTTGCTGGAACTATCCGCATCGAGACCGATCTGGACTCGACCGCCCCGGAGTTGGCCGCCTACGCCGTGGTGAATCCCTGAGCGAATGCTCCGCCACGCACGCTGTGCGCGGGTGGCCCGGGTTCTTGAACCTGGGCCGGCGGCAGCCGGCAAGAGGTCAGGGGTCAGGGGAGCAAGTGGCAACGCTCAGTCGGTGTTCCTCTTCGATGGGCCGAGTGATTTGTCCTGACCTCTTGTGGCACCAGCCACACCGGTTCAAGAACCGGTGCTACCCACTACAACGAGTTTGTAGTGATCGCATTCATGCGATATTTTCCGGGAGCTCGGCGCAGGGCCCCGATGAATCGGGGCACTACGAACAAACTCCAGCCGCTACAACGAGTTTGTAGTGATCGCATTCATGCGATATTTTCCGGGAGCCCGGCGCAGGGCCCCGATGAATCGGGGCACTACGAACGAACAGGGTGAGTATTTTCGCGGGTGGCAACGCCCGGGCGGTGTTCCTATTCGTTGGGTCGAGTGATTTACCCCGACCTCTTGTGGCACCAGCCACACCGGTTCAAGAACCGGTGCTACCCACGAATGAAGAAGTTCACAGCAGCGTGTAGGATGTGTGCTCCGCACGCCACTAGCCGGGCCGCTTGCGCTGCTTGCCGCCACCGTCATTCAACTCGACCAGGGGCGTGCGTTTTCCCACGTTGGGGGTCTCGGTCCGGCAACGCGGACAGCCCGCGCAGCCGCCCGTGCCGGAGCGCCGCAACCGGTTCCAGATGAACCGGACCACGTAGGCCCCGGCCCCGGCCACGGCAATCCCCACGGCGACGTCTTGCCAATGCCCGTTCACGTTGATTCTCCTCGGACAGAACAGCGGCCCAGCCACGCGCGGCCGCCTCGGATCGGGCGAGACTCTCGACTCTCCGCGTTTACCCGATCCATGTTCCCACCTGGTAGGTGACCCACGCGCCGATGTACGCCAGCGTGGTCATATACATGAAGGTGAACAGGGGCCAGCGGAGGCTGTTGGTCTCCCGCCGGATCACGGCCAGGGTCGCCACGCACTGGGCGCAGAGGGCAAAGAAAACCATCATCGACAGCGCCACCGGCACGGTAAACACCTTTCGATGGGAACCATCCCAGGTGGCGGTTTGGAGTTTCGCACTGAATTGGTTGAGGCCCTCCTGGGAGTCCGGGTCGAGGTCCTCGCCGAGGTTGTAGATTACGCCCAGGGTGGCCACCACCACCTCCCGCGCAGGGAAGGAGGCGATCACCGCGCAGCTTATTCGCCAGTCCCACCCCAGCGGCCGAAAGACGGGCTCGACCAATCGCCCCAGCCGGCCCAGGTAACTCTGCCGCTGGTATGCTCCCATCAACTGCCGGTCCAGCTCCCGGCGGGCGGACGCATACCCGGCCCCCGCCGGTCCCATCGCCTCGAGTCTCGCTTGCATTTGCTCAATTGCCGGCTGACTCTCCACGGCGGCCTTGTCGTGCGGATAGTAGAGTCCGGCCCAAACGATGATCGACACCGCCAGGATGATCGTGCCGGCGCAGCGGACAAACAGCCAGCCCCGTTCCAGCACCCGGTGCAGTATGGTTCCCAGCGAGGGCCACTTGTAGCTGGGCAACTCGATCACGAAGGGCGGGGTCTGGCCCCGCAACAGCGTCCGCTTCAAGACCAGGGCCACGGTGACCGCCGCCACGATCCCCAGCCCGTAAAGCCCCACCAGCGTCACCCCTTGCAGCCCCAGCGGCCCCAGCACCCGCACGTTGGGCACAAAAGCGGCAATCAACAAGGCATAAATCGGCAGCCGGGCCGAACAGGTCAACAGCGGCGCCACCAGAATCGTCGTCAGCCGATCCCGCTCATCCTCGATCACTCGCGCCGCCATGATTCCCGGAATCGCGCAGGCAAACGAGGAGAGCATGGGAATGAACGATTTGCCGCTCAGGCCCGCCCGCACCATCAACTTGTCCATCAGGTAGGCGGCCCGGGCCATGTAGCCGCAGTCTTCCAACACGCCGATGAAAATGAAGAGCACGAGAATCTGGGGCACAAACACCGCGACCCCGCCGACCCCACCCAGGATGCCGTCGACCAGCAGGCTGCGAAAGGCCCCGTCCGCCATCCAGCTTTCCACCCAGGTGCCCAGCCCGGTCACGCCCGCGTCGATGCCGTCCATCAGCGGCTGGGCCCAGCTAAACACGGCCTGAAAGACCACGATCATCACCAGGGCAAAAATCAACGATCCCCAAACCCTGTGGGTCAGCACGCGGTCGAGCCGGTCGGTCGAGCTGGTGCCGGCCCTCTCCGATCGCTCCACGACGCCCTCCAGCACGCGATCGACCCAGGCGTATCGGGCCGATGTCTCCACGCCGGGCACCTCGCAGCGGGCGTCGGCCAAGCGTTGGCGGATCGTTGCCAGTTCGTCGCCCAGTTGCCCGTCCCCCTGCGGCCAGAGCGACGCCTGCAATGTGCCACCCACGTCCAGAATCAGCCGGCGGAGCAAGAATCGGGGAAGCGGCGCCCCGTTGATTCCCTCGCCGAAACGATCCTGCCAGCACTGTTCCAGGCCACGGACCTCGGCCTCGAAGGCGGCCGGCAGGGGGCTGTCGCCAGGCGGTACCGGAGCTGCCGGGGCTCGATCGATCGCCTCCCGCAATTGCTCCACGCCGATTTGCCGGTTCGCCTGGGTGCAAACCACCGGCACCCCCAATCGCTCCCCCAGCGTGGTGGGGTCGATCTCGATGCCCCGCGATCGGGCCACGTCGACCATGTTCAGCACCACCACGGTGGGGCGACCCAACTCCAGCACCTGGCTGACCAGGTAAAGGTTTCTCGCCAGGTTGCTGGCGTCGACGATACACACCACCAGGTCCACCGGCGACAAACCGGCCACCCGACCGAACAGCACATCCACCGCCACCATCTCGTCGCGCGAGCGGGGGGCCAGGCTGTAAAGCCCCGGCAGATCGATCAATTCGTAGTGCTTTCCCCCGTGGTCCATCTGCCCGGTGCGTTTTTCCACCGTCACCCCGGGATAATTCCCCACCCGCTGCCGAATCCCGGCCAACGCACCAAACAGCGTCGACTTGCCCGTATTGGGATTGCCGATCAACGCGACGGAGAGCGTTTCCTGGTGCGAACCGATCGACATCAGCATCATCCAGAGAAAGACGGCGGGCCCCGGGGGGAAGGAATCGCCGGGCACCGACCTGCGGAGAAACGGAACCACCGGGAAGCAAGACCCGGAGCCCACAAAGCACCGGCCGAGGAACACGTGCCGTTTGACCGATCGGCAGGCCTAGGCTCCCGCCGATCCGCTCGGGCAACCGTGGCTCCGCGGGGGGCTTCGCCCCGCCGGCAAAACCCGCCGCTTCACACATCACAAGGGCGTCAGGCCGAACTGCACTGGGGCTTGACCAGAACGCTGAGCATGTCGTCGGAACGGATGCCCACTTTGTTTCCCGCCAGGCGAATAATGCAGGGATTTCCGGACCGAAACATTTCGATCTGGGTGCCCCCGCGGAGGCCAAACTCCTTCAGCCGGTGGACATGGTCGAGGCGTCCGGTGATTCTTCCCACGCGGGCGGACTGCCCGGTGCGCAAGCAACTCAAGGGGATCAGGCCGTCCACCATGTTGGTGCCTCGGATGGGGGGGCGGAGGTTCTTGTCCAAAATGAGAATCAGTCTCACTATCGACCTATTCTAAGTCGATTCGATAGGGAAATCAATCCCCGCCCCAAAAAAACTCAACGATCCGGCAAGAGGCCAGGGAGGGTGATCGGGAGGGCGAGGGTGATCGGGAGGGCGAGGCTCCCGCCGAGCCGCAGGGGGTGGCATTTACCTTTGTCGCCCGGCTCGGCGGGAGCCTCACCCTCCCATGTTGCCTCCGACGCGCAACAAAAGCAAGTAGGGCCGGCTGTGCGGGGGCCGGTTGCCGCACTTCGCACCGCCGGCCACGTTTTGGCCGGCACAGCCGGCCCTACGGGGCTAACTCTTGGGTGGGGTCGGTTTCTTCCGGCCCGGGCTCGACCGGCTGGCCCAGCGGCGTGTCCAGCCCCGAGTCGAACGGTTCCTCGTCGCCGGTTTCGCCGCGGGTTTTCCCGCCAAACGGCAGCCAATCGGGCCGGTGCTCGCGCGTGTGCTTCACGCCCGGCAGGTAAATTTCCAGGAAATCAAACCGTTTTCCGCCGAAGAAATTCAGCCCGTAGTAGGCGATGAACAATCCGACCGCTCCTCCCAGCACGATCCCCACCAACTCGCGGAACACGCTTTTTTCGGAGTCGCGCCCTCGGCGCCGCGCGGCCAGCGACCCGACCGGCGTCCCTTGCGCGCCCTCGACACCGGGCGGGGGCTGAAAGTCGAACGCCGCCACGCCGGCCCCTATCTGGTCGGTCTGGTCGCCGGCGTCGATCCGGGGCAGAACTGTCTCGGAAACCTGGTCGCCGAAATCGAAGCCCACGCCGCCGGCGTCCGCCGGCGACTGGCGGGGCGTGCCGTCGTCGGTCAGCGCGGTCACTGCTTCCGGGCCCAACTCCCGCCCGGAGTGGACCACGATCGCCCGGTCCAGCGGAAACGCCTCGCCGCAACAGGGGCAACGCACCCGCAACGCCGCCTCGGCAGGACGATCCTGCTGCGGCAGGCCGGCCGAAGTGTCTTCTTCTTCGTCTTCCTTCTTTTCTTCGTCGGCAAGATTCTCGGCGGTTTGTTCTGTTTGGCTGGGCGGCTCGGCGGCCGGGGGTGAGGCCCCGGCCACCAGCGTCACTTCCGGCGCCGGTCCGCCCAGACCCTCTTCTGCTTGGGGATATTCGTCGACCACGTCCTCGACGGCGAACTCGTCACCACAGATCGGGCACTCGACCGTCGTGGATTGCTCCAGGCCCTGGGGCAGGGAAATCGCCTGGGCACAGTTGGGACACGCCATGGTTTTCACGGTCACCGCTCCTCGAACTTGCGTATTCTCAACATCCCGCGTGGGTTCCCAAGCTGGAGCTTGGGAACCAGGTCAAGGCTGGCCACCCGCGGG
>CAYZWG010000172.1:0-10817 GCA_964481605.1 uncultured Planctomycetaceae bacterium
GGCTCTCGGCGGGTAGCACCGGTTCTTGAACCGGTGTGGCTGGAGCCACAAGAGGCGCCTGTTCGGCGCGGGTCTCCCGACCCCGCCGACGTGTCGCGGCACCCCAATAGCAGAGCCCGTAGGCCGGATCACGATCCGGCGCTGCGGGGCCGCTGTTTGTGCTGGAGTCCCCGATGCCGGATCGCGATCCGGCCTACTTCTTCTTCATTCGTGGGTAGCACCGGTTCTTGAACCGGTGTGGCTGGTGCCACAAGAGGTCAGCGCACATCACTCCAACCATTGAATTGCAGCACCGGCTGGGCGTCGTCGGGCGCGAACGGCGGGGTCAGGAGACCCGCGCCGAACGTCGACCTCTCGCCGGCTGCCGCCGGGTGCAGGTTCAAGAACCTGGGCTACCCGCGGGTGGCCCTGATAGGTCGCCTATCAGGCGGCAAGACTCGTATCAACACGAGGAGATAAACCATGGTGCAATCCATTACCGTCACATTACCTGCTGACGTTAAGCAGGCACTCGACGAACTCTCGCACAAAGAGGGAGTTTCCCCCAATGAGGTCGTCGGTCGGGCCGTCAAGCAACACATTTTTCTGCGACAGTTTCGCTCGTTGCGCGAACGGATGTCGGCCAAGGCGAAGAGTCAAGGCATCGTCACGGATGAAGACGTCTTTGGTCGTGTCTCATGAAACTTGTTCTCGATACGAACGTCTTGATTGCCGCGTTGATCGCCCGTGGCGTATGCGCCGACTTACTCGAACATTGCGTACTATCACACACGATTGTGGCATCCGAATTCATCATCGACGAACTGCGGCGGCATTTTGTCGGCAAATTCAAGTACACGGATGAAGACGCCAACGAAGCCATTGCATTGCTCGAATCGCAGATGGAGATTGTTACGCCCAAATCACTCGATCAGCCTGTTTGCCGTGATGCGGACGATGATCAAATACTTGCCACAGCCGTCGCAGCGCGGGTCAAATGCATCGTTACCGGTGACAAGGACCTGCTGGTTCTTCAAAGATACAAGGGGATTCCAATCGTTAGCCCAAGTGATTTCGCGGATTTTGAAACAAAGAATGATGAAAATCGGCCGTAAATGCTGCGTCACAAATCGTTGCACCGGAGCTGGCTCGTGGCTCTGCCACAAGAGGTCAGGGCAAAATCACTCCATCCATTGAATTGCAGCACCGGCTGGGCGTCGTCGGGCGCGGACGGCGGGGTCAGGAGACCCGCGCCGAACGTCGACCTCTTGCCGGCTGCCGCCCGGTGCAGGTTCAAGAACCCGGGCCACCGCCGTTTGCAAAGGGGGACGATCACACCTGGGGGTCAATGGGAATCCTGGGGCGGATTGAACGCCTGCCACTGCTGGGCGTACTGCTGGGGCGTGGCCTTGCCGCCGCGGCGAATCCACAGGCGATACTGCAATACCAGCGGCCGGCCCTTGGCCAGTTTGTATTCCACGCCCGCGGCCGGAAACGCCGGCTGGAACCACGGCAACTGGTCGTAGGTGATCCAGTCGCCCGGGTAATACGGATTAGAGGCCTTCTCGAACACGGCAAACCCCACCGGCTTCGTGCCGCCGGCGCGAATCCCGATCGAATCCGACCAGGCTCGCCGGGGAACCGTGCCGGCCGGGTCGGCATAATGAACCAACTGCAAATCCTCCACCGGCGACAAGCGGATATTCAGCCCCCCGTAGTGGCTCAGTCCGCGGCGAGCCACGCTGACCCCGTCGACCAGGGCGGTGAACTCGAACTTCAGGTCGATGTGCCGACCCTGCTCGTCGCCACGGTGGGCGCGGATCGTGGTCCACTCGCGCACGATCGGTGTCTGGTCTTCCCACTTCCAGAGATTCTCCGCTTCCACCCGGGCGGTGTCCGGCCCGCTTTGCAGCTTGATCTTGCCGGTGGGTCGGGCGAAAACCCGCTGCAGTGCGTGGAGGTCGCCCAGTTGGCCGTTGAATCGGACCTCCGGCCAAGCCCAATAGATGCCCCGGTGGTGTGGATGATCGGGCGAAAAGTCCTTGGTGAGAATCTCTCCGTCGGGGCCGTAGAGGGGATGGATATAGTCGCTTCGGGCCCGGGCGTATTTGCGAGAGTTGGGGTGAACTTTTGCCATCAGTTCGTCGCTCGGCTCGATCGTCTGGTAGTTGTACCTCAAGACCGGACGACCGGCGTCGGTGATTTCGATCTGCCCGCTACGGGAGTCCCGCCGCGCCTGCATGGCGTCCTCCCCCGAGCCGGGTGAAACTGCCGGGGGAGGCTCGGCGGCGGCCACTGCCAGCAACAACCCCCCCAGCAAGAGCGCAACAGGGCACCAGTGGATCACGCGGGAACGATTCCGTTTGGGCATGATGGGATCCTCGTTTCTTGGTCAACGCGGGTATCGCCAGTGGTGGTGCCGCGGAGCCGTGGATTCCCGCCCAGGTTGCACGGCCGACGCCCGTGCAGCTATTTGTCCCCGGTTGAGAGGGGGGGAAGCCCACGCTTCTCCGGGCTGCCTCCCAGTTTAGCGAACGCCACGGTCCGGGTCGAATCGGCCGACCTTGCGGAACGGGGATATTCGTACCCGCCGGGAGGGCGAGGCTGGCGCCGGCTCGTGCCCACGGGTGGCCCAGGTTCTTGAACCTGGGCAGCCGGCAAGAGGTCAGCGCTCGGCGCGGGGCTGCCGACCCCGCCGGGCGTGGGTGGCAACGCCCGGGCGACGTTGCTATTCGCTGGGTGGAGTGATTTGCGTTGACCTCTTGTGGCCACAGCCACACCGGTTCAAGAACCGGTGCCACCCTTGGGAACCATCCCGTTGGGCGAGGGGCCGCCAACCCCGCCGCGCTCGGGAACCATCTGGACGGTCCGAGGCGACAACCTCGTTAGGGCGTTTGCTCGTCTTCGACCACCACGGCCGTGCCGTAGACGAGTATTTCCGCGGCAGCGCTCATGATCATCGAGGTGGCGAAACGCACGCTGATCACGGCGTTGGCGCCAAGTTGGTCCGCTTCGTCCGTCATCCGGTCCAGCGCTTGCTCGCGGCTTTCCGCCAGGAGCTTCCCGTATTCGAGAATCTCCCCGCCCACGATGTTCCGCAGCCCGGCGAGGAGGTCCTTGCCGATGTTGCGGGCGCGGACCGTGTTGCCGCGCACCAGTCCCAGGGCACGGACGATCCGCTTGCCGGGGATATTCGGACTGGTCACCACTTGGATGCTTTTCATATCCGCACGTCCTTATACTTGTCGGTCTTGCGGGCAATCACTCGTTGCCGCAGCACGGAGAGAAACAGCAGGATCGTGCCCACCACGAGTCCCGCCACGCCCGTCTTGACCAGCGCGGGCACGGTGTTGTCGACGGCAAACTGGTAGGCGCCATAGCCGCACACCAGGAGCGTGCCGACCACGAAAAGCAACCACCCTGCCGACCGGCTGGTTCGGACTGTCACGTCGTTCATGATTTTGCTCCATTCTTCGTGCGTCACCTCGCCAAACGTCAGTTCCGCCGTGGCTTGGCGCAAGTCGGCCATTTGCTGGTAGGTCCGCCGGCATTTCGCGCAGTCTTCCAGGTGCAGTTCGACGCGCTGCCGATCGCCCTGCGTCAGTTGCCCGTCCAGGTATCCGGACAGGAGTTCGCCGATTTGCCCACAGTCCAACATGTCCACGCCGTGGGGGTAGGGTTTGGAAAGGCGGTCAATGGTCGAAACGTTCCATTCGGCGTCGCAGTTCCGCCCTGGCCCGATGCAGCCGGGACATCACCGTTCCGGCCGGAATGGAAAGCACCCGGGCGATCTCCGCGTAACTGAGCTGATGGTAGTCCCGCAGCAGGACAATTTCCCGCTGCTTTTGGGGCATCGCCATCAACTGTCTCTTGAGCAACTCCAGCATTTCGCTCCGCTGGGCCACGAGGTCCGGCCGCTGGCGGCCGTCGGCCGCGACCTGCCCCGGCTCCAGCGAGCTAATCGGGCGGCGGCGCTTGCGCAACAGGTCCAGACAACGGTTCCGCACGATCTTCAGGAACCAGGCTTTCGGCTGCCCCCGGCCGGGATCGAACAGCCGCCGTTTGCTCACCACCACCCGGAACGCGTCCTGCACCACGTCGGCCGCATCCTCTCGGTGTCCGAGCAATTGCACGGCCAGGGCGAATCCGCTGGCTGCCAGAACCCGATACCCAGCGACGGGGTCGCCGTCGCCGGTCGCTTCCGGATCAGGTCGCCGCGGTTTCTCCATCCAACTCACCAACAGCATGTTGTCGTCAAGTGGCCACGCTGGTACTACGTTCTGGGCCGCCGTTTATTCCCCGGAAATTCGCCCCGCGTGGAAAAAGTCTCGCCCTGCCGCCTCGTCTGCCTACCCCGAGCCATGATGGCCGGTCCCCGGGCCCCGGTCAAACGGCGGCCGGCCGGCGGTTCGGCCTTGGCCTCGGCGGGTGACCCTGATAGCTCGCCTATCTCAGGCGGCGTAGCCGCAAGAGGCACCTGTTCGGCGTGGGGCTCCCCCTGTTCGGCGTGGGGCTCCCGACCCCGCTCCCCGTCCGTGCGGCAGCCCGGCTCGTCGCAGTCCTCGCCTCGCGTGCCTGCGGCACCCCGATAGCAAAGCTATCGCGGCCACCCACGAGGCTCCCTCCCGGGCCCCGGTCAAACGGCGGCCGGCCGGCCCTTTGGCCTTGGCCTCGGCTCCATCACCCGCATCAGCCACAACACTCCCATCGTCCGCGTTACCCAGCCAAGGAGAAAACTCGCCTGGTAAAAGTCCAGCACCAGGCGGCCGCCAAGGAGAGTGAACAGCCGGTCGCCGAAACGATCGAAAAGGATTCCGCCCAGGATCGTGCTGGCGGCCAGACAGAGCCCGCTGGTGGCGTAGTAGGCGGCGATGTGCCTGGTGCTCGATTCGCCCGGCGAGAGCATCAGCATCAGGTTGGGCAGACACACGTTCAACCCGGCGTAGGCGATCCACGCCATCCAGGCACCGATCATCCACCACCAGTGTGCGGGCGTGGCGAAAAAGTAGAACAGCGGTCCGGCGGCGATGATCGGCAGCAGGGCCAGCATCACCGGCTTGTTGCCGTGGCGGTCGGCCATCCGGCCCAGCCAGGGGCTGACGCTCAACTGGCCGCCCCGCATGGCCGTCTTCAACGCCAGCATGAGAAACAGCGATGCCCCCAGCACCCGGGCCGGATAGATGAACTGCACCGATTGGGTCACCCCGTTGAAGAAGGAGAACCAGCAGCCGAACAGGATCAGCCGCAGGAAGCGGCGGTCGCGAAAAGGGGCGAACAGAGCGGCCTTGCGGCCGGGAAAAAACTCCACCTCGGCCGCGCGGATGGAGGGCATGGCGGCCAGCGGCACAAGCGCCACGATCATCATTGCCGCCCCCAGGCTGGCGGGCACCGCGTAGCCGATCCAGCGGGGAAGCTCGGGGCAGAACCTTGCCCAGGCTTGGGTGAAAAGCCCCGTGGCGATCATCGCCACCGCCTGGGCGGCGACCATCCACCGCTGGCGAAGGCCGAAAAACCGTCCTCGGATTCGCCCCGGCACGAGGTCGCCCAGCCACGACCACAAGGCGACCGTGGCCATGTACTCCAGCAGGTGGTACGCGCACCACAGCCCCACCAGCACGGCCAGCGCCCCGGCGGGCGCAAGAAACCATTGGGCGGCCGCCGTGGCCGGCAACCCCGCCAGCACCACCGCGCTGGCCAGGTACATCGCCAGGCAGAACCGCTTGCGGTCGCCCACCAGGCGGATCAGCGCGGGCGTGGCCATTCGCAACAACCCGGCGATCCGCGGCGCCGCCAGAATCAGGCCGATCCCCAGGCCCACCTGTTCGGCGCCCAACTCGAGCGCCAGGTAGACGACCAGCGTGCTGCTGAGCAGGCCGTTACCCACCGCCCAGAGTGCCCCGTTGGCGTAGGCCAGGTCCCTGGCCCGATGGCGGTCGGATACGGTGAGTGCAGGAGGCGCCGCGGCGGACATGCCGGCGAGCGTACCCCAACCGCCGCGCGGCTGCAACCGGTTGCGGGCCGTGCGCTCTTCCTCTTGCGGGCGTTATTGGGGTGTTGACGGTAACGCGATCGCCGAGCCGGCGGCTCTGCCGGCTACTGGACCAGCTCTCCCAGCAGCATGATCTGGCTCACCCGAAACTTCGTTCCCTGGTACTTGGGCGATTTCAGTTCGGTCTGGGGATCTTTCAGCCGGAAGGCCACCGCTGAGCGGTCGGGCTGCCGGGGGTCGACTTCCACGCTGGCCGTGTGGATGGCCGCCGGATCGAGTTGGTCGGCAATCGCCAAGGTGGCGATGCGGTGGTAGGTGCAGTAGCTATCGAATCGCGGCACCGGTTTTTCGCGTTTTCGCCCGTCCACCGTAATCACCACCTGCCCGCCGTCGGGCCCCAACAGGTCGTAGAGCTTCGCCTGCGAACCGCGGAAGCGAAAGCTGATGCGGCTGCCGGGTTGGCCGGTCTCCCAGATGGGGCCCATCCGCTTGCCGAATCGCCGGGCGAGAGGATCTCCCTCGGGCAGCAGCTTCCACTGGCCGCTGAGCATCCCGCGTGTCACGGGCAGCATCCGGGCCGCTTGCCAGTGATCGGCAACCAGCGGCGTGGCCAGTTTTCCGCCGTGATCGATCGGCCGCGACGAAGCCCGCATGGCCAGCACGGCATCGGCAATCACGTCGGTATAAATCTGGTGGCCCCGGTCCAGCGGATGGACTCCGTCGCGAGAGAAACAAATGGTGCCCGGGGGAGTGGGTTGATCGGACTTGAAAACCAGCTTTCCCTCGCGATGCAACCGGGCGATGGGCAGGGCAACGTTGATCGAGGGAATCCCGTAATGGTCGGCCAGCATTTCCATGGCCGACGCGGCCCTGGGGCATCGACCCTGGTCCAGGTCGTGCTCGTACCCGACCCGGAAGGTGTAGACGAAGCAGATATCAGTGCGCGGGTTGGCCGTCCAGGTCTGCCGAACAATCCCTTCCATCGCCCGCCAGATCCGCTGGGGAGACGCGCCGCCATCGTTGACGGCAAACTCGACGAAGAGCAGATCGGGTTCGAACCGGAGCACGTCGTGCTCCAGCCGAAAAACCCCCAGGTCGCTGCCGGTGCCGCCGATGGCCGCGTTGATCTCGGTGAGCGTGGCCCGGGGAAACTGCTTGGCAAACCACTGGAACGACTTCACCCGCCAACCGGGCGCGGCGGTGATCGATCCACCCAGGTAGGCGATGTTCACGTTCTCGCCGGCTTCCAGCGCGGCTAGCACGTTGCCCAGCCCGTCGCGACGCCGCACGAGTTCGGCCGTCACGGCGTGATATTGCGGGCCGGTCGCGCTGGCATCGCTCGTGGTCCGGCCGGCGGCCGGTTCCGCGGCGCGACCAGCGTTGGAACCGCACGCGACGACCAGGTAGACGACGGCCAAAAGGAGCAAGTAATCATGTTTCATCGTTGAGCCTTTTCATTATCACAGTGCGACTTGGAACTCCGGCGGGTGGCACCGGTTCTTGAACCGGTGTGGCTCTGCCACGAGAGCCTCGTAGGCCGGATCGCGATCCGGCCTACCCGCTTGCCGGCACGGCCGGCCCTACGGTTCTTTTCCCCCCTCGCCGAGCGTTTTCAACTCCTCCAGCGCCCGCTGCTGCCAGGGGGAGCGACCCTCTGCATCGTTGCCGCGGGGCTGGGCCGCCTTGCCGAAGTATTGGCGCGCCGGCCCGATTCGGCCCAGCGCCTTGCAGCAAAGCCCCAGCTTGTAGTATTCCTTGCGGTAGTCCGGATCGTGGGGCTTGCCGGAGCCCAGGTTCTCGGGGTACTGCATCGCCTGGCGGAGCACGTCCATCGCCTCTTCGTAGTCGCCCTGCCGCATCCGCCGGTCGGCAATCCGGTGCAGAATCCGAGCGTAGAGTTGGTGGGCGTCCGTCTGGCCTTCCCAGGGAAGGAACGTGTGGCCGCGGAGGATCGCGAGGGCTTCGTCGTCTCGGCCCTGGTCGTGATGGCAAACCGCCCGGGCAAAAAGAACACGGAAGTTTTCTCGCACGGCGGGGGGCGCCCGCTGGAACAACTCCCGCCGCTCTTGCTGCTCTCCGGTTTCGTCGTAAAGGCGGTTCAGGGCGAGGTAGTTGTGGCAGTCGCCGGGATCGAGGGCAAGCGCCTTTTCGTAGGCGTCTCGTGCCTTTTCCGGATCGCCGACCTTGTGCCAATAGAGCTGCCCCAGGTTGGTGTAGAGGACCGAGCAGGAGGGGTCCGATTTCGCCGCGGCAAGGAACTGGTCGAGCCCTTCCCGCCAGCGCGTCTTGGCCACCAGCAGGGTGCCCAGGTAGTAGTGGAGTTTCCAGTGTTCCGGCTGGTAGCGGAGACCCGTTTCGAGAACCGCCAGGCTCTCACCGCGAAAGGGGAAGACGCCCTGGGGCGAAAGCTCGACCCCTTGCCGGTAGCATTGCCGGGCACGCTCGTGCCGGCCCATGGCGTCGGCCAGGTATCCGAGGTAGAAGTCGACGAAGGGGTGTTTCCTTGCACCGCCGCGCCGCTGGTAAAGCTCCAGGGCGGAAACCGCGTCGTGGCGGAGATTCAGCTCGGCATAATCGCAGGCGACCTCGAGGTAGTATTGCGGGTCGTCTCTCAAGAGGTCCAATTCGTCCCGGCCGCCCTGCAAGACCCTCTCCACCACGGCCAGGGCGTTGATGGGGTCCTCGGCCAGCACGCGCTCCACGTGCTTGAGGGCCTCGCCCGGCCGCCCCCCGTGGCGCAGCACGGCCGCCAGCATGGTTCCTGCCTTGAGGTCCCCGGGGTTGTGGCGGATGGCGCGGCGCAAATCGGTCTGTGCCCGGTCCCAATCACCCTGCTCGACGGCAAGCGAGGCCAGCAGGTAAGGCGCCAGGTGGCGATACGCCGCCCGGCGGCCGATCCGCCAGAGGTCCTGCTCGGCCGGCTGGTTGATCCCCAGCTTGAGCTTGCAGAGGGCGCCGTAGTAGCGGGCCGTGGCGTCGTCGTCGTTGCGGCGGAGGGCCTTTTGGCAAAGCTTGCGCGATGCCTCGTAGCGGCCGCGGCGGTACTCGAAAAGCGCCAACCCACGCAGCGCCGGCGTGAACCCCGGATCGCGCTTCAGCGCCTGGCGAAACAACTCCACGGCACGCGCCCGGTTCCAGTGTTTCAGGGCGTAGTAGCCTTGCAGGTAAATCTCCTCCGTGGAGGCGTTTGCCACGGGCGGAAACTCCGGCTCCAGGTCGGGCGGGGGAACCGGTTTGTGCCCGGTGTGGTAGGCGATGATCTGCCGGCCCTCTCGGTCGGAAAACACGATCCCGTACACCTTCGCCTTTTCAGCCAGCGGAATCTCCCGCTGCCAGGGTGCCCTCGGCCCCACGGTAAGCTTGTCGTGCCATAGCGGTTTTCCGTCCGCCACCACTTCGATGGTGGCATCCTGATACGGGCGGGTCGTGTTCAACGCGGCCAGCAGCTTGTCGCCTTGCGGCGCCAAGTTGACGGCGGCCCGGGGATTGGCCTTGACAAAACCTTTCATCCGCTTGACCGGGTACCAGGTTTCTTCCCAACTTTCTTGCAGATGGGGCTCCGCGATCCAGGTATCGCCCTGGGTCGGCAGACGGCCCGCCTGAATCTCGATGTACTGGCCGTCGGCGTCGGTCAACAGGTCCTCCCAGATGGCGCCGCTGCGGGCCGTTCCCCAGGTCCAGAACTTCTGCCCCAGGCTTTCGTTGGCGGGGGCCGTGTGGACGGTGCCGCAATCCCGCTCGACGTTGTACGCGCCGTGGTAGTCGCCCGGCGTGCCGCAGAAGAAGTCGTGCGCCGAGGGTGTGTTTCGATACCAGGAAACGTCCTTGCCCTGCTTGATCGGCCACGGCTGGGGGTTGCGCCGCATTCCGGCAAAGGTATGGTCCGTGGGCGGAAAGACGACTCGCGTGTCGGGCCAGGCGTGGACCGCGGCGTTGCTCCAGTAGTAGGCCCGGTTGGGCGTCAAGGTGCGATTGAAGAGCACGATCCGATCGCTAAAGGAGGCGCGGTCGGGGGACAAGGTGATGAACACGGCCCATTTCATCCGCCGCACCCATTCCACCGTTCCCACCACGCAGGTGGCACTGCCGTCCTCGCCGCGGACCACCTTGTACTGCACGGGCGAAAAGGTATTGACCGTGTGCCCGCGGGTGGGATAGTTCCATTCGATCCCGCCCGAAATCCAGGCCCCCCGCAGGGCCACCAGGGCCGGCTTGATTACGTGGTTGTGGTAAATGAAGTCGAAATCGTCGTTCGTCTTGTCGTGGGCGGCGTAGAGCCTGCCGCCCAGGTCCGGCAGGATGACCAGGCGAAGGTAGGCATTCTCCAGGATCACGGCGCGGTACGCCCGGGTGCCCTTGCGCCGGGTCACATCGGTCTGCATCGGATAGGGATAGACGTTGGGATTGTAAAGCGGCGCGTCGTCGCCTGCCGCCGGGGGGCCGTAGGGATCGGCATACGGTGGGTTCTTCTCCACCGGGCCGAGGGCGTAGGTGGGGATTTCCAGCGAGGTCCGGCGGACCACCACCGGCTCGGCCCCGGCCGTCGTCGCCCCGTGGGCCAACCCCGCACGGACCAGCCCCACACAGACCAGCAACATCGCGTACCGCATCGCCACCCTCCCGGCATTCCGGCCCGGCTTCCCTCGGGGAACCGGCCAACTGCTACGCCCTGTCTAGCGAACACGCCCCGGCCCGTCAACCATTGCCGATGGCCACAGGAGTCGTCCCCCCCGGGCCGCGGCGAACCTCGCCCCGGGTGCGTGGCCGTGGGTCTTGAGCGCGGCCCTCCAGGCCGGTAGACTCGGCTTTCGGGCAAGGGTTCCGTCCGTTGGGAGCAGCGCCCGTTGGG
>CAYZWG010000173.1:0-10810 GCA_964481605.1 uncultured Planctomycetaceae bacterium
ACGCACGCAGGAACTACGTCGGCGCATCGCGTGGGTGCAGAGCACTCACCCTACGGAATGTTTGGGCTAGGGCCGTGTGCGGCCCGCCGCGATCTGTTGTTCCAACAGCTTGGACAGCCGTTGGACCACCTCCGGTCGTTGGGCGTAGAGGTTCTTCCGCTCGCCCGGGTCGTCGGCCAGGTTGTAGAGTTGCCCCGGGGGTGATCCCGGCGGAACCTTGACCCGGGTGAAGCCGCCGCTGCCCTGGCCGCGAATCAGTTTCCACGGCCCCGACCGAATGGCGAACATGCCGTTGCCCGAGTGGTGGATCAACGACGATCGGACGGGGCCCTGGTGGGGCTGGTCCAACAGCACCGGCAGCATGTTGAAGCTGTCCTCGGCCGCGTCCCGGGGAAGCGGGCAGGCGAGAATCGCCGCCACCGTGGCGAAGAAATCGGCGTGGCAGATCAGTTCGTCGGAGACCCTTCCGGCGGGCACCCTGCCGGGCCAGCGGACGATGAAGGGGACGCGGTGTCCGCCCTCCTGGATGTCGGCTTTGATGCCCCGCCAGGGCCCGCTGGGGTTGTGGCCGCTGTCGCGGAAGCAGGAGCCGGTGGGACCTTCGTAGTTCTCGCCGTTGCGGCCCGGCGAGCCGTTGTCGGAGGTAAACACCACGATCGTCTCCTTGGCCGTGCCGGTCTCCTCCAGCGCGTCCAGCACGGCGCCCAGGTGGGCGTCGACCTGGGCCACGAAATCGCCATAGCGGGTCGCCCGGCTGCGACCCTGGAACGACGCCGAGGGGGCGATCGGCGTGTGCGGCGCGGTGAGCGCGGAGTAGAGAAAGAAGGGCTCGCCCGGATGCTCGGCCGCCTGCCGGCGGATATACCCGGCGGCCTTCTCGGTCAACGTGGGCAAGATATTCTCCAGCTTCCAGCCCTCTTGCATCCGCCCGGGGTGGCCATACATCGACTTCGGCTTGGGCCGGTCGGGCACCGGCCCGAAGACATGGTCGTTTTCCAGGAAGCAATAGGGTGGAAAGTTGGGCACGGCGGTGCCGAAGTAGTAGTCGAAGCCCGCGGTGAGGGGGCCGGCGGTGATCGGTCCGGCCAGATCGATCGCGGCGTCGTCGATCACCACCGCGTCGGGGGGGCTGGTCTTGCCGTCGCGCCGGGCCCACTTCATGCCCAGGTGCCACTTACCCAGGCAGGCCGTGGCGTAGCCCTGCTGTTTGAGCATCTGGGCGAGCGTGAGCCGGCCGGGCTCGATCAGCGGCATGGCATAGGTCCAGAGCACGCCCCGCTTCAGCCGGGTTCGCCAGCAGAACCGCCCCGTCAACAGGGCATAGCGGGTGGGCGTGCAGACGGCCGTGGGCGAATGCGAGTCGGTGAACCGCATCCCCTCGGCGGCCAGGCGGTCGATGTTGGGCGTGGGAATCTTCGAGGCCGGGTTGTAGCACCCCGGGTCGCCGTAGCCCAGGTCGTCGGCCAGAATGAACACGATATTGGGCCGTCCGGCGGCGGTCAGGGCCGACCCCATGCCCAGCACCATCGCCGCCGCGGCCAGCACGCGAAAAGTCCATCGCAACACGGCATTTTCCTCCTTTTCCAAGCTTGTTTGACGCCGAACGATACCTTAGCCTGAAGGCGAGCAAGAGTCCACCACCGACCGCCAACGGCGCGGGGGTGGGAGCCCGTACGGGGAGGGAAGAGCGGATGAAACGATTCGTCGGTGCCGTGTTTGTTGCATTCTTGCTGTGCGTTCGCTGTCCGGGGGATCAGCCCGGCGCCGGCGGCGTGCCCACGCCCGAGCAGATTGCCTGGCACGAAATGGAAATCGAGATGTTTCTCTGCCTCGATCCGTGCACGTGGCAGGGTCGGGAGTACGACAATCACAGCACGCCGCTCGGTGAGATCAACCCCCGCCGGCTCGACACGGACCAGTGGTGCGAGGTGGCCGAGTCGTTTGGGGCGAAGCAGATCTTGTTCGTGGCCAAGCACACCGGCGGCTTCTGCTGGTGGCAGACCGAGACCAGTCAGTACGGCATCAAGAATACGCCTTACCGGCAGGGCAAGGGAGACGTTCTGGCCGAATTGGCCCAAAGCTGCAAGAAGCACGGCCTCAAGCTGGGGGTCTACATCTACCCTGGCGACGATCAATGGGGCGCGGGGATCGGCAGCGGGGGACGCACCAAGGACCCCGCCAGGCAGGAAGCCTACAACCAGGTGTTGCGCCGGCAATGGACGGAGGTGCTCACCAACTACGGCCCCATCTCGGAAGTCTGGTTCGACGGCAGTTGCGTGATCGAAGTCGGCGACATCCTCCGCCGCTACGCTCCCCGGGCGATGGTCTTCCAGGGCCCCCACGCCACGCTCCGCTGGCCCGGCAACGAGAAGGGGATCGCCCCCGATCCCACCTGGCAGACCGTGAGCAAGAAGGACGCCGCCAGCGGGGTCTCCACCGGGCGCCACGGCGTGGCCGGTGGCGAGGTGTGGCTCCCCATGGAGATGGATACCACCCTGCTGGACCACAAGTGGTTCTGGGCTCCCAACACGGATGGAATGCTCAAGTCGGTCGACCAACTGATGGAAATCTACTATGCCTCCGTGGGGCGAGGCTGCGTCCTGCTGCTGGATGCCACGCCGGATACGACGGGGCGAATCCCCGCCTCGCACGTGGCGCGATACAAGCAATTCGGCCAGGCCATCCGCCGCATCTACCAGGCGCCCAAGGGAGAAACCTCGGGCAAGGGGCACACGCTGGAAATCCGCTTCGATCGGCCCACGGCCGTCAACCACTTCGTCACCATGGAGGACATTCGCCACGGGCAGATCGTGCGGGCCTACGAGGTGGAGGGGTTGAAGAACGGCAAATGGGAAAAACTGCTCCACGGCGTTTCCATCGGCTACAAGAGAATCGACCGGCTGAAGACGGTCCGAATCGAGGCCGCGCGGCTGCGGATCACCGAGGCGGTCGACGTGCCGGTGATCCGCAGTTTCGCCGCTTACGAAGCGCCCCAAGGAGGCCCTCCGGCGTCCGCCCGGGCGGGCTCCGGCCGGCCCTGGCGGGAAGTCGAGGGATGGAAGCAGGTCCGACTGACGGATCGCCGGCAGACCGTGGACGTCGACTTGACGCCCTACCTTCGCGCCCCGGGGCAGTACGAGGTGGAGATTCGCAAGACGGGCGGCCAGGGCTCGGTGGAGGTGCAGAGGGCCGTGGCCCTGATGGCCGGCACGGAAGCCCCGCGGCTGACGACCAAAGGCGATCGGCCCCATGCCTGGACGATCAACCGCACGGCCCAGGTGACGGCCGGCGCGAAGGGCCGCACGGCGCTACGAATCGTGGCCAGGATTCGAGGCGGCCCCACCTGGCAGGGGCGTCTCTACCTGCGGGAAGCACCCTAGGATCCGTCGATCACACGGCCGCCGCGCTTCGTGTAGAATCGCCGGCAGACGGAGAAACAACGGGGACTCGACACAAGAGGAGATACCGCCCATGATCGACCGAAATCGTTCCTTCCGCGTGCCACGGCTGGCGGTGTGCGTGCTGGCCCTGCTGGCGGTTGCACCGGCGGGGCGCGGCCTGGCCCAGCCGGCGGCCGCTCGGCGACCGAATATCGTGCTCATCATGACCGACGACCAGGGCTACGGCGACCTCCGCCTGCACGGCAACGACAAGATCGACACGCCCGTGCTGGATCGCCTGGCCGGCCAGTCGGTTCGCTTCGAGCGATTCTTCGTCTCGCCGCTCTGCACGCCCACCCGGGCCAGCCTGCTCAGCGGCCGCTACTACCTCAGGACAGGGGCGATCTCGGTCACCCGGGGCCTGGAGACGATGCGCAGCGACGAGGTGACCATCGCCGAGGTGCTCCGGGCGGCCGGCTACGCCACCGGCTGTTTCGGCAAGTGGCACCTGGGCGAACATTACCCCAATCACCCCAATGGTCAAGGGTTCGACGAGTTCTTCGGAATGCCCACCGGCCACTGGGACAACTGCTTCGATCCCCACCTGGATCACAACGGCCGGATGGTCGCGACCCGGGGCTACATCACCGACGTATTGACCGACGCGGCAATCCGGTTTATCGAAGCCCACCGCGGCGAGCCCTTCTTCTGCTACCTGCCCTACAAGGCCCCCCACACGCCCTTGCAGGTTCCCGACGCCTATTTCGACAAGTACAAGGGGCGAGGGCTGGACGACCGCACCGCCGCCATCTACGGCATGGTCGACAGCGTCGACCAGAACGTGGGCCGGTTGCTGGCGAAGCTGGACGAGTTGAAACTGGCCGACCACACGGTGGTGTTTTTTCTCTCCGACAACGGCGCCGAAGGTCCGCCGGGCAGCCGCTACAACGCCGGTATGAAGGGAATGAAGGGCAGCGTACACGAAGGCGGGGCGCGGGTGCCGCTGTTTGTCCGCTGGCCGGGCAAATTTCCGCCGGGCCGAATCGTTCCCCAAATCGCCGCCCACATCGACCTGCTGCCCACCATCGCCGAACTCTGCGGCGCGAAAACATCGCTGACGAAACCCCTGGACGGCCGAAGCCTGGTTCCGCTGCTGACCGGCCACGGCGCGGAGCATTGGCCCCCGCGGATGATCTTCACGCGAATGCCCGGCTGGCGGCGGATGGTCAGCTACGTCGAGCCCGTGATCCGCGACCTGCAACCGTTGCCGGGGGCGGTGCGGACCCAGCGCTGGCGGATGGTCAACCTGGGGTCCGGCTGGGAGCTTTACGACATGGCGGCCGACCCGGGGGAAACGCGGGACGTGGCCGCCGAACACCCCCAGGTGGTCGACCGGCTGAGTCGTGCCTACAAAGCGTGGTTTGCCGACGTCACCCGCGTGCCTGTCGAGCGGCCGCGGATCGAGGTCGGCCACGTCGAGCGGCCGGCCGTGGAGTTGCCCGCGCCGGAGGCCTATTTCAGCGGCAAGATCGGCTGGTACAACCGGTGGGGCTTTGCCCACGATTGGCTCACCGGCTGGAGCGACGCGGCGGACACGATCTGGTGGGAGATCGACGTGAAGCGGGCCGGCCGCTACGAGGTCACGCTGATGGTCACCTGCCCACCCCAGGCGGTGGGCACCAGGCTCCGCGTTGAGGCCGGGGGTGCGTCCGTGGAGGGCACGATCGAAAAGCCCTACGACCCGCCCCCCGTGTTGCGTCCCACCCGGTCCCCGAAGAAACGCTATATCCAGTCGTTTACCCCGCTGCTGCTTGGCCGGATTCGCCTCGGCGAGGGACCCACGCGGGTCACGGTGCGTGCGCTGAACAAGCCGGCCGCTCGGGTTTGCGACCTCCAGTCGGTGAGGCTCCGCCGGGTGGATTAAGTCCGGTAGGCCGATCGCGGTCCGGCATCGCGATCCGGCATGGGGGGAATGGCTTGGTTGCTGCGCGGGGGTTAATGGGGACAACGGGTGTTGCCCGATCACAATCGGGCCTACGGACTTTGCACGGAGTTGGTTGAACCGTTTGTAAACCGTGACGATGGCTGGCACGGCGCGAACGATTGATTGGCCCAAAACCAAATGGTCGCAATGCCCATTGGCCGGGAGACATGATGAAGAAGTACGCTTGCCTGTTGCTGGCAGTATTGTCAGCTCCGGCTGATGGAGCCGACCGCGGCCTCGTGGCGCGAAGTTTCACCAATTCGCTGGGCATGAAGATGGTCCGCATCCCGGCGGGAACCTTTTCCATGGGTAGCGTGGAAGGCGCCGAGAGCACGTTGTCCGGGCGTAGCGACGGTCCGGACCGGCACGCCCAGTGGGACGAAACACCGGTCCACAAAGTGACGATCTCGCGGCCCTTTTTCATGGCGGCCACGGAAGTGACCAACGCCCAGTATGAGCAGTTTGCCCCGGATCATAAGCATTTGCGGGGTCTTGGGGGTATGTCCAGCGGAGACGACGAAGCGGTGATCCATGTCAGTTGGAATGATGCCGTCAAGTTCTGCACGTGGCTCGGTAAAAAGGAGGGAAAACCCTACAGACTGCCCACCGAAGCGGAGTGGGAGTACGCCTGCCGGGCCGGCACGACAACTCCTTACTGCACGGGCGAAACACTTCCGGAGCCCTTTCACAAGAATGTCGGCACAAGCTGGTATCCCGGAAGAAGATCGGATAAGGACCTGGTTCCGCTGCATGTCGCCGGAACGCCTCCCAATCCTTGGAACCTGTACGATATGCACGGAAACGTGGAAGAATGGTGCCGGGACTGGTACGGGCCGTACGTGGCCGACGTGCAGACGGATCCCGTTGGCCCAGCGGACGGGCACTTCCGCGTCACTCGTGGCGGAAGTCACTCCACCACGCTGGAATACCTGCGTTCGGCCAACCGTAGCGGTACGTTGCCCGAGGACAAGAGTTGGCTGATCGGCTTCCGTGTTGTGCAAGCCGAAATGCCCACGAGCAATCCCTTGCCGCCACCAGTCGCACCGCTGAATGCCCGCCATGTCTCGCAAGAGATACCGCGCGATCTGTCCCGGGGTCCCGATCCGGCGAAGCCATATTTCAAGGGACCGCGACCGTACGTCAAGCAGCCGCCGGCCGAGGACTGCCCGGTATTCAACCGTCACAACCACTGCCCCGCGCTGGTCAACTGCCCCAACGGCGACCTGCTGGCCATCTGGTACACCTGTCGGAATGAGCCCGGCCGGGAGCTGGGAATTGTCGGCAGTCGTTTGCCTTACGGCGAGGACGAGTGGCAAGTCGCCTCGAATTTCTGGGATGCCCCGGATCGAAATGACCACGCGCCTGCACTGTGGGTCGACCGGCAGGGCACGCTCTACCATTTCAACGGGCTTGCCGCCGCGGCCACCTGGGGCAGCCTGGCAACCATCCTGCGAACGTCGACCGATAACGGGGCCACCTGGTCGAAGGCCCGCTTGATTATGCCGCAGCACGGTTTGCACCACATGCCGATCGAATCGGTCGTTCAAACTCGCGACGGCGCCATCCTGGTCCCCTGCGATGCCGTGCCTGGAGGCAGCGGTGGCTCAACCGTGCTGGTCAGCCGTGATGCGGGCAAGACGTGGATCGATCCGAGCGAGGACGCACCTGCGCCGGACTTTTCTGCCGGCTCAACCGGCGCGTTGATGGCCGGAATCCACGCGGGCCTGGTGGAACTTTCCGACGGGCGGCTGCTGGCGTTCGGCCGTGGCAACAACATCAACGGGCGGATGCCGATGAGCGTTTCCGCCGATCGGGGAAACTCCTGGACCTATAGCGCCAGCCTGTTCCCGCCGATCGGCGGAGGGCAGCGACTGGCCATCTTGCGGCTGCGGGAAGGGCCGATTCTGTTTTGCTCCTTCGGCCGTGCCGTACGCTTCCTCGACGCCGCGGGCAAGAAACGAGTGGGCTCGGGTCTGTTCGCCGCCCTCTCCAGGGACGAGGGCCGGTCGTGGGAAATCAAACGCCTGATCACGGATGATGGACCACCACGCACGATCGACGGCGGAGGAAACACGGGCCGGTTTACGATGAGCACGACATCCGCCGAACCGCGCGGGTACCTGTCCATCTGCCAGGCGGCCAATGGGGTGATTCACTTGATCTCGTCCAAGCAACACTACGCCTTTAATCTTGCCTGGCTGAATGCGCCACCCCCCGCCTTGCCCTAGGCCCCGGTAGGCCGGATCACGATCCGGCATGGGGGGAATGCCGTAGGGCCGGCCGTGCCGGCCGGTTGCGGCGTTTCGCCAGCGCCAGCCATGTTTCGGCTCCGCACGGCCGGCCCTACGGCTTGGCGGTGGTCGGTGAGGGCAACGGACGTTGCCCGATCACGATCGGGCCGACGAGTTCAACGCGCGCCCAGCGCCTTGCGCAACGTGGGCAGCAGCGCCTCGGTCATTCGCATCATCCCCAAGTCGGAAGGGTGCGAGCCGTCGGTGGTCGCTTCGTCGTCGTCGCCCAGAAGCGAGGCCCCCTCCACGTAGTAGAGGCCGGGCACACCGGCGGCGACCAGACGCTCGTAGGCCGCCCGCAACGCCGCCCGGCTGGTGGCGTGACGCCGCCTTCGCGCCGGCAGCAGCCAGGCGTTGCCATAGGTGCGGTCCTCGACCAGCACGATCGGCGCCTTGGGCCTGGCCGCCCGAAGCGTTCGCACCAACGGCTCGGTCCGCTCGGCGACCGCCTTGGCCTCCATGTTGGGCAGGCAATCAATCACGTAGATGGCGGCGTCCAACTCGCCCATCAAATCGACCACCTCGGGGTCCATCCGCCCGTTGCCCGAGAACCCGAGATTGATTACCGGCCGATCCAACCGGCGACCCAACATGGAGGGAAAGGCCATTCCCGGCCGCGAGGAGCAGGCCCCGTGGGCGATCGAGGTGCCGTAGTAGACGATGGGCCGGGCTGGGCGCGGTGCGATGGGCTGGAAATGGGCCCCCTGGGGCACGCCCACCTGGAGCGACTCGATGCCATTGTACAGCGGCAGGTAGATCATGTAGCGTCGCCGGCCGGGGTCGACGCCGTCGGCCAGCGTGGCCCGCACCTTTTTCGCCGTGGGTCGCGACACACCCACCCAGCGCCACCGGCCCGATCCGTCTTCGGCATAGAGGTCCACGCCACTGACGCCGGTGGCCGGCATGTGGGACATGGCCAGGTTGGGGGAGAGCAGTTCATAGCGGACGGCGATCTTGGCGGCGTCGGTGGCAAACCGCGCACACATCCCCGCCGAGTGCCGGCTCAGGCTCCAAACCGGGGGACGGACCACGCCTTCGGCCTTGGCCGGCAGGCGGTCGAAGTAACGCGCTGTCTCTTTCCACCCTTTTCCTTCCACGCCCCAGTCGCGTACGTCGTACCAGGCCCAGCCGTCTTCCACCACCGGCGCCGGGCCGGTGGCCTCCGCGCCCAAGCCGGGGGCGGCCACGGTGCAGGCGGCCAAGCACAGGACGGTTCCCACCAGCGACAAGCTGCTTGCCCAATGTCTGTTGTGCATCGATTGCCCTTTCTCGAATGGAACCGGGAAGAACCTCCAAGGCGAGCGAGTCGCCAGGCAAGGAGTATGACCGGCAATCGACGGCGGTGCAAGTTGCGCGACGAGCGTGGTTTGGCGGCTGGACGGCGACCGCCATCGTGGTATTCTGGATGGACTGGCAGGCCGGATCACGATCGGGCCTACGGACTCCGACAAGAATGGACAGCGACGATCCATGCCCCAATCCCTGCTGAAAATCGCCGGCGGAACCGTCCACGATCCGGTCCACGGCATCGACGGCGAGGTTCGCGACATCTGGATCCAGGGCGACAAGATCGTGGCGCCGCCGGACGATCCCCACACGCCAGCGGACAAGACGATCGACGCCGGCGGCCTGGTGGTCATGCCGGGCGGGATCGACATGCACAGCCACATTGCCGGGCCGAAGTGCAACACGGCCCGCAAGCTGCGCCCGGAAGACAAGCGGATGGCCCGGCCGGTCCACCGGACCGCGCACACCCACAGCGGCACGCTGGGGAGCGTGCCCAGCACGTTTGCCACCGGCTATACGTATGCCGGTTTGGGCTACACCACGGCCTTCGACGCCGCCGTGCCCCCCCTGGGCGCCCGCCACGCCCACGAAGAGCTCGCCGACATGCCCTGCATCGACAAGGGCTTCTACGTGCTGGTGGGAAACAACCACTACGTGATGCGGGCGATCCGCGACGGCCGTCCCGACAGGGTCCGCGACTTCGTTGCCTGGTTGTTGGGCGCGGCCAGGGCCTACGCCATCAAGATCGTCAACCCCGGGGGCGTGGAGCATTGGAAGCAGCGGCCCGCGGGCAACGCCCGCGACCTGGACCACCGCGTCGACCACTTCGAGGTCACTCCGCGGCAAATTGTCGAGGTGCTGGCGGCCGCGGCCGACGAGCTGGCCCTGCCGCACGCGCTGCATATCCACCCCAACAACCTGGGCCTGCCGGGCAATTGGAACACCACGCTGGAGACGATGAAGACGCTGGGCGGCCACCGCGGCCACCTTGCCCACGTCCAGTTCCACAGCTATGGCGGCGGCGACGAGGACGAGAACACGTTCAACTCGAAGGTGCCCCAGTTGGTCCAGTACGTCAACCAGCACGACAACATCACGCTCGACGTGGGCCAGGTGATGTTTGGGCAGACGACCAGCCTGACCGGCGACGGACCGCTGGGCTACTACCTGCACAAGATCTACGGCACCAAGTGGTTCTCCGGCGACGTGGAACTGGAAGCCGGCTGCGGCATCGTGCCCATCGAGTACAAGAACAAGAGCCTGGTTCACACGGTGCAATGGGCGATCGGCCTGGAGTGGTTCCTGCTGGCCGACGATCCTTGGCGAATCTGCCTTTCCACCGATCACCCCAACGGCGCCACCTTCTCGAGCTACCCGGAGATTATCCGCCTCTTGATGGATCGGACCTACCGCGGCGACGTGTTGAAAACGGTCCACCCCAAGGTCCGCCAGCGTTGCTGCCTGGCGGAACTGGACCGCGAATACTCGCTGCAAGAAATCTGCATCATCACCAGGGCGGCCCCGGCGCGGATTCTGGGCCTGAACAACAAGGGTCACCTTGGCCCCGGCGCCGACGCCGACTTGACCCTCTACACGCCAAGCAAGAACCGCCGCGCGATGTTCGAGCTCCCCCGCTACGTAATCAAGTCGGGCCGGGTGATCGTCGAGGACGGCGAAATCCGCGCTCCGGTCGACGGCCGCGTTCTCTACAACGCGCCGGAATATGACCGGCAGGCCGACGACCACATCGCCCGCTGGTTCGAGGAGGCCTACACGATTCGCTTCCGCAACTTCCCGGTGGGCGAGAATCTGTTGCCGCCGCAATGACACGCCCCAGACGAGAATCCGCGTTTTTCATACCCGTTTAA
>CAYZWG010000174.1:0-10810 GCA_964481605.1 uncultured Planctomycetaceae bacterium
CAAGCGCGCAAAAAGAGAGCGGCCGGTGGGGGAGGCTGGGTAGCCAACAGAAGGGGGACCGGCCGCTCGTGGGGGGCTCGAAAAGTTGGATTTCTGCAATCAGGTTTTCCTGGGTCCTCGCTACGATACGGATGATGCAGCCACGGTGCCGGATCGCGATCCGGCCTACGGGGCTAGCACATATCGTTGGTACCTTCCACCATGGGGCTCCGCCGCAAACCTCGCACCACGCCTGGGGCCGACAAGTGGGCCCAGCGGCAGACCAACTTGGCCAACTGCCGGTCCATTCCTCGGCTGTACCGCCGATACGCCCGGGATTGGCGATCGAGCGGGAAATCGCCGTGGCCGAAGCGTCTGCGGCGAAGCGTACTCAGTGGCTGGCTTTTCACGGTTCACCCCGTCATTGGGCCGCGGCCTTGCAGCGTTCGGCGCGGGTCTGGCGACCCCGCCGGTGGCGCCGGCCCTCGCTCCTTTCTACGTTGGACAAGGCCGGCCGGTTCAGGTTCGCACCGGCGATTTGAAACGGCCCCCAAAATACCGACGCCCGACGAGACCATCGAGTTCCCGTCGGGCGTCGAGAATTCGTGGGTGGCCGCGATAGCTCTGCTATCGGGGTGCCGCAATTCGTGGGTGGCCGCGATAGCTTTGCTATCGGGGTGCCGTGAGGCACAGGAGGCGTGCCTTGCGGCGTGCCGGACTGCCGCCCGCACGCGTGGAGCGGGGTCAGCAGCCCCGCGCCGAACAGGCCTCTTGCGGCTACGCCGCCTGAGATAGGCGAGCTATCAGGGCCACCCGCCGGCGGGGTCAGCAGCCCCGCGCCGAACCGTCATTCGTCCGGTTTCTTGGGAGCCGGACCCTTTTTCGGGGCGGGGCTCTTCGATTGGGCGGACGACTTCCTCTTGGCCTTGGCGGCCGCGGCTCGCTTCTTCGCCGCGGCTTTTTGGCGGCCGGCAGCCTTCTTTCGGGCCTCGGCGGCCCGGTGCTCTCGGTCGGCTCGGTGGTGGGCTTCGGCGGCGTGCCGCTGGGGCGGGCCGGCGGGACCACCCGGTGGACGCACTGCCGGCGGCCGGCGACCCGGCGGCACCTGCCGGCTGGCCAGGGACCGGCTCGGCGGTCGGCCCACGGCGCCCCGTTGCCACGTTGCCCAGGGCGGCCCTTGTCCAGCCCAGGGTGGTCGTTGTCCAGCCCAGGGTGGTCCTTGTCCTGCCCAAGGTGGCCGATGCCCTGCCCAGGGCGGTCGATGGCCGGCCCACGGGGGGCGGAACCCGGCAGGAGGTTGCCACGGACCTCGACCCGGTCCAAACCCGGCGGGCTGCCGGCCATACGCCGGTTGCCACCGGGCGGAGGCGGCTCGCATTCGCATCGCCATCGCCGCCACGCGACGAAGTTCCGGAGGAGCGAGTTGGCCGTCGTGGTTCGTGTCCACGCGGTCGAAGTGGGCCTTCAAACGCGGCGGGGCTTCCGCCCTGCTCAACTGGCCGTCGCCATTCTTGTCGGCCGACCGCAGCCGGGCGAGAATCTCGGGGCGGGCCGGGAGAGCCGGTCGGCCTGGTCGGGCCACCGCTCCGCGCTGCGGCGGGCGTCCCCTCACGGCGGCCGAAATCCGGCCCCGCGGCGGTCCGCCCGGCGGATGAAATCGCTTGATCCCCTCGACGAACTCCCGCCGGCTGAGTTGGCCGTCGTGGTCACGGTCGAGACGATCGAAAATCCGCCCCGGATCGGGCATTCCGCCGCCGTGGCCCATGGACGGCGGGCCCGCGGACCGGCCGTGGGCGCTGATGGGCGGATGACCCGGTGGAGGGCCGTGATGGGGCCCGTGCGGTGCGGCCTCCGGCCGGTGGGGGGGCGCGGCGGGACCTCTCCGGCGAGGCGGTCCACCTGCGGGGGGGCCACCGCGACGCGAGGCCTCCGGCCGGCGGCCCGGTCCGAGATGGCTGACCGCCTGCTGGAATTCTTCCCGGCTGATTTTCTTGTCGCCGTTCGTGTCTGCCTTGCGCAACACCGCCCGCAAGGGGTCGGGCAGACGATCGGGAAGCTGATCGGCCGTGAGGAACCCGTCGTGGTCGGCGTCGAGCCGCTCGAACAGGGCTGCCGGTCGGGGCGGGCCGGGCCGTTTCGACTCGTCCGCCCGGCTGGTGCCCGGTGCGGTGGCCACCGCCAGGGCAAGTAGGGGAAGGAAGATGCGCATTGTCTGCTCTCCTTAAGGGGGGGAAGAGGGGACCATTGCTCCAGCACCCTGGTATAAACCGTACAACCGGCCCCAGGTTTCGGTGCCGGGACGATTCGCCGGGATGATTCGCCGGGGTCTCTTGCCGCGATCCCCGCCATCACTGGCCGCCCACCACCACTTCGCACCAGATGCTCCGTGCCGACTCGGGCCGAATGACCAACACCCCGTGGTCCTTGGCCGTGGCGATCCGGCCCTGCCGCTTGCCCGTCGCGTCCAAGGCGAAGACGCTGGCGGCGGCGGGCACCGGCAGGCTGACCTCGCCGCGGACCGGTTTGGCGATCACCGGCAACCGGCCCTCGGCGGGGAGCATCCAGGAGTGGGTCGAACGGGCGGCCTGCTTGGGGTTCGGAGGCCAAAAGCCCTGG
Source organism: uncultured Planctomycetaceae bacterium (assembly GCA_964481605.1). Classification (GTDB taxonomy): domain Bacteria; phylum Planctomycetota; class Planctomycetia; order Pirellulales; family Thermoguttaceae; genus CAYZWG01. The sequence goes on from CAYZWG010000174.1 coordinate 2,596, forward strand.
GCCGTGTTTTCGGCCCGGCCCACGGCCGTCAGCAATAGATGCCGCGAGGTGCCGATGGGCTTGCCGTCCAGCGAAGTGAGCACCACGGCGGCAAACTCGGTCGTCGAGCGCACGCTGACGGCGCCCAGCTCGATCCGCCCCGCCTCGGCCAGCCGTCCGACGGCCGACTTGGTTCGGGGCGTGTTGATGGTCAAAAGCCCCCGGCCATAGTCCAGGGAAAGCTCGCCCGTGTCGCTGTCGAAACGCCGGGCACCGCTCTGGATGCGTTCGTAGCCGGGCAGTCCCAGCTTGCGGGCGGCCTCCACGAACCGGGGATAGAGCCACTTCTGGTAAGGGCGTTCGGCCAGCCGAATGACCTTTGCCTTGCCCTCTACCGGCGCTTGGGCCGAGAGGCCGCAGGCCAGCACCACGTCGGCGTCGCCGCGGTAGGCGTCCTTGATGAAGACGTTTCGCACCTTGGAGGTGAAAGCCAGAAAACGCTCGTTGGTGTACTTCGCGTTGCGGGTGTGGGGCTGGAGCGTGAACGTGTCCTCCGGCGTGTGGACCACGTGAACCTCGTTTCGAGCCGCGGCCACATCGTGGCGATGAAAGAGCATCGCCGCCGCCGGGAACTCGCCCCAGCGGGCGGGGTCGGACCGGCTGCGAAACATCGACAGAAGCGGTTCGTCGCCGCCGTAGGAAAACAGCAGGAAGATGTCCCAATCCTGCAAGCAGGCATAGGCGGCGGCCATCAGCAGTCCTTCACAACGATACTCGTTGGGCCAGGGGAAATTGAACTCGGCGACCGCCTGCGGCTTGCCCGCCACGCTGGTGTGGGCAATCACCGAAAAGGGATTCCGCTGGGTGGGAATGTCGACCTGGACGAGCGGCTCGTTGGCGAACTTGAAGAACGGTTTGGCGTTGCGATAAGGATGGCGCCAATACTGGTTGCGCGACATGAAGTCGTTGGCCTCCGAGTCGACCAGGCAATCGGCCACGACGAACTGCTGGTTGGTGCCGGCCACGGGCACGCGCACGCCCAGCCGCTTGAGGTGCGTCCGCATCGTCTGGTAATAGTGCCGCTGGATCTCGGCGAAGAACCGCAGCATGTCGCTGGTGCGCAGGGGGGCGAGCAGGGGGTCGTCCACCTTGCCCTCGGCGTCCGGGCGAAAACGCCCGAACCGGCCCAGCGAGAGGGCCACGTTCCCCTTGGCGGGAGCCTCGTCCGCAAGCAGCGAGCAAGTGCCTTGATCGTCGGTCCACGCGCGGGCCAGTTTTTCCCGGGTGTCGTAGCGGGTCGCCAGCCAGCGGTTCCAGCGGCGCGTCAGCTCGTGGCGATAATACTCCAGCGACAAGCCGGACATGTTGAAAAAGTAGAAGATCGAGTTCTCGTTGGTCGTTTCCACCACGGCGATGGCCGGATCGTCCACGTACCGCAGCCCCGTGTAGGGGTTGCGATGGGTCAACAGCTTCGTGGCGTAGTCCTTCTGGAGCTCGATCATTCGCTCGTCGAAAATGGAAGCTCCCTTCATCGACCCTTGCCAGTTGTGGGTGAACTCGTCGCCGTGCTTCACTCCGTCGGCCGTGAGGAATTGCCGGTAGTCGAGCAGGTCGAGATAAATGTAGATGCCGCGTTTCTTCAGTTGGGCAACAAAGTAGTCGATGCGATCGAGGCCCTCCGGATCGAACTCCTGGCTGGTTCCCCGGGAGTAATCGATCAGCGGCCCCCAGCGCGAGTCCATGCTGTGCAGCCGCAGCATGTTGACCCCGTACTTGGCCAGCCGGGCGGCCACCGCGCGAGCCCGGTCTTTTTCCGGCGCGCATTCACGCCCCCCCACATTCGTGCCGAAGAACCTCGCCCGGGTGCCGTCCTCGAAATAGAAATGGCCGTCCCCGCGGACCGTCGTGAAACCGTGTTTTCCCGCCGGCGCGTCGAGCAGTCCGGTCAGGTCGATGCCCTCCAGATTGGTGTCGTCCAAGGGAAACGAGAAGGGAAACCAGTCGTCCGTGTCGTGGAAAACGTATTCGACCTTTGCCGCCGGCTCGCTCTTGCCGGAGAGCTTCACGTCGTCGAACCAGGCCGAGCCGCTGCCGCGAGCCAATTCCAGGTAGATCGAAACGCCGTCGGCGCCGGCCGGCGCGTCGGCCGTGAGGGTCAGTTTTTGCCAATCGCTCGTACCGCCGACCGGCGACGCGGGTGACTCGCTCAACCAGCGGCGGTCGTTGAACCAGGCCAGCCGGGCGGACGCCCTGCCGGTGACGTCCTGGGTCTTCACCCAGACCTCCAGCGTGTAGCCGGTTCCCGGCTCGACCGGACGTTTGCCGGACGTCCACCGGGCCGCGCTCTTTTGCCAGTCCTTCGAGTCGGCCGTGCCCGGATCGCTGATCTCGAGACTGGCCCGGCCGGTGCGCGCGACCGACTTGTCCCAGGCGAGCGTGGCGGCAGAGTCGAAGGCGTTGGGCGTCCAGCCGTCGGGGCCCTCGTCGTGGTCGCGGTCGGACTCGAACGAGGGGTTCTGGGCGAAATTGTCGAGGTCCGACAACGCTCCGGCCAACAAACATGCGGTAAGCACAAGGGCCGTAGCCATGATGGGCATTCCTCCTTTGAGCAGCAGTTGGGAACTCGACCGCGGCAGGCCATTCTAGGCACGGTGGTCGGCCGCGTAAACCGGCCGCCGGCGAGAGTGGCCACGCTCGGGCGGTGTTCCTATTCCATGGGTGGAGCGATTTGCGCTGACCTCTTGTGGCACCAGCCACACCGGTTCAAGAACCGGTGCTGCCCACGCCACGGCCGACCTCCTTGCCCGACCCGCCTGCTGGCTTTTTGCCGGGTGATCGTTTAAGTTCATGGCCGCCACACGGTGGAACCCCAACCCAAGCACGCGAGGAATCAACATGGGCCCTCGACCCGGCTGGAAGAAACTACTGATCTGCGTGGCCGCCGCGGCCGTCTTGCACGCCGCGCGTGCGGAGGCGGCCGAGGTCGACGCGACCGCCTCGGGCCTGGTGGGGTATTGGGCCTTGGACGAGGGCCGCGGCGATACGGCCGCCAACACGGCCCGCCCTTCCGCCGACGTTTTCGGCAACTCCGGCTCGGCCCGGGTGCTGGCGCCCGTCTGGGTGAAAGGAAAACACGGGACCGCCCTCGACTTCAGCGGCGGCCGGTCCGTGGTCATGGTGGAGAAAACCAAGGAGCTGGACTGCCCCGACCAGGTCACCATCGCCGCCTGGGTGAGGTTGGAAAACCCCACGGCCCGCGGACTGATCCTCAACCACGAGTACGCCTATCGCCTCGGCGTCAACCTGGGCAAAAAACGCCGCGTGCGGCTGCAACTGAACCTCGACGGCAACTGGGCGGGAAACTGGCTGACGGGAAAAACCTCGCTGGAAACCGGCCGCTGGTATCACCTGGCGGGCGTCTTCGACGGCCGGCAGAGGCGGATTTACATCGACGGCCGGCTGGACGCCGAGGAATCGGTCCAGGGGCGAATCTCCCAAGGGCGGCATTTCACGATCGGCGCCCAGGCCGTGCAGCGAAAGGCGAAACACCGCTCCAAGCACGGCTCCAAACGCGGTCAGGCCGCCGGCGACACGGTGAGCAATCCGTTCCCCGGGGTGCTCGATGAGGTTAAGGTCTGGAACCGGTCCCTTTCCGATTCCGAGTTGGCCCGGGCGGCCGCCCAGGACCGACCCCAACTGGCCGCGCTCTTGCCGCCGGAAAAGGACCTGTATTTCTACACGGTGCGGTGCGTGGGCATGTTGGGCCGGGAGACGCCCTGCCGAGTGGCCGTGTTCAACGGGGGCACCACGCCCTACCGGGGGACGCTGGCGGTGAGGATCGCCGCGGCGGACGGCTCGCCGCTGCACACCAGCCAACATCCGCTGCAATTGGCCTCCCGCCGGGGCACGCTGCTCTCGGCGGCCTTCCGCGCCCCGGCGGCCGGCGTCTATCGGCTGGTGGTCGACTCGGACGGACGCCCGCTGCACGAGACGCCGGTCTGCGTGCTGGCGCCGTACCAGCGGCAGCCGGTGGGCGAACCCGCCCTGAAAAAGGTGCTCCACGTCGACCTGGCGCGGGAGTTGGGGCCCGAGACGCTCTGCGACGACGGCACCAGCCGCGTGGTGCGGAGCGAGGTGGGGGTTTACCGCGAGGCGGGGCCAAAGCAATTCTCCCGCTTCGTCGTCCGGCTGCCGCTTCGCCGAACCGGCCTGCACCTGGTGCGGCTGACGTATCCCGACGACAAACCTCGCACGTGCGAGATCGCCTCGTGGTCGCCGGTCGAGGCCGACCGGTTCAATGCCCACACCGGCTATTTTACCGGCGACGACTATCCGATTTCCGGCCGGATGCAGACGTTCGAGTTCGTGATCTGGGCCCGGGACGTGAACCAGGCGCTGGTCTTCACCACCTGGCTGGAAGGCCAGCCGGCGGCCGCCTCGACGATCGACGTGTTCGCGGTGGACGGTCGCCTGCCCTCGCGGCCGGCCAGCCGCCTGCCCAGCCGGCGACTGATCGGCCACTATTGGGAGGACGCGCAGCCCCTGTCGCGCTGCTTCGGCGGCGACGCACCGGACCCGGTCGACTTCGATCGAGTGGCCTGCAATCTCTGCGACTACTTTGACTACACGGGGCAAAACGTCCTCATGCACCCGGTCGTCTGGTACGAAGGGCCGATTTACAACTCGCTGGTCGAGGCCCGCGGCGGCAAGGGGGGGTTTCATCTGCCCACCGATGCCTGGGTCGATATCCTGCTGGCCCGATTCGGCGAGCGAGGGTTCAAGTTCTACGGCCTGCTCAACGTCCACCAGCTTCCCTCCCTGGTGCGCCGGATGAACGCCGACGACGCCCGCGTTCGCGCCGGCGAGCCGACCTTCAACACGGTCTCCAAGGACAACCGGGTCGCCACCAGGACCTGGCACCATCTCATGCCGATGTTCAACGCCCTCCACCCCCGCGTGCAGGCCCGGGTGCTGGTCCTGGTGAAGGAACTGGCCGACCGCTACGGGGACCGGCCGGCTTTTGCCGGGCTGGGTTTCCACTTGACCCTGGCCCAACTGCTTCAGCCCGGCAGTCTGGACGTCAGTTACGACGACTGGACCGTGGGGGCGTTTACAGCGGATACGGGCCTGACCGTGCCGGTCGACCCCGGCGACCCTCAGCGGTTCGGCAAGCGTTACCAGTGGATCATGGCCAACGCGAGGGAGGAATGGATCGGCTGGCGTTGCCGGCGGATGGCCGACTACTACGGCCGCGTGGCCAAGATTCTTCGCGACAAGCGGGACGACCTGCAATTGGTGGTGACCATCCTGGAACCGCCCATGTCGATCATCGACCCCCAGCGGCTGGAATGGATGGGCGGCAAGCGACTGGTCGAGATGGCCCGCGAGGGCGGGATCGATCCGGCGTTGTTGGCCGAGCAGCCGGGCGTGGTCCTCCAGCAGCGGCTGGGCCCCACGGCCAAGCGGAAGCGGCTCACCTTCGGCACCACGCGGGGCCGCTGGGGTTGCCCCCCGCCCACTGCGGAGAACATCGACGCCATCCGCAAGATGGACCTCGACGCGGATCAGCAGAAGGAATTTCGCACCACGGCCGACTTCGGCGTGTTTCTCTACAACCGCTACTTCGAAAGCGCCGTGGGCAAGACCCAGCCGCTGGAGTGCGACTGGTACCAATCGATCCCCTGGCGGGCGACGGCGGTGGTGCCGGGCCACGACCACTTCATGGAATACTACGCTCGGGCGATGGCCATGTTCGATCCCACCTTGATCGCCGTGGGAGGTTTCACCAACGGCACCGTGGGCCACGAAGCCCAAGTCGAGCGTTTCGCCCGGGTCTTTCGCCAACTGCCGGCCGGCCGCTGGGAGGAGATTGCCGGGCTGGGCGACGGGTTGGCGGGCCGCACGACCCGATGCGACGACCGGCAGTATGTCTACGTGGTGAACCAGACGTGGGAGCAAAGGCGAGTTGCCCTGAAGCTGAAGGGTGACTTCAGGCCGCTGGGCGGATCGCCCGAGTTGGGCAAGGACACCGGCGGCCAGGCCGTGGTGCTGGGTCCCTACCAGCTTGCCGCCTGGGTGGAGAGGTGACCCGCGTCAACCGAGGGGTCCGAGGGGTCTGGCACGAATGGCACTTTTCCGGCGGAGCCCGGTCGAGCGTGTCCCCGCAATCCGGCCGGCACAGCCGGCCCTACGGCCGCCGCTTCTGCTCCCCTGGCGGGGTACCCGTATCGACGCCGGGCCGGGCACGCCGCTGCCGTCCGCCCGGCGTCGATAAAGCGTCGATAATGTGCCCCCACGGTTGACAACGCCGTCGGCGGGAAACAGAATTCGGGGCGGAGCGGCGGAAAGACCGTTCCCGCCCGGCTGCCAAGCTGGGGTTTGGAACCGAGAGGAAGCGGCGTCGGTCGTTCCCTGTCGATGCCGAAATGTGATTGTCTCTTGCACCCCAAAGAAAGGGCCGGCTGATGAACGTTGCCAACCATCCTGACCATTCTGAACCATCGACCAGCTCGCGTCGCGAGTTTCTCAAGCAGTCCGGCACGGCCCTGACGGGCACCGCCCTGGCCAGCGCGATCGCCGCGCGAAGCTACGCCGGGGAAGACAACACGATCAAGGTGGCCCTGGTCGGTTGTGGCGGACGGGGCACGGGCGCGGCGGCCAACGCGCTCTCGACCAAGGGGCCGGTGAAGCTGTGGGCCATGGCCGACGTGTTCGAAGGCCGGCTCAAGTCGAGCTACAACAACCTGGCCAAGAGGTTCGAGAAGCGGATGGACGTGCCGCCGGAGCGGCAGTTCCTGGGGCTGGACGCCTTCAAGAAGGCGATCCAGGCCATTGGCCCGTCCGACCTGGTGCTGTTGACCACGCCCCCGGCGTTTCGGCCGATTCACGTGGACTACGCCGTGGAGCAGGGCCGCAACGTGTTCATGGAGAAGTCGTTTGCCGTGGACGCACCCGGCATTCGTCGCGTGCTGGCGGCGGGGAAGAAGGCCAAGGCGAAGAATCTGAAGATCGCCGGCGGCCTGATGAGTCGCCACTACAAGCCGCTGGAAGAGGCGGTCGAGCAGATCCACCAGGGCGCCCTGGGCAAGGTGATCACCTGTTGGGCGTACCGCGAGCACGGGCCGGTGGGGTTTCGGCCAAAGGCGGCCGGCGAAAGCGATATGGCCCACCAGATTCGCAACTATTCCTGCTACACCTGGCTCAACGGCAGCTTTATTCTGGACTGGCTGATTCACAACCTGGACGTCTGCTGCTGGCTGAAGGGCGCCTGGCCCGTCTCGGCCCAGGGGCAGGGAGGCCGCCAGGTTCGCGACAAGCCGGACCAGTTGTTCGATCACTACGCGGTGGAATACACGTTCGCGGACGGGACCCGGCTGTTTGCCCAAGGCCGGCACATGGCCAACTGCTGGGGCTTTTTCGGCGACGTGATCCACGGCTCCAGTGGCTCGGGCGTGCTGGGCGAAGGAATCACCGAACCGCGCCTCTACAAAAGCCACGATCGCACGGCCGCGAATCAGATCTGGGAGTACAAGGGTCCCCCCTGCAATCACTACCAACGGGAGCACGACCTGCTGTTCGAGGCGATCCGCAAGGACCAGCCCTACAACGAGTCGGAACGTTGCGCCTATGCCGCGATGACCGGCATCCTCGGCCGGATGGCCGCCGAGTCGGGCAAGAAAGTGACCTGGGAGGAGGCGCTGGCCTCGAACTTGGAGCAGGCGCCGGGACTGGAGGACATTGCCACTCTGGAGGGTCCCGCGCCGGTGAAGCCCGATGCGGACGGCCGCTACCCGATCGCCATGCCGGGGCTGAGCAAGGCGTTTTAGTCTCCCAGGTAGGGGGGATTCGGCTCTGTTCGGCGCGGGTCTCCTGACCCCGCCGAGCCCCGTAGGGCCGGCTGTGCCGGCCCTACGGAACTTTCCTTGCGTCGCGGGAGACACCGCCCGGCGGTAACCGTGGCGAGCCGGGCCACCCGGCTCGCCACGGGGAGTGTTTCTCACAAACAGTCAGCATTCGCAAACCGGAAGGAGCCTGATTGCCGTGCCCAATCGCTGGAATCGCGTTTTTCATCAAGACTGCATCCAAGGACTCAAGCGTGTCGACGATGGCGTGGTCGATTTGGCCTTCGCCGATCCACCCTTCAATATCGGCTACGACTACGACGTCTACGAGGACGATCGCAGCGGCCACGAGTATCTCGACTGGAGCCGGCAGTGGACCGCCGAGGTGGTTCGCG
>CAYZWG010000175.1:0-10786 GCA_964481605.1 uncultured Planctomycetaceae bacterium
TGCCGTGCTTCTGTTGAAGTTGGGCCAACAGTTGCTGGTCTTTTTCCGTGAGAATCCGTCGTTCGAGGTCGCCTTGCTTGGCCTTCTGGTACGCCTGGCCGGCCTTTTCCGCCTGGCCGGCGAGATCGTAGGCCCCGGCCAGGTGGAGATAATAGCGGGGGTCGGCGGTCGACCCGCCCACCGCCATCTCCAGCAGGCGGACCGCCTCCGCTGCCCGGTTCTCATACAGCAGGATCGTGCCCTTGGTATCCAACAGGGCCGGTGTCAAACCCTCGGTGCGGATCGCCTCGTCGACGTAGCGGAGGGCCTCGTCGGTGCGGCCGGGCAACTCGGCCAGCAGGGTGGCGAGGTTGTTTCGCGCCACCGTGTTGCTGGGGGCCATGTCGAGGACCTTCTCGTAGAGCGCGACCGCCTCGTCCATGCGACGTTGGGTGATTCGGACGTTGGCCAGGTTGAACAGGAATGCCACGTCCTGGCCATACGCCTCGAGCGCCTTTTTCAAATAGGGTTCGGCAAGCTGCCAGGCCTTGTCGTCGGGCCGGCCGAGCAGCAAGACATTGCAAAGCACGATCGCCGGAGCAGACGACGAATCGCCCGTGGCCGCCTCCTTGCACAAGGCCATGGCGTCATCCAGGCGGTCCAGCCGGGCCAGCGTCAGGGCCAGCGATTGGTACCGCTTGGGATCGGCCTGATAAAGGCGGCGATACCACTTCTCGGCCTCGTCGAAACGGTCGACGGACGAGAGAATGTCGCCAACCGTCTGATACACCTGGGCTTTGCGCTGGGGATCGCCGCCGGCCAACCGCAGCAGACGATCCTTGTGGTCCTCGATCACCGCATCGATTTCCTTGTCGCGCCCGGCCAGCGACAGCCATCGTACTCGCAGCCGGATCGTGCGAGGATCGTTGGGGGCTGCCTGTTCCAGTTGGTCGAGATAGGTTTCGGCCTCGTCGGTCTGGCCCTTGCCCAACAGCCGGTCGATGAGGATGAACAACCGGGCCGGGCTGGGATTGGCCGAAACCATCGACTGGAAGGCGCGATCCGCCTCCGACCATTTCCCTTCGCTTTCGTAGAGTCGGGCCAGGACGAAACTGTCGGCGGTGGCGGAACCCGTACCGGAATCCTCCAGTTGTTCGTAGGTTTCTCTCGCTTTCCGGCGGTTGGCTTCACCCCCCTGGGCCAACAGTACGCCCGCCCGGGCCCGCTTCACCTCGGCGGAGTCGGGAAAACGCCCTTCCAGATCGCGGACGATCGTTTCGGCCTCCGCCACGTCTTTCGCCTTGCCGCCGGCCAGCAAGAACTGGACGTATTGCAGGTGCAGCGTGAGGTCGTCGGGCTGGGCGGCCACGCCCTCGCGGAAGGTTGTCTGGGCCAGGTCGCGGTCGCCCAGCGAGGAGTAGCCCAGCGCCAAAAGGCCCGCCCGTTGCGCCTCCGTCAGCCGATCGAGCCGGGCCAGTTCCTCCAGCGTCGATTTCGCCCGATCCGACTGGTCGGTTTGGCGATAGAACCCAAACAGGGCCTCCAGCGGGCGGATGTCGGCCGGGGCCAGCACGACGGCCTCCTTGAAGGCTTTCTCCGCTTCGTCCTTCTGATCACTGCTCCACAGGAGTTGAGCCAGGCGGATGCGAGCCGTGGCGTCCCGCGGGCGGCGGTCGACTTCGCTCCGCGCCACTTGCAAAGCCGCTTCTTCGTCGCCCAGGCCCTGTTTGACCACGATCTCCAGAGAACGGAGCACGGAGGAACCGGGCAGCCGGTCGCGTAGCTTTTCGAGCCAACCCTGGGCGTCCTCGACGCGGCCCGACTGAACCAGGAGCGAGACGAGCCGCTCGTAGGTTCTCGTTCTCGTATGCCCGGCGTCCGCCTGGATCGCCTTCTCCAGCGCGGCGACCGCATCGGCCAGTTTTCCCTGGGCCCGGCAGACGGAGGCCTTCAGCACGATGGCCGGCGGCCAGCCGGCGTGCCCAGCTTCGAGTTTGGCCAGCGTGTCGGCCGCTTCGACCAGCTTTTCGTCGCCGGCTCCGGACGCCTGGCCGAGCAGGCGCAGGGCATGGTAATATCGCCATAGCCGGCCGTCGTCGCCTTCGAGCTTACGAAGGCTGGTCTCCCACTGCTCCGCTTCGGGAAATTCACCCCGGGCAATCGCCCCCAGGGTGTTCGCGGCCAACTCGGCGCGTTGGGCGTCCTGCTTGGCGGCCAGCTTGGTGTACAAGGCCCGCACACGCACCAGCAGCGGAGCCGAGTCGGGATACTCCTGCTCCAATCGGCGAACCAGCGCCAGCACCTTGGCCCGGTCTTCCGAGCCGGCGTCCGAACTCTCGCTTCGAACGATCTGGTATTCGGCTTCCAGCAGGTCCAGTCGCCACGGATTGGCAAGGTCCTGGGTCTGGCTGACTTGCCGAATCGTATCCATCTCGGAGCGAAACCGCTGCCATTTGCGATCCGCGACGGGCAGGGCCTTCTGCTGGGCCAGTCGGGCGGCGGCCAGTAGCAGCCGAGTTTCCAGGCGGGGGTCGGTGGTCAAGGCGATTTCGTATTGCCCAACAGCGGGCGAGGGCTGTTTGGCGGCCAGCCAGGATGCGGCGGCCAACAGTCGCCACCGAGCATTCTGAAAGTCGGTCCGGGCAATCTCCTCGTAGGCGTGGGCCGCGTCGGCAAACCGTTTGAGCGCCAGGTAACACATCGCCAATCGCTGCCAATCCTGCATTTGCTGGCCCGTGCTGGTCACCGTGGCTCCGCCGAGAAGAATGCCCTCGAACAGTTTGGCGGCGGCGGCGTAGTCCTTGCCGCGGATATTCCGCAGTGCCAAGAGGCGATCGCGCTGAGCCTCCAGAAGCCGCTGCTGGCCGGGGGCAATTCGGCCGCGGTACGTCTCGATCACCTGCCCATAGGCTCTCAACACCAGGTCCACCCGGTCCAGATTGGAGGACGGCTGTCGCAAAAGGGCCTCGGCCAGGGCGCCGTTGAGCTCGAGCTGGTCCTTGCCGACCATGCTCAGTCCCCGCCGGAACGTGGTCGCGGCCTTGTCCAAGTCTCCTTGTTCGGCGGCCAACTCGCCCAGGTACAAATAGGGCCTTGGATCCTTGGGCGCGATTTGTGCGGCATGTTCAAAATGCTCCTGGGCATCCTCGTAACTCTGGCGAGCCGCCACGAACTCGCCTCCCTGGACCCTTCCCCGGGCGGCGAGCAAGTTGGCCACTCCCGCGGTCAGTCGCACGTCGAAGCGATCGGCTCCCAATACGAGTGCCGCGTTGATGTCGTCCAATGCACCGCCCAAGCCGAACTCGGCACGGTAGCGATACCTGGCAAGGTGGGCCTCGACCGGCTTCCGATCCGTCGATGCGGCCGGCCCACCATCCTGGCCGGCTTCCGGGGGACGATTGGCCGCCACCATCTCCCGCATCACCTCGTCGGCCAACGCGGCTCGCTGTGTGTCGCCGAGCTTGCGGTGCTCTTCGCTACAGAGTGCTCGGGCCGTGCGGTAGAGCCGGGCCAAAGCCCCCGAGAGCTTGATCCCGCCGGGGTTGTATTTCAGCGCCCGATGGAAGACGTCCTCCAGCGAAGCCATTCCGGCGGGCAGGTCGCCCAGATCGTTCCAGGCGTGTTGGCTCCAGAGGGTCAGGGCGAGAAGACGCCAGGCATCCTTGTCGGTGGGTGCATCGGCCAAGAGGGTCAGGACCTGGTCCTTGGCACGTGCCAACTGCGCGGGCTGATTGCTGCCGCTCCCGGCCGGCAACTGGCCAAGTTCCAACAGTCGGGTGGCAAGGCCCCGGCGCAAGGCGGGCTGGTCGCCGGCCGGAGCCTTCAACAAGGCTTGCGTATAGAGTTCCACCGCACGCTGCTTTTCCCAAGAGAAGCGGGCTTTCTGGTCCCACGTGCGGGCGAGCCGAATCTTGGCCTGAACGTCCTCGGGGTTGACTTGCAGATAGCGATAAACGTTCTCCACCGCCTTGTCCCAGTCTTGCTGCTTTTCGGCCACGTCGGCCTGTTCGAGCAGGTTGCCCGAGACGCGCCGAATTTGATAGGCGTGCCATCCGTAAAGGATGACGCCGGCAACGATCAATACGACTCCCGTGGCAAACAACCAGGAGAACCGAATCGTGGTCGCCGTCGGAGTTGTCGGGGTCGAAGGGCCTTTGCCCTTGGCGGGTGGCGATTTGCTGGGACGGGTCATCGCGATCTTGGCCGGAAAGGCATTCTGGGGGAAACGAAGTCAGGCAGCACTCGTGTCAAGCCGCCGGACGTCAAAACGGATGCGATTCGTCTTCTTGGTATGCCCAAAATCGGGCTCGCTAGCGCTGGACATACTCGTAGTGTCCGTAACGCCGCAAGTACTGACGTGTGGGGACGCCGCTGAGAACGGTTCCGGCCGGTTGAATGCCGGCGGCGAACAGGCATTTGCAGGCCCGGTGGAGTTGTTCCGCCCGGCTGACGTCCCACATCGCGCACAACAAGGTGGCATCGGCCGCCTTGCTGAGCACCATCGACTCCCCGGCAGCCAGGATGGGCGGTGTGTCGATCACGATATAACGGTATTCGTCGCCAAGCCCTCCAAGGAAGGATTTGAGGCAGCCGTTGCCGACCAGGCGATGGGGATTCATCCGCAGTCGACCGGCCGGAAGGATGTCAAGGTCTTCGCTCCAGGTGGTCACGATGGCGTCAGCCGGATTGCAGTTTCCCGCCAGCACATCGGCGAAGCCGGGTTCCAGGGCGAGGTCGAACTTCTTGTGAATGTCGGGCGAGCGCATGTCGCCGTCGATCAGCAAGGTCCGCGAGTGCGTGGTGCGGGAGATGCTGACCGCCAATTGGGCCGCAATACTGGTCTTGCCTTCGTTGTTGACCGCACTGGTCACGGCCAGGACCCTGGCGTTCTTGAGTTCCTCGGAGAGGGTGAGACTGGTGCCCAGCGTGTCGACACTTTCCTCGAAGATTTGCAGCGCCTCGTCCAGCCGTCCGTCGGCCTCGATGGTCTTGCCCAGCGTCCGGCGGGGCAGCCGGGCGATCTCGGCCACCACGGCCAGGTCGAGGTCCCGCTCGAGACGATCGGAATCGTAGACGCGGCGGAGAATGCGTTCCCACAGCACCGCCAGGAAAAACGGGAACAGAAACGCCCCCGGCACGGCCATGACAAGTTGTTTCAGGGGAAAGATTTCCTGGGGCTCGGCGGGAACCGTCGCGCGACGCCAAATGTTGACTCGCTTGGGGGCTTGCTGCTCGGTTCGCAAGGCCACGACCCGAGACGAGATTCGCCCCAGCACATCCTGCTTGCGGACCAATTCGTCCTGGCGAAAACGCAATTCCGCCAGCGACTGGTTTCCCGATTGCATCGAGCGGAGGGCCTTGCGGTATCGATCATCCAGCGTCTTGTAGCGTATCTGGGCGCTGGCCGCTTGGGCCCGGGCCGTATCGAGCTCGTGACGCCGCTTGAGTCGTTCCTCGATCTCCATGGCGGCGGCCACCCGCTTCCGCACATCTAGCCGATAGCTCTCCAGTTGGGTCTGGAGAAGCTGCATCTTGTCTTCATACATCTTCGCGTAACCGCCGCCCGAATCCGCCGAAGCCTTGCTCTGGACATCGTGCAAGGCCCGCTCGGCCGCCAGAATCTGTTGCTTGAGGTCCAGCACGCCCGGATCGTTCTCCACCTGGAGGTCGACCAGCTCCGAGGCGACTTCCAGGGCCGGGGAGGAAAGGGCGTTTTCCAGCACGGTGACCTGGGCATCCAGCACCGCCTTTTCGGCCTCGGCAGACGCGACCTGGTCCCGATAGCCGGCCAGCGGATCGGTCACCCGGTTGTCCCAGGGCGCCGAAAACATCCCCGTCTCCGAGTCGATCGTCTGTCCGCTGAGCGTGGCGAAGGTCTCCTCCAGTTCGGTCAATTCCTGTTGGCGGGTCTGCCGCTCTTCCTCCAGCAAACTAACCAACTCGGTGTTGCGTTCCTTGGTGAACGTGCCGCGCAGATCGAAGTAGGAGTCGGCCACGGCGTTGGCCACGTCGGTGGCGGCCTGGGGGCTGGTGCTGGTAAACGAGACCGTGTAGAGATCGGACGACTTGCCCCTCGACTCGATCTTGATGTCTTTCGTCAATCGCTCGACCGGATCGGGCTCCGATTCTAGCTCCGGAACGTTGTGGCCGTTAAGTCGGGTCACGGCCGGCTCCATCACCATCGGGCTTCGCAGCAACTCAAGTTGGGTGCCGACGAAATGGTCCTTGATGTCGGCTCGTTCCGGCGCGAACGCCAGGTAGGGCGTCTGCGACTGAATCTGAATCCACGCCGTGGCCTTGTACTGCTTCTCGAAAAGCTGAAACACGACCACGGCGGCCACTACCGCCAGCACGAGCCCGGTCGGAAACGCGACCTTCCACCAACGCCGCAAGGCGAACAGGACCAATTGCGGTTTGAGCCCGTCGTCATGCGGGGGCCGTGGCCCGACCATCCGCATCGGCACGCGGCGGACCCCCTGCCGGGAGGATTGCGTTGGAACGATACTCTGTTTGCTGTCAGGGCGTTTTCCGATCTCTGACACGACTTATCTCCTGGAGACTCACTTCAGTTGCAGGTTCCCCGGGCCAGGCCCGGCGACTCAAACTCGATCGAACGGATGCGGTCCGCATCCCACCTGGTTCCCCCACCTGGTTCCCAAGCTCCAGCATCCCACCTGGTTCCCAAGCTCCAGCTTGGGAACCCACGGGCGAGTTGTCTCCGCACGGTCCTCAACTCGCCTCGCCCGTTGGCTCGTGGCGAGACCTGGCCACCACGGACGAGACATCGACCTGCTCGATCCGGCCCACCACCTTGCCCAAGTACCACACCACCAGGGCAAACAGCGCGGTCGCGTACACGATCATCGCCAGCCCGGCAAAGTCGTGGCTGAATTTCTTCGAGGCCTCGCCCGAGACGTGCTGAAAAAGCAGCACCGTGACCACCACTCGCGTGGCGTTGGCCACCAGTGCGATGGGGATCGTGCTGGCCAGAATCAAGGCCCGTTCCCACCACGAACGACGCACCAGAACCGCATAGGCAAAGGCTAGCGCCGTGATCCCCACAAAAATCCGCAAGCCCGAGCACGCTTGGGCAACCTCGAACTTGTCGGCACCGATCAGAATGGTATTGCCCGCCGCCCAGGCCGGCTGTCCCAGCGTCTGGAGCACCCACACACTGAGCCTCGTGGCGATCTTCTGCAGCGGAAGACTGAGCATCCGTTCGGCACTGTAGGGCAGGGGGATCATGAACCAGAGAAATGCGATCGACGGCAAGCTCCACCAAAGAACCCACCTGCCGCAGAGCAGCCAGACCACGCCGGCGACCCAAAACAGCATGGACCAGGCGTCGACCGAGCCCAAGAACCAGCGGGCGCCGACGAAACGCACGGCGATACTCACGAAAATCAGCGCCAGCCCGGCCCACGAAACCGAGCTCCTCAGGCCGGGAAATCGATCCCGCTTGGCCCAGAGAAAAAACAGCGCCAAGGGAACGACCAGGTAACCATGTGAATAGTCGGGCTGGGTACGCCAACTCTTCACCAACTCGACAATCGTGGGATAGTAGGCCCACGCGAACACCAGCAACAGGATCGCTGTCCCGCCGAGCAGTTGGAAGGACGGCCGGAACGTCGCTCGGGCCGCGAGTTCGCCCCGATCCGCAAACAGCCTTTCCGCCGCGGTCTCCACGCCGGCCGCCAGCGACGGCTCGACCGTGAGGTCACTCTCCGGCTCGCACTGCGCGTCGCTCATCTTCCTGCCCGTGCCTCCCTCAAGAGTCCTGCCGCTTTCGATCGTTCCCTCAGCACGGCAGTCAGCCGTCCAGCCCCACGAACTCTCGCAGTTTCATGCGAATCCGCCGGCTGAACTGCCAAATGCTGGCCTCCGAACGGCCCTCTTCATCGTCGTCGTCGTGCGGCGACGGCTCCGCCAGCAGGTAGTCCTCCGCGAAATCCCGCTCCGACTCCGACAGCGTGCCCAGGAACTCCGAGAGCGAAGCGTCCAACTCCTCGGGCCGATCCGCGTAGGTCGGCGCTTTCTTGGAAGCCTGCCGCTCGCGCCGACGGCGTCGCCGCTCAGCCCGGAAGTGCCGGGTTGTCGTATCCTTGGCAACGGCTCGAATGAACGTGTTCAACCGCGTGCCGCGTTTGGGAGAGAACTTGCCCAGCAGCTTGCCGTCGTCGTCGACCAGGGCGTACCAGACTTGGGCCGCCAGCTCGTCAACCAGATTCCGGTCGCCCCCTCTCGGCCCCAGAAGGATGGCCAAGCACCGCAACAGCGGCGTGTGATGCTTCTCGTAAAGCTCCTCCCATGCCGCCACCTCGCCTTTCAGGCAACGTTCCACCAATTGCCTCTCCAGGCGAACCCGCTCTTTCTCGGACAGCTTCGCCGGCTGGACCGCGGCCGAGGGACGGCGGTCGGGACCGTCCTTCACCACGTCGCGATCTTCACACTCGGGAATGATACCGCCTTGCACGACAAGACCTCCTTGGCCACAAACCGTGGGTTGCAACGACGATCGTTCGACGAACCGAGCAGCCACACGCGCCCGCCGGCCCCTTCCCAGGCAATGATCGATCCGCCCCGCGGATGCCCCGGGTCGGGCCGCGGCGATCTCGGCCGATCACCACTCGATCGGCCAACACGAAGGACAGGCTCTTGTGCTGGGGGTTTTCCACCCAGGCTAACCACGGGCAATGGAACTCGAAGCCGAGCCGCCCACGCACTTTTCCCAGCAGGCTTCTGTTGTGGAAAGCATGCTCACGCGCACCATCAGGGCGAATCCTCTCCTTGGCCGAACAAGCCAGGGGGATGCGTGTAGACCGGATGGGGGGATGCCTGGATATCCCATTTTTCCGCAACAGAAACAAGAAACAGGTTTTTTTCAAAAAATCTGTCGCCGCGTGTCAGGATCAAGCCAGCGGCGGCCTATAGGTAATAGATGCGGGGCGGTTTTCTTACTGAACGGATCAACGTACCGGTCGTGGGGTGTTTCAGTCCCCCGCCCCCGGGCGGTCGCCTATCGGGGCAGCGAGGAGGGTGCTAGCCCAGCATCGCAATAAGTCTTCTTACAAATCGACATCGCTGTGAACGCCGGGAGGGTTGGGGGCTTCACGCGAAGTGCTCGTACTCCGCATCGTGCGGCAAGGGTTGAGATGCCTGTCGCCGGCTGTAGGGTATTGCGCTGCGTGGGGTATCCGCCAGATTCTTTCACCTCTTGGGCGGCTAGCAGGCCATGCGCCAGTCGAACCCGGTGCGCCAGTCGTGTGTCCCCAGTGCGAAATACCTGGGGATGGTCCGAGACGGTTTCTCAGACGGAACCAGAAACGGCGAGAGCCTGCCCCGGGTGTGCCGCCGGTGCCGAAGTGGAACAAAGCGGCAAAGGCCTCAAGATCACCCCATCAGCCCAGCGAACAAGGCCGCCCCCCCAGACCGTTGAGCCGGCGGGGCCGAACCTCTTCGCGGCACGGCTATCCGAGAACACCAGGATGCGAACGTCGAAATGATCGACCGACACGATGGATGCCGCTGAGGCTACTGCTGCAAACCCGGATAGAAGTGCGAATAGTTGAAAAACGTGGCGCTCGTGCCCGTGGGCGCGGCGCTACCGAATTGCTCGACGCGATGGACCTCGCGTTTTAGGCCGCGAAGACTGCGGTCTTGACGCTGCAGTTCGGTCCGTTGCGATGTGAATGCCCGGCGTAGTTTTTCCTCGGGACGTACGTAGGTGTGGTAGTTGCTGATCGGACCCCGGTCGGCGCGAAAATAGTTGAGATAGGGACTTAGGGTCGGGGTCGCCGGTTCGTAACGTCGGGGGCGACGCGGCGCGTAACCCTGGGCCTGTGCAAACGTGACAACACCGAGGGACAGGGCCAATCCGGCCACGGCGATCAGCAACAACGGCGAGCGACGGCAAGTCGGATTCATGGGCACCAGCGTTGGCTGAAGTGTGCGGCTTCCTGGGTCGGTTTCCCGGAGCCAGGCCCTCGGTCGGGCTGAACGGGCCGGCGTGGCGTCAAGACCCGCACGGACACCTTCACGATCCGGCGGCGGGAAACCCGCTCCGCCCGATGCGAACCTGCGCCCTCGTTTTATCGGCATATTCGGCAGCCTGGCTTTGCTTCTCCTGCCCGCGACTCGCCACCAACCGCCAAATCGAGCCTCGAAAACGTGTTCTGCCCGGTGCGGGCTCCTGCTGGCAGGCTCAAACCTTGCCCAAGCTGCCCGGTTTACTTCACCAGGGAAGCAAGTGCCAACTCGAATCCAAATCGGAGTTCTGGGCGCCAGCACCAAAAGAGAATGTGGCTGAACAGCCGCTCTGGTCACCTCGGTTGAGACTCCGTCCCCGTGGCTTGCGCTCCTAAGATCGCATCCAATAAGGAGTTAGCTCGATTTTCCGATTCCAGGGCGTATCCATCCCGTCCGTGCCCTTCCGCCATCCGTCCATAGGAGCGAAATTGGCTCGAAGCCCGCGGCGAAATTCATTTCGCCGAAACCCTCGCGGCAGACCCGCCGCTTTGGGGACCCAAGGCTTCCCGTTCTCCTGGCTGCAGCGGAGTACGCTAATCCGGGGGGGTCCCGGTCCCACCGCAGCCAAAGTCCCAGATTATCCAGAGTCCCGAGGGGTGTCAACAAGCCATCCACGGAAATCACAAAAAAATCCCATTTCTCGGCGAGTGGGCCGGAACCAACGTGCCGGAAGAGAGAACCGAAACTTCACTCAGCCGCGGCAGCAGCCGGTGGCCCGAAATCCTCGCCCATTGGCGGCGATGAGGGGCCGAAATAGGTCTTCGCCCGTCAGATGCTCTTG
>CAYZWG010000176.1:0-1886 GCA_964481605.1 uncultured Planctomycetaceae bacterium
ACCCGGTCGTCGGGCGGTGGGCAAAAAAGCTCCGCCAGTCCGGGGTACAAGGCCTGCTGGAGAAACTCGGCTACCGGGACCTAGTGTGGTTTGAATGACCCTCAAGGAGCGAAGGCGTGAGGCGGTCGCTGGTCCTAAAATCGTTTCAGAGCCCGGGCGACATCCTGATGATGACCGCTGCCGTGCGCGATTTGCACACCGCCGGTCCCGGCCGGTTCCAGACCGACGTGCGAACCTCGGCGCCGGCCATCTGGGAAAACAATCCCTACATTACGCCGCTGGACCAGCGCCGGCCGGGCGTGGAAACCATCGAGATGCACTATCCCTTGATCCACCAGAGCAACCGGCGGCCGTTTCACTTCATCCACGGATACCACCAATTCCTGGAGGAGAAGTTGGGCCTGAGGATCCCGGTTACCCGGTTCCACGGGGACCTGCATCTTTTGCCGGAGGAAAGGCGCTGCCCCCCGCCCTATGCGCCCTTGGGGATTCCAGCCCAATATTGGATCGTGGTTGCCGGGGGCAAGTACGACTTCACCGCCAAGTGGTGGAACCCCCACGCTTACCAGCAGGTGGTGGACGCCCTGCTGGGACGGGTGACTTTTGTGCAGTGCGGCGAGCGGGGGCATTGGCATCCACCGCTAGAACGGGTCGTCAACCTGGTGGGCAAGACCAGCCTCCGCGAACTGATTCGCCTGGTGTACCACGCCGAGGGGGTGCTCTGCCCGGTGACCCTGGCCATGCACTTGGCCGCCGCCGTGGAGACCCCGCCGGGAAAACCCCGGCATCGGGCCGCCGTGGTGGTCGCCGGCGGACGCGAACCACCCCACTGGGAAGCCTATACCCATCACCAGTACATCAGCACCAGCGGCGCCCTGCCCTGCTGTGCCGACGGCGGCTGCTGGCGGTCGCGATGCCAACCGGTGGGGGACGGGGACGCCAAGGACCGGCACAATCTTTGCGAGTCTCCGGTGCAGGTTTCGCCCCACCTTCGGATTCCGCGCTGCATGGACATGATTACCCCGCAAGACGTGATTCGCCGGATCGAACTCTACTACCAGGGTGGAGCCCTGCGGTACGACAGCGTCACCTAGGGCTTTCCCCCACCGGCCCCGTGCCGGTGGACCGTGGGTTTGGAAACTACCCGGGGCCTCCACCGGCACGGGGCCGGTGGGGAGAAGCCCCGGCCCTGGTCCGCCCCGGCCAACAAAATCACCTCACCAAACGGAGATTGCAACGTGAACGTGCTGATCAAGTTTTCCCACGGCCTGGGCGACGCCGTCCAGTTGACCACCGTCTTGAACCACCTGAAACACTACCACCCGGAGTGGAACATCGACGTCGCCGCGCTGCCGGGCAAGCTGTCGGCGTTTGGCGGGTTGTGCCGCCATGCGCTGGCGCTCGACAAGAACCGGATTCCCCTCTCGCGCTACGACCAGGTCTACGATCTGGATTGGCCCGAGTGTGCCGACTGCCACGCCCGGTGGCCCAGCACCAAGGCCGAGCGGTGCCTGCTGGACGTATTCGGCTTGAACCCCGTACCCGAGAAATGCGAGTATTCGATCCGCGTTAGCGACAAGGCGGAAGAGGCCGCCCGGGATTATCTCCAGCGCCACTGCGGGGTCACAGCCGGCAAGGATGGTCGCTACCCGGTGGTGCTCGTGCACTACGAGGGCAACACCGGGGCGGAGGACAAGAATCTATCCCACGAACTGGCCCGGCGGCTGTGCGAGGCGATCATCGATTGTGGGGCCGTGCCGGTGATCCTCGACTGGGACGGCCGCTCACCACTGCCCGACGGCCGGCGGATTCACAACCCTCATCCGAACTTGGCGATCTGGCGAGGAACAGGCACCGGCGACGCGGCCACGCTGGCGGCGCTGGTG
>CAYZWG010000176.1:1986-10749 GCA_964481605.1 uncultured Planctomycetaceae bacterium
TCCAACAGGACTTGTGCATCGTGGGGGACATCGCCGAGCGGGACGCCTACCGCATCGACGAACTTCCCCTGCCGCAGACGATCGTAGTCGACGTGGGCGCCCACATCGGTGTGTTCAGCAAACGGTTCCACCAGCGGAATCCCCTGGCAAGAATCTTCGCCCTGGAGTGCTGTCCGGAAAACATCCCCGCCCTGAAGAAGAACGTGGGCGACTTCGCCACCGTGATCCAGGCGGCGGTCACCTATGAGAAGGACGTGGCCCTGTTGAGCTCCGTCTTTCCCCACTGCGTATCGACCGGCGGATCGGCGGTTCTCGGCCGCGACGCGCTGAAGCGAAGAATCCAATCGGGCGAACTCTGCCAAGACCCCGGTCGCCGGATGCAAGGGGAATACTGGGCCGATCTGCGCCCGCTGAAGACGCTCACCCTGGAGGCGATTCTTCGAGCATACGATCTCGATCGGATCGACGTCCTCAAGCTGGACTGCGAAGGGAGCGAATTCTCCATTCTGGGCAACACAAGTTCGCTCGACCGGATCGGCGTCATCCTGGGGGAGTACCACGGCAAGGAAGAGTTTTTGAAGCTGGTGGCGGCACGTTTTTCCGCCTGGAAGCTGCGGATGCTCAGCGATGGCCCGTTGGGAAATTTCTGGCTCACCCGGCAGCCCTGAGCCGGGACGGCTTTCAGCGGCGCTTGCGTTTCTTTTGCCGCCGGCGCTGCCTTTCCCGGAACTGCTGCTCGGCCACCAGCCAGCGCAACGCGCCCTTGGTTTCCGCATACGCGGCCCGCAATTCCTCGGCGCAGATAACCGCCTCCTCGATGCTGCCCGGGCTGTAATGAGCCGGCGAAGGAAGCGGGTCCGAGGAGGTGAGCAACTCGGGCACGTGGGGGTTGATCCGAAAGGCCGTGCGGAGTTCCCGCCGGGCGGCGGCGGACCGGCCGCTCAGCCGAAACGCGAGCAGGGCCTGGGTATAGGCCCAGATGGCCGATTGCTCGTTCCATTCCTTCAGCAGCCGCGCCGCCTCGGCGTCCCGGCCCAATTCCATCAGCTTGGGCAGCAGCAGATAGCGAACCCCCTGGTTGTCGTTCGGGTTCAGCCGCAACAGGGCCTGGTAGTGCTCGATCGCCTCTTCCGCTCGGCCAAGCTCCGCCAAGGTCTCTGCCAAGCCGAATCGTGCTCGCATGTAGGGCCGCGTGTCGGTGATGCCCCAGAAGTGTCCCGCGTCCCGCTCGAAGGCCTCCCGGCCCAACGCCCGCTCGCCGGCTGCGACCCCCTTGGCGTAATGCTCCAGCGTCGATTCCAGCGTGGCGGCCCGCTCGGCCAGGATCACGTGGGCGTCGGCACAATCGGGATCGACCGCCAGCGCCTGGCGGGCCAACTGAACCCGCCGCCGCCCGTGCGTACTGAAGCCCTGGTAACACAGTTCCTGGGCCTGCTCCCGGGGTGTTTCCGGCGGGGTGACCAACTCGTCGATTGACCGGCCCGAGAAAAGCTTCGAGGCCTGCTCGCTCATTTCCTCCACGCTGTCCGCCGGATGGGCGCTAAAGAAGCGATCCATGTCGGCAAACACCCGCTCATGGGCCCGGCTGTCGGGCGTGAAGCCCCGCTTCAGCCATGCCGTGTGGGAGGGGGGATTGAGCAGATCGGGCATCGCCAGGGTAAACTCCTTCTGCCCGGCGGACGTCTCGACCACTTTCTTCCAGCGCCCCGAGTCGATCTCCTCCTCCGTGGTCGACGCCAGTGCTCGCAGCAAACCTTCCAAAAACAGGAGCCGCCCGCTTCCCGGCCGGGCAATCCTGCCCGCGGAACCGTAACCAAGCACCACGGGGTAGGCATTGGCCCCCGCCACCGGCAGATCGTGCACCTGCCAAAAGTCGGCGTCCAGCGGCGGAATGTCCGTGATCGGATCGAACGCGAACTGCCACAAGTCGGAGTCGGCCCGAAGGAGGTCCTCCCCCGCCGCCGCGGCCCGGCGAAAGGCCGCATATCCGGCCATGCTGTCATAAAAGGCCAAGCCATACACCGATCGGCCCGCCCCCATCACGACGGTGTGCTTCATGCCTTTGGGAGACGAGGGCTTCTCCACGCGGATCACATCGGAGTCGGTCAGGTGCTGCCACGGGGTGGCCCGATAGAACGCGGCGGCGGCCTCCGCAAACGCGCGCATCCGCTCGACGGTCACGCCCCGGCCGTCCAGGGGGGAGGGAATCGAAGGGCCTTCCTCCTCCCTGAAAGCCTCCATCGAATCCAGCACCCGCTGGACCGCCTCCAGTCGCTCGACGAGACGGACCTCGATGTCCGCCGCGGCCAATAGTTCGCCCAGATGCTCGGCCAGCTCGGCGTCGTCCACCTCGACCCGGCCGGGCCGGTAACCGCCGAACTCGTCCTCACAGGCAAACGCCAACAGGGCTTCGACCGCGGCGGCAAGATTCCGCTCCTCCGGCTTCAGCAGGGCACCTCCGTGGACCAGGTCGGCCCGCACCGCCACCCACAGGGCCAGGTAAGGCCGGTAGGGCTGGCGCCCTTCTTCCCTCACCCGGGCGGGAAGCCGGATCAAGCCGCCCTGCCACGTCTCCTCTGCCCGCCGTGGCAGCGAGCTCAGTCGTTCAATGGATCGATTCATCATCCCCGGATTATCTTCAACAACCCGACGGAAAGCTAGAGGGGGGGTGGGGGGTGGGGTCAAACCCGGTTTCGGACTTCTGCCGTAAGGCCGGCTGTGCCGGCCGGCTGCCGCGTTTCGCAGCGCCAGCCACGTTTCGGCTCCGCACAGCCGGCCCTACGGGGCTGATCAACTGGACTTTTGCAAACTCCTCCCCTCTCCTTCTGGGAGAGGGGCCGGGGGTGAGGGGTGAGAGAAGGCACGCAAGCAAGACAAGACATTCTTCCGCCAATCGCCCTCACCCTAACCCTCTCCCGGAGGGAGAGGGGACAAAAAACCCTCTTCCGGGGGGAGAGGAGACCTTGTGTCGCCATTCTGCAAAAGTCCAGTTATCAACAAAGCGGCAGTGCCATTCAGGGCTGAACCCGGTGGTCTATTTCTTCCGCCGATACCAGCGAATCAGCCTATTGGTCGAGCCGTCGTGGCGCAGCTCGGGCTCTTGGGCGGCTTCCAGTTCGGGCAGAATCCGCCTGGCCAGCCGCTTCCCCAACTCCACGCCCCATTGGTCGAAGCTGTTGATCCCCCAGATCACCCCCTGCACGAAGATCTTGTGCTCGTAGAGCGCGATCAGCGTGCCCAAGGTCTCCGGCGTGAGCTTCTCGGCGAGGATCGTATTGGTGGGGCGATTGCCCTGGAAGACCTTGTGGGCAACCAGCGGGGGCGGCAAATCGGGCTCGTCGGCGACGACCTCTTCGGCCGTCTTGCCCCGGGCCAGGGCCTCCGTCTGGGCAAAAAAGTTGGCCATCAGCTTATCGTGGTGGTCGCCAACGGGGTTGTGGCTGCGGGCAAAGCCGATGAAATCGGCCGGCACGAGCTTGGTGCCCTGGTGCAAAAGCTGGTAGAAGGCGTGCTGGCCGTTCGTGCCCGGCTCGCCCCAGATGACGGGGCCCGTCTGCCAGTCGACCGGCCGGCCGTCGAGCGCGGTCGCCTTGCCGTTGGACTCCATGTCGCCTTGCTGGAAATAGGCGGCGAAGCGGTGCAGGTATTGATCGTAGGGGAGGATCGCGTGGCTGGCGGCCCCGAAGAAATTGTTGTACCAGACACCCAGCAGTCCCAGCACCACCGGCAGGTTGCGTTCCAGCGGGGTGGTGCGAAAATGCCGGTCCATGCGGTGATAGCCGTCCAGCAGGCGGAAGAAGTTCTCCGGCCCCACGGCGATCATCAGCGATAGCCCGATCGCCGACGGCAGGCTGTAGCGGCCGCCCACCCAGTCCCAGAACACAAACATGTTCCGGGTCGCGTCGATCCCGAACGCCCGCACCGCCTCGGCGTTGGTCGACAGCGCCACGAAGTGCCGGGCCACGGCCCGCTCGTCTTCGAACGCCTCCAACAGCCACGCCCGGGCACTGTGGGCGTTGGTCATCGTCTCCTGCGTGGTAAAGGTCTTGCTGGCCACGATGAACAGCGTCTGGGCCGGGTCGAGGTCTCGCGTCGCCTCGACCAGGTGGGTGCCGTCGATGTTGGAGACGAAGCGGACGGTCAAGTGGCGGTCCGTATAGGGCTTGAGTGCCTCGTAGGCCATCACGGGTCCCAGATCGGAACCGCCGATACCGATGTTGACGATGTTTCGAATCGGTCTGCCCGTGTGTCCGGTCCAGGCTCCCGAGCGGACCCGGCGGCTGAACTGGGCCATCTTCTCCAACACGGCCAGCACGTCGGGCATCACGTCGCGGCCGTCGACCCGGACCGGCTCGCCCGAGCGGTTCCGCAACGCCGTGTGCAGCACGGCCCGATTCTCGGTGACGTTGATCTTCTCGCCGGAGAACATCCGCTCGGCGGCGTCCTCCAACCCGCAGGCCTGGGCCAGCCGAACGAGCCGTTGGAGCGTCTCGTCGACGATGCGGTTCTTGGAGTAGTCCAGCAAGATGCCGCAATCCTCGATGGCCAGTCGCTGGGCGCGGCCGGGATCGTCGCGAAAAAGATCGCGCAGGTGCAGGTCGCGAACCTGGCGAAAGTGCTCCTGCAATTGGTGCCATTGGGGGCGTTGGTCGAGGCGTGGCATGAAGGGGGGCTCCGGGCACGACGAGCGGCTTCTGTCGGATTGCGGAAAAGCGCAGAATAGACGACCGGCCCACGGGAGGCCAGGGGGTGGAGCGGCATTTGCCCAGCCTGTAGGCCGGGTCGCGATCCGGCCTACATTGTCGGCGGCCCCACTTGCCCGCGAGGGGTCCGATCTGGTACGAAGAGAGGTTCAGAGAGGCCGAACCAGCCCGGGGCTCCAGGAGTGCAGGCATGGAAATCCACGACCTGATTCGATCATTGAAGACCAGCGACGGCGGCAAGATCGTGATGATGGTGGCCGACGGCCTGGGTGGACTCCCGGTCGAGCCGGGCGGGCCGACCGAACTGGAAGCCGCACGCACGCCGAACCTCGACCGGATGGCCCAACGGGGCGTGCAGGGCTGCTCCATCCCCATCAAGCCCGGCATCACTCCCGGCAGCGGCCCGGGCCACCTCGGCCTGTTCGGCTACGATCCGCTTCAATACATCA
Organism: uncultured Planctomycetaceae bacterium; assembly: GCA_964481605.1. GTDB lineage: Bacteria > Planctomycetota > Planctomycetia > Pirellulales > Thermoguttaceae > CAYZWG01. The sequence goes on from CAYZWG010000176.1 coordinate 7,139, forward strand.
TTGGCCGGGGCGTGCTGGAGGCGTCGGGGATCGGCTTTGTGCTGGGGCCGGACGACGTGGCCATCCGCTGCAACTTTTGCACCGTCGACGCCGAAGGCAAGATTACCGACCGCCGCGCCGGCCGGATTCCCACGGAGGAAAGCTCGCCCTTGACGGAAAAGCTGCGTCAGGTGAACATCCCCGGCGTGGAGATTTTCGTCGAACCGGTCAAGGAGCATCGGTTCGTGGTCGTTTTTCGGGCGGCCGGGCTGGGCGGCAACGTGGCCGATACGGATCCCCAGCGGACGGGCGTGCCGCCGCTGGACCCCGTGGCGGCCGACCAACCGAGCCGGAAGACGGCGGAAATCGCCAAGCAGTTCGTGGCCCAGGCCAGAAAGCTGCTGGCCGATCAGCCCAAGGCCAACGGCCTCACCATGCGGGGTTTCGCCCGCAAGCCCGACCTGCCCAGCTACGAAGAGCTGTTCGGTCTGAAGGCGGCGGCGATTGCGGTCTATCCGATGTACAAGGGCCTGGCCAGCCTGGTGGGGATGGAGATCGTGGGCAAGGCGGCCAGCCTGGAGGGCGAGATCGACGTGCTGGAGGAAGTGTACGACCGGTACGACTTCTTTTTTGTCCACTTCAAGTATACCGACAGCCGCGGCGAAGACGGCGACTTCGACGCCAAGGTGAAGATGATCGAGGAGTTCGACACCGTGCTTCCACGGGTGGAGGCCCTGGAGCCGTCGGTGCTGATTGTCACCGGCGACCACAGCACGCCGGCCCGGATGGCCAGCCACAGTTGGCACCCGGTGCCGACCTTGCTGGTGGCCGACCTCTGCCGGCCCGACGCCTGTCGGTCCTTTGGCGAGACGGCGGCCCTCGGCGGCGGCCTGGGCCATTTCGAGGCGATTCATCTGATGCCCCTGGCGCTGGCCCACGCCGGCCGGCTGGGGAAGTTTGGGGCGTAGTGGGGCCACCGGTCCAATGCTCGGCGCGGGTCTCCTGGCGTTCGCCGCGGGTGGCCCCGATAGCTCTGCTATCGGGGTGCCGTGAGGCACAGGAGGCGAGGATCGTGGCGTTCGGCGCGGGTGGCCCCGATAGCTCTGCTATCGGGGTGCCGTGAGGCACAGGAGGCGAGGATCGTGGCGTTCGGCGCGGGTTTCCCGACCCCGCCGAGAGCACCGAGGTGCGGGTCTCCCAAATGGCAACAGCCGCGGCGATTGCCAGACCATCGGTCCTCTCTCGGCGGGGTCGGGAGACCCGCGCCGAACGGGTAGGGGTCGGGAGACCCGCGCCGAACGGGTAGGCATAGCCGGCCCTATGGCCGCTTCCGCGGCAGCCCGCGCGGCTCCGCCAGGTCAAACGTGTTCTCCGCCGGCTGCTGGCCGACCGGGTAGCGATGCTCGTTTTCGCCCGGCACCACGCTGCGCGGATAGCAGCGGTCGGAGAACAATCGGCCCTTGGGTCCCATCGACGGATAGCCTTCCTCGAAAAAGGCGATCCCATGCGAGGAGAGGATGGTGCCCAACTCGACTTCCAGGTTGGCCAACTCGCTGTTGTACCGCACCAACGCTTGGGCTTCGGCGCTGACGGCATTGCCCCAGTCGGTAATCGCCTGGAGGACGTTCAGGTAGATCGTGTCGCCAATGCGGAATCGGATGGTTTGGGCCTGTAGGTTGATTCGGGCGGCGATGCTGGCGTTTTTCAGGGCTTGGTATTCGGCCCAGAACTGGTCCAGATTGCGATAGCGGGTGGCCAGCGAGTGGGCCGCCCGATGCAGACCCTCGTGCAGGTTGGCCCGATCGCGGGCGACCAGAAGCTGCTGCCGGCGCAGCTCGGCCCGGGCCTGCCGCAGCCCCAGCGGCAGGTTGACGTCGATGCCCAGTTGCCAGCCGGTGAAATCGCCGCCGGCGGTGGCCAGCCGGGTTCCGTCGGGGGCCCGGCCTTCCAGGGCGTTGAAGCGGTACATCGCCGTGGCGTCCACGCCGGGCAGGGCCCGATTCTGGGCCGACACCAGTCTCTGCTGGTCGGCCTCCAGAATGAGCTTCAGCCGGACCAGGTCGAGGCGGTTGGCTTCGGCGGTCTCCACCAGTTCGTCCCAGACCATCTCCAACTTTTCCGTGCTGGGCGGCGTGACCGGCACGAATTCGTCCCGCTCGTAGGGTGGAAGCCCCATGATGTCGCGCAACGCGGCCTCACGCTGAAGCAGGTTGCCCTGGGCTGAAATCAGGGAGGCGCGAAAATCGGCCAGGGCGCTGCGGGCCTGGGCCACGTCGGCGGCGTGCCCCGAGCCCGCCAACCGCATCGCCTCGGCCCGCTGAAACGCCTCGTCCCCCTGCTGGACTTGCTGCTGCCGCACCCACACGTCAGTCCGCGCGAAAACCAGCGACCAGTAGGCCGCGATCACGCCTTGCACCGATCGCTGCACGGAGTCCTTCATTTCGTAATAGGAACGCTCCGTGTCGATTCGCGCCACCAGGATCGGTGCCGTGTTGGCCGCCACTCCGGCCCCTTGCAAGAGCGGTTGTGTGAGACGCAAATCGACCGACGAGCGGGACTGGGGATTCAAGCTGATCGGATCGGCGGTCCGTACCCGGGTGGGATTGGCCAACACGTTGACGCTGGCCGTGGCGCCCGTTCGCGTGCTCTTGGCCACCCCCAGGTTGAGATCGTAGTCGTTGGTCGGATCGCCGTCGATGCGAACCCCGGAAGGCGCCGCCGGATCGAACCGCGAGAAGGGGACCTCCCGGCGGTTGAACTTGTTGCCCGCGCTGAGCGAAGGGTCGAACGGCGACCGAGCCCGGTCTACCTCCGTATTGGTGATCGCCGGATCGTAGATCGTGCTGCCGCTGGACGCGGCCCCGTTGCCGGCCAACACCCGGATCACCTCCGAGTTCCGCAGGGCAACCCGGATCGCTTCGTCCAGCGAAAGGTTGAAGGCCGGCCGCTTTTGCTCGAAACGGTCCACCGTTCGCGGCGGTTCGATCCGCGGGATTCTGGCGCGGCCGAGTTGTTCGGGCCGACGGATTTCCAGGTCGGTCTGTTCCGGCGCAACCAGCCACCAGGCCTCGTCCGCGCGGACGGCCGCCGGCACAAGAAGCAGGAAAAAGAATCCCAACAGGTAGACGCCGACTCGGTTGCCCATGCTCAATTGACGCCGCCACGGCCGAGGAATGGAGGGCTTCCCGCGGAAACCCGAGTTCACGGGTGCAAAGTCCCCCAAAGGGTCGACCCTGGGCCGTGCACCCATCCCTAGAGATCGGCGTTTCCCCGCCGATACAAGCAGCACAATCGCTGGAATCGCTACGTCCGCGATGATCGCAAAGGTTCGGGCAAGACGATCTTCCCGACCGGTGGCACGCAGATTTTCTCCAGGTTGCCTCGATCGCGCCACCCGCAAAATCGCCGCGCCGTAGGGCCGGCTGTGCCGGCCGGCCCTGGGTAGCACCGGTTCTTGAACCGGTGTGGCTGGAGCCACAAGAGGTCACGGCAAATCACTCCGCCCGTCGAATAGGAACCCCGGCTGAGCATCGCCACCCGCTCCCGGCGGGGTCGGGAGACCCGCGCCGAACGCGCAGGCGGGGTCGGGAGACCCGCGCCGAACGCGCAGGCGGGGTCGGGAGACCCGCGCC
>CAYZWG010000177.1:0-3435 GCA_964481605.1 uncultured Planctomycetaceae bacterium
CCGATGTGGATCGAACTGAAAAAGTGAGAATCCAGGGGATTCCTGGAACTCGCAACGATGGTCAGGTTTGGGGCATGAAGATGTAGGGCCGGCTGTGCCGGCCGAAACGTGGCTGGCGCTGTGAAGTGCGGCGACCGGCCGGCACAGCCGGCCCTACGGTAACTGTCCCCACCGGCACAGGGCCGGCGGGGAAGAGCCCCTGAGCGGCGCTGTCATACCAAGCCTTCCTGGGAGGTGCTGACGGATGAAAAGACTCGCGATCCTTCTCGTCGCCATGTTTTTCACGGCCGCGGCCGGCATGGGGTTGTGGCTGACCTCTTCCTCGCGGACGGCCAGCGCGGCGGCGGACGCGGCGGCGTCCGAAACCCTGGCGGCGCCGAAAACCGCCACCCTGCCCGAGGGGATCATCACCCTGCACGTCGCCTTCGGCAGCAAGAGCGAGGGGGGGAAAAGGCAGCGGACCGTCTGGGACGGCCGCCTGAAGGTCACCGGCGGGCGGGTGGCGCGGATTCGCCCTTGGAAGGAAGACCCCCGCAGCCGCGTGGAGGGCGCCGCCTGGACGCTGGCCACCCGCCACCGCATCCCCTGGAACAGCCAGCAGCGGAAACGGGGTCACGAGATGATGCCGCTTCAGGACGCGGCGCTGGTGGTCGAGTTGGCCCAGGCGGCGGACGATACCCGACTCGAGTTCGAGACCGAGCAGGGCAACTTCGGTTGCCGGCTGGGCGAGGTGCCGCTGGGCGGCCGCAAGGGTTTCCTGCGAGGCCTGGTGAAGATTTCCCGCATGGCGACTTCCGGGATCATCCTCTCGGCACCTTCGGAGGACGACTATCCCAGCGCGGCGCTGGGACCCCACGGCCGGCTGCACGTGGCCTACGTGGCCTTTACCCACGGCAGGGGTTTTCGCACCCGGCCGCCGATCAGCCGGCCGCCCAAGGATTTCGCCTTCATGGCCGAGCCGACCGGCGGCGACCAGGTGATGCTGTTGACCCTGGCCGACGGCCGCTGGGAGGGTCCCCAGGCGGTCACGCCGGCCGGCCAGGACGTCTATCGAACGGCCACGGCCATCGACGGCGAGGGTCGCGTGTGGGTGGTCTGGTCGGCCAACCAGGAGGAGAACTGGGACATCTATGCCCGGGCCCTCCAGGACGGACACTGGTCGAAGACGATCCGGGTTTCGCGGCAGGCCGAGCCCGACGGTTTCCCCGTGGCGGCGACCGACGCGGGCGGTCGTGTTTGGGTTGCCTGGCAGGGGTTTCGCGAGGGCACGGCAAGGATTCTGGCCGCCACGCAGGAGGGCGCCGGCTTCGCCGAGCCGATCGTGGTGGGCCAGGCCCAGCGGAACCTATGGGCCCCGGCGATCGCCGCTTCGGAAGACGGCCGGGTGGCCGTGGCCTGGGATGGCTACGCCCAGGGCAACTACGACGTGAGCTTGCGAGTGGCCACCGGCGGCACCTTCGGCGAGGCGATTCCGGTGGCCCAGTCGTTGCAGGCCGAGATGCGTCCCAGCCTGACTTTCGACCCCGCGGGCCGGCTCTGGATCGCCTACGAGGTGGCGCCCCAGCTTTGGGGCAAGGACACCGGGCCCTACGACAACCAGGGCACGAAGCTCTACCAAGCCCGTGGCGTGGCGGTCCGTGTCTGGGCGGAAGGCAAGTGGATGCAGCCGGCCGGCAAGGCGGCGGCCGCCTTCAGGGTGGGCAAGCGGCGGCGGGGGCAAAAGCTGGCGCTGCCCCGCCTGGCGACCGACGCGGCGGGACGGGTCTGGCTGGCCGTCCGCTCGCCCCGGCTGGGTAGCCGGGTGGGCGTGGGCACGGCCTGGTTCGAGCACCTCGCCTGGTACCGGGGAGATCGCTGGTCGGGCGAGGTGCTTTGCGCCCAAACGGACAACCTGCTCGACAATCGGCCCGCCCTGCTGGGACTCCCCTCGGGCGAGATCGCCCTGGTCGGCTCGACGGACGGGCGGTTTGCCACGGGAGCCCGGCTGCCGCAGTGGTTTGTCCGCTCGTTGCGAAGCCGGGGCGAAAAGATTCAGCTCAAGCCGCGCAAGACCAGGTGGCCCGACGCGGTCAACAACGAGTTGATGATGGCCAAGCTGGGCCCGGCGCCGGGCGAGGCGGGCAAGGTCGTGCTGGAGCCGGTGGCGGCCGACGAGAGCACCGGCCCCAGTGAAGAGGCCGGCAAGGAAGCCCGGGACGTGGCCCGGGCTCGGGCGGCCACGACCACCATCGGCGGCCGGACGCTGCGGCTGGTGCGGGGCGAATTCCATCGCCACACGGAGATTTCGCCCGACGGCGGCGGCGACGGCCTGCTCCTGGACATGTGGCGCTACGCGCTGGACGCGGCCAATTTGGATTGGATCGGCAACGGCGACCACGACAACGGCAACGGCCGGGAATACTCCTGGTGGACCGTGCAGAAGACCACCAGCCTGTTCCAGGTTTCCGGGGTGTTCACCCCGATGTACTCGTACGAGCGTAGCTGCGGCTATCCGGACGGGCACCGCAACGTGGTCTTCGCCCGGCGGGGAGTGCGGCCGCTGGCTCGCCTCAGCGGCGGCAAGGGCAAGGCGATGGACTCCCTGCCCGTCGAGGCCGACCGGCCCCACTCGCCCGACACGCAGATGCTCTACGCCTATCTGCGGCAGTTCGACGGCGTCTGTGCCAGCCACACCAGCGGCACCGACATGGGTACTGACTGGCGCGACAACGATCCCCAAGTGGAGCCGATCGTGGAAATCTACCAGGGCTGCCGGCAGAGCTACGAAATGCCCGGCGCGCCGCGGACCAACACGGCCGACCATTCCCTCGGCGGCTGGCGGCCGTTCGGGTTCGTCTCCCTGGCCTTGCGAAAGGGCTTCCGGCTGGGCTTCGAATCCTCCAGCGACCATGGCTCCACCCACATCAGCTACTGCAACGTGTGGGTGAAGGAACATTCACGGCAAGGCATCCTCGCCGCGATGAAGGCCCGCCACCTGTACGGATCCACCGACAACATCATCGCCGACGTCCGCTGCGGCGAGCACTTCATGGGCGACGAGTTCACCCTCGGCGAGAGGCCGCGGCTGAAAGTCCACCTGGTGGGAACCCAGCCGTTTGCCAAGGTCCATGTGATCAAGGACGGCAACTACGTGCACAGCGCGTCGCCGGGCAAGCGGGAGGTCGAGTTCGAGTGGACCGATTTCACCCCCACCCCCGGCACGACCAGCTACTACTATGTCCGCGGCGAGCAGGAGGACGGCGAACTGGTGTGGGTTTCGCCCATGTGGATCACGTTCAAGCCGTAGGGCCGGATTGCAGGCGGGTAGGCCGGATCGCGATCCGGCCTTGCAGGGCGGGGTCGGGAGACCCGCGCCCAACGAGGGCTAGGCCGGCGCCTGCTCTTGCTTGTCGAACGCCGCGTCGAAGGCCAACTGGCTGGGCTCGAAGTCGACTT
>CAYZWG010000177.1:3535-4797 GCA_964481605.1 uncultured Planctomycetaceae bacterium
TCTTGCTTGTCGAACGCCGCGTCGAAGGCCAACTGGCTGGGCTCGAAGTCGACTTGCCTGACGAAGTCGCAGGCCTCCTGGGCACCGTGGTCGCGGTCCATGCCCATGTCTTCCCATTCCACCGAGAGCGGGCCCTGATAGCCGGCCTGGTTCAAGGCGCGGACGATCTCCTCGAAGTTGACGCCGCCGCGGCCCAACGAGCGGAAGTCCCAGCCTCGCCGGGGATCGCCGAAGTTGAGATGGCTGGCCAGGATGCCGGTGCGACCGTCGAGGGTGACGATGCAGTCCTTCATGTGGACGTGGAAGATCCGATCGGGGAACCGGCGAATGAACTCGACCGGATCGACGCCCTGCCAGAGCAGGTGGCTGGGGTCGAAATTGAAGCCGAACTCCTCCCGATTGTCCAGCGCTTCCAGGGCTCGCTCGGCCGTGTAGAGGTCGAAGGCGATTTCCGTGGGGTGGACCTCCAGGGCGAACTTCACCCCGCATTCGCCGAACACGTCCAGGATGGGGTTGAACCGCTCGGCCAGCAGCTTGAAGCCGTCCTCGATCGACTGGGGCGAGACGGGCGGGAACGAGTAGAGCAGGTGCCAGATGCTGGAGCCGGTGAAACCGTTGACGATGCCCACGCCGAGTTTTTGCGCCGCCCGGGCCGTGTTCTTCAATTCCTCGATCGCCCGCTGGTTGACGCCGGCCGGATCGCCGTCGCCCCACACGGCCGGCGGCAGGATCGCCTGGTGCCGCTGGTCGATCAGGTCCAACACGGCCTGGCCCACCAGGTGGTTGCTGATGGCGAAGACCTGCATGTTGTACTTTTCCAGCATTTCCCGCTTGTGGGCACAATAGTCGTCGTCGGCCAGGGCCTTGTCGACCTCGAAGTGGTCGCCCCAGCAGGCCAACTCCAGCCCGTCGTAGCCGAACTCGCTGAACTTCTGGGCCAAGGTTTCCAGGGGCAAGTCGGCCCATTGGCCGGTGAACATGGTGACCGGTCGTCCCATCGTGTACTCCTCCTGCGGTCTTGTGCCTGGGAATCAAGGGCAAACGGCCGGAACCACCTCCGCGCGCGCCTCCCGGGAGAACAGACCAAGCATTTTCCCAATATTCGCAAGCGTGTGCAACACCCCCCTGCACCGGGCGTTAAGCGGTGCGGATTGCGCAAAGTCTCTGCCTAAGGGGAGGCTTTGGCGAGTCGGCGGCAGGCTTGAGCATCCACCGCGGTCTGATAGGATTGAGGGTTGGTCGTGTGCGGTCGGTGCTTTCGG
>CAYZWG010000177.1:4897-10736 GCA_964481605.1 uncultured Planctomycetaceae bacterium
GAGGAGGAGAGCCGGGTCGGTCACGACCCGGGTTGCCCCAGGCGAGGTCGGGAGACCTGCGCCTTTTGGTTTGTCGTTTTACGAGGTCCGTCAACACCATGACTGCTCGGCTCGGGGCGTTTGTCTCGCGATACTGGCCGGCGGTGTTGCTGGCGTGGGTGGTGGCAATCGTGGCGATTCGCTGGACGGCGCCGCCGTGGGACGCGGTGACCCGCGACGGTGATTTCGCCTACTTGCCCTCTCAGACATCCAGTGCCCGGGGTGAGCGGCTCTTGGAGGAAGCATTTCCCCAGACGCTGTCCAAGAGCGAGGTGGTGCTGGTGGTTGCCCGGCGGGACGGGCCGCTGACCAAGGAGGACCTGGCCGTGGCGGACGCGCTGGTGGCGCGTTACACGCCGGTCGATTCCTCCGGACCCATCACCGATGTGCTCAGTCATCAGACGGAAGTGGTGGGTCAGAAGCTGGTCAGTGCGCCGGGTCCCGAGGGCCAGGCACTGTTGATTCTTCTCCAACTCCGCAACGAATTCATGGCCGTAGGGAACATGAAGTTGTTGGAGGAGATCAATGCCACGCTGGAGGAGATGGGCCGGGGGGCGGATTTTCCCGCCGGCCTGCAACTGGGAGTGACCGGCTCGGCCGCGATCGGTGCCGACATGCTCGCTTCGGCGGAAGAGAGCATCAAAAACACCGAGTGGGCCACGATCGTGCTGGTGCTTTTGATCCTGCTGGTGGTCTACCGCTCGCCGGGGTTGGTGGTGGTGCCGCTGGCGACGATCGCGATTTCGGTGGTCGTGGCCACGGGCGTGGTGGCGCTGGCGGTGCGGTGGTCGGACCTCTTGGGTCTGGACTTCATGATTTTCAAGACGACGCGAATCTTTATCGTGGTGATCCTCTTCGGCGCCGGCACGGATTACTGCCTCTTTCTGATTTCCCGCTACAAGGAGGAATTGCAGCGGGGACTGCCGCCGGGCCCGGCAATCCACCGCGCCTTGGGCCGGGTGGGAAGCGCCCTGGTGGCCAGCGCGCTGACCACCGTGCTGGGCCTGGCCACGATGGTGTTTTGCGACTTCGGAAAGTACCGCAACAGCGGGCCGGCCATTGCCCTCTGCCTGATGGTGGCGTTGGCCGCGGCGATGACCTTGGCCCCGGCGCTATTGCGGGCGTTTGGGGGGGCCGTCTTCTGGCCGCTGGGGGTCAACCGCCGCGAAGATGACGGACGGCCAGACGCCAACGGGAATCACTCGCCGGGGGGGTGGTTTTGGGAGCCGCTCAGCCGGGTCATCCTGGCGCGGCCGGGCTGGGTTTTTCTGGCAACCTTGGCGGTGCTGGTGCCGGCGGCCTGTGTGGGCTGGCACGTGGACGTGACCTACGATCTGTTGAGCGAGTTGCCGCCGCACCGGCCCAGCGTGGAGGGGACGCGGCTCTTGCGGCGATATTTTCCCGCCGGTGAAACGGGCCCGGTGAGCGTGCTGGCCCATGACCCCAAGGGAGGCCTGGACGCCGAGGGCGCGTTGTGGGAGCGGATTCATCCGCTGGCCGAGGAGTTGCTCCGGCTGCCGGGTCCGGACGCGGCGGCCGGGCGGCCGCCGATCACGGCCGTCCGCTGCCTCACCGAACCGCTGGGCGAGCGGAAGCCGACCGGAATCCTCGGCGAAATCAAGGACACCATCATCCGCCGCCACGACCGCACCCAAAGCACCTACCTGGCCCAGACACCCCCCTACGCCGGCAAGGTGACCCGCTTCGACCTGGTCTTCCGCCACGACCCCTTCTCCGTGCAGAGCATCCACCTGCTGGACTACGTGGAAAGCTATCTCGACCGGCTCGCCCAGGACCCCCAGTCCCCCTGGTACGGCACCGAGTTCTTTTTCGTCGGCACCACGGCCGGCATCCGCGACCTGCGGCTGGTGACCGCGTCGGACCTGGTGCTGATCGAGCGGCTGGTGCCGATCGCCGTACTGGCCGTGTTGATCCTCATCCTCCGCCGGCCATGGGTCTGCGTCTACCTGATCCTTTCCGTCTTGCTGGGCTACTTCGTCACCATCGGCCTGGTGGAGACCTTCTTTTCGCGGCTCTACGGGCCCGACTATCACGGCCTCGACTGGAAGGTGCCGATGTTTCTGTTCGTCATCCTGATCGCCGTCGGCCAGGACTACAATGTCTACTTGATTACCCGGGTGTTCGAGGAGCAGCGGCGGCGGGGGCTGGAGGAGGGCCTGCGGGTGGCGCTGGTTCGCACGGGCGGGATCATCACCAGTTGCGGCCTGATTATGGCCGGAACGTTCGCCTCGATGGCCACAGGAACCCTGCGGGCGATGCACGAGTTGGGGTTCGCGCTGGCGCTGGGGGTGTTGCTCGATACGTTCGTGATTCGTACCATCCTGGTGCCGGCGTTCCTGGTGCTGTGGGATCGGCGACGTTCGACCGGCCGTTCGCGGCAAGGCCCGGGCGGCCCGGGTGCGGCCAGCTCTGCGCTGGAGTCTCGTAGGGCCGGCCATGCCGACCGGCAGCGAGTTCCGTAGGCCGGCTCGTGATCCGGCATCCGGGGCTGTCCTGGCATTGCCGGCTCGTGATCCGGCCTACGCTCTGTCGGAAAAGGCAGCGCGAGGCTAAAATGACGAAACCTTACCCGTTACGAAGCTCCGGCTTCGCACGCGCAACTGGCACCAAGTAGGGCCGGCTGTGCAGGGTCACTGGAAGCGGAGGTGCGATGAGATGCGTTCCCAAGCCGGAGCTTGGGAACGAGAGGTGCAAGCCGGAGCTTGGGAACGAGAGGTGCAAGCCGGCCCTACGGAACGAGAGGTGTAAACCCCGCCGAAGTGGTGGTTTTGCCTTGTCCAAGCGTCGATTGCGCGTATCTTGGACACGTTTTGCGCGCGGATTGGGCACGAATCCTTCTTCGCGGCTGAGAGGTGGCTTTGGGAGAATTTTCATAAGCCATTGAAAAAGTGCGGCTTACGTCAAGCTCGTCGCCGCCCGAGGAGGATCGGCGGTATCGAGTTTGCCAATAATCCGGCGTCATGCGGCGGTGCTGTTGGTCCCGCGGAGCGGATCGCACGGCGGCCGCCTTACGTTTTCGGGCGAGAGCAACGAATGACCACCTATTTCTATCCCCAAAAGGAGGGGCCTGTGACTCCCAAAGAAGTATTGGCACTCTGTCGTGAGAAGGACGTCAAAGCGGTCGACCTGCGGTTCATGGACTTCCCCGGTCTGTGGCAACATTTCACCATTCCGGTGAGCAAGTTGGACGAGGACGTTTTCGAGGATGGCGTGGGCTTTGACGGCTCCAGCATTCGCGGCTGGCAGGCGATCAACGAAAGCGACATGCTGGTGGTGCCCCAACCGGAGACCGCCTCGTTGGACCCGTTCACCGAGTTGACCACGCTCTCCATGATCTGCAACATCCAGGACCCCATCACCCGCGAGGACTACAGTCGCGACCCGCGCAACGTGGCCCGCAAGTCGGTCCACTATCTCAAGAGCACGGGCATCGGTGACACCTGCCACATCGGTCCGGAAGCCGAGTTTTTCGTGTTCGACGACATCCGCTTTGAGCAGACGCCCAACGAGGCGTTTTATTTCGTCGACAGCATCGAAGGGCAATGGAACCGGGGCAAGGACGAGCGTCCCAACCTGGGCTACAAGCTGCGGCACAAGGAGGGCTACTTCCCCGTGCCGCCGGCCGACCAGATGATGGACATTCGCAACGAGATGATGCAGACGATGATCGACTCGGGCTTGGACGTGGAGTGCCAACACCACGAGGTGGGCACGGCGGGCCAGGCGGAGATCGATCTGAGGTTCGACAGGCTGGTGGAGATGGCCGACAAGATGATGATGTACAAGTACATTGTCAAGAACGTGGCCAAGAAGCACGGCCGGATGGCGACTTTCATGCCCAAGCCGATCTTTGGCGACAACGGTTCCGGCATGCACACGCACATCTCGATCTGGCGGGGCGAAGAGCCGTTGTTTGCCGGTGGCGGCTACGCCGGTCTGAGCGAGGCGGCGCTTTACGCGATCGGCGGCTTGCTCAAGCACGCACCCTCGATCCTGGCGTTTTCCAACCCCACCACCAACAGCTATAAGCGCTTGGTGCCGGGATTCGAGGCGCCGGTCAACCTCGCCTACTCGCAGCGGAACCGCTCGGCGGCCTGCCGGATTCCGATGTACAGCCCCAGTCCCAAGACCAAGCGGGTGGAGTTCCGTTGTCCCGATCCGAGTTGCAACCCTTACCTGGCCTTCTCGGCGATGCTGATGGCCGTGATCGACGGCATCCAGAACAAGATCGATCCGGGCGAGCCGCTGGACAAGGACATCTACGACCTCACGCCGGAAGAGTTGCAAGACGTGCCGCAGACGCCCGGCTCGCTGGAGGAAGCGCTGGCGGCGCTGAGGGAAGATCACGAATACCTTCTTCGTGGTGATGTTTTCACCCCGGACGTGATCGACACCTGGATCTGGTACAAGACGGAGAACGAGGTGGACCAGTTGCGGCTGCGACCGCATCCCTACGAGTTCTGCATGTACGCCGACATTTAGTCTTGCCGCGTGCGGAGCACGCACGCTACGGACACGGCACGGTTGAGGGCCCGGGCGAAGCACTTGAGGTTTCGTCCGGGCCCCGGCCATTTCTTGCCGCCGGCGGCGGCAAACGCCGGGCCGGTGCTCGATCGCCGGCCGCACGCGGTGGACTGCCGCCCGGCGCGTGCGGCCGGGTGGCGGTCGTGGGGCGGCATCTTGTTGTTGGCGTGCCGGGAAGCGGGTAGACTGTGCTGGGTGGACCGGCCGGCGATCGGCCGGTTCTGGTGACCGCCAGCACGAAAGGACCCAGCATGTCTCCACACCGGATCACCCGTCGCGACGTGTTCCGGGCGGGCGCCGCGGCGGCCGCCCTGCCCCTGGTTTCCGCATCGGCCGCGCTGGCCGGCGAGAAGGCCCCGCCGCCGGCTGCCCTCACGCTAGGCATGGCCACGACTGGTTTTCACGACTACACCAACGCCCAGCTTGCGGAGGAACTGGCCGGGCAAGGTCTCCACATGGTGCAACTGTTTTTCAACCAGAAGGACAGCCGCTACTGGAAGTACAACGGCCGCTCCGATCTTGCCGGTCTGAGCGCCCCGCGGTGCGAAAAAATCGGCGAGGCCTACCGCTCGGCGGGTGTTTCCATCCACAGCCTGGGCGTCTACACCAACCTGAGCCATCCCGACCCCGCCGAGCGGGACGCCAACCTGGCCTATTTCGAGGCGATGATCAAGGCCGGCGGCGCGATGGGCGTGCGGACCTTCATCACCGAGGCGGGCCACTACCATTCGGACCAGCCGGCCCCCCCGGTGGCCTATCACTTTCAGGAAAAAGTCTGGTACCAGATGGTGGCCACCGGCAAACGACTGGCCGAGTTGGCCGAGACGCACCAGGCCACCGTGCTCCTGGAGCCGTCCTTCGCCGGCTTCCTGGCCAGCGCCAAGCGAACCCGCCTGTTCATCGAGGAGGTCGGCTCGCCGCGAATTCGCGCGCTTCTGGACCCGGCCAACCTGCTGGAGATCAACGACCTGGGCGAGATGTTCGACCAGTTGGAACCGTGGATCGACTGTTTTCACGCCAAGGATCGCAAGCTGCACGCCGAAGGTGGCGTGGCGGCGGGCAAGGGCGACATCGACTACCCGACGTTCGTCACCTTGGCGGCCCGGCGGAGGCCGCGGGCGCCGTTGATTCTGGAGTACGTGGGCGCGGACAACTACAAGCAGGCGCTTGCGCACCTGCGCGCCGCGATGCGCAAGGTGGGCGTCCGCGAGGGATAGGATGGACCGGCTGGCCGGAGAATCCCCACCGGGCTTGC
>CAYZWG010000178.1:0-10694 GCA_964481605.1 uncultured Planctomycetaceae bacterium
TGCTAATACATAAATACTTGCGTCGAGTCAACCCAGATCAAACAGTCGAAATAGAAAACCACCACTTTTTTCTCATCGAACCATCGCAAGTGCCGAAAACGATCATGTCCACATCCCCCCCCGCCACGTCCCAGGAAAAGAATATCGGCCGCGTCACCCAGGTGATCGGCTCGACCTTCGACGTCGAGTTTGACGAAGACCAACTGCCGGCGATCTACAACGCGGTGAAGATCGTTGCCCAGCAGAAGGGCGTCAAGCTGGACCTCACCGGCGAGGTCCAGCAGCACCTCGGCGGCGGCCGGGTTCGCTGTGTGGCCTTGGGCAGTACCGACGGGCTGGTCCGCGGAACGGACGTGCTCGACACGGGCGCCCCGGTGAGCGTACCCGTCGGCGAGGTGACCCTGGGCCGCGTGTTCAACCTGCTGGGCGAGCCGATCGACGGCCGCGGGCCGGTCGAGGCCGACCAGCGCTGGCCCATCCACCGCGACGCCCCCGACCTGACCGACCTCTCCACCAAGACGGAGATCTTCGAGACCGGTATCAAGGTGATCGATCTGCTCACGCCGTTTGTTCGCGGCGGCAAGGCGGGCCTGTTCGGCGGGGCCGGACTGGGCAAGACGGTGATCCTCACCGAACTGATCGCCCGCATCGCCAGCCAGCACGGCGGCTATTCGGTTTTTGCCGGCGTGGGCGAACGCACCCGCGAGGGCAACGACCTCTGGCTGGAGATGCAGGAAACCAAGATGGCCGACGGCCGCAGCGTGATCGAGCAGACCTGCATGGTGTTTGGCCAGATGAACGAGCCGCCGGGCGCGAGGCTCCGCGTGGCCCTCTCCGCGCTGACCATGGCGGAGTATTTCCGCGACTCTACCGGTGCCGACGTGCTGTTGTTCGTGGACAACATCTTCCGTTTTTCCCAGGCCGGCAGCGAGGTTTCGGCGCTGTTGGGGCGGATGCCCTCGGCGGTCGGTTACCAGCCTACCCTGGCCACGGAGATGGGCGCGCTGCAGGAGCGGATCGCCTCCACGACGAAAGGGGCAATCACCTCGGTCCAGGCGGTCTACGTTCCCGCCGACGACCCCACCGATCCGGCCCCGGCCGCCGCCTTCGGCCAACTCGACGCCTTCCTCTACCTGGAACGCGCCATCAGCGAAAAGGGGATTTACCCGGCCGTCGATCCACTGGCGTCCTCCAGCCGCTTGCTCGACCCGCAATATGTGGGCGACCGGCATTACGCCTGTGCCCGGCGGGTGCAGATGACGCTTCAGCGCTACCGCGAATTGCAGGACATCATTGCCATCCTGGGTGTCGATGAGTTGTCGGAGGAGGATAAGCTGGTGGTCCACCGGGCACGGCGGATGGAGCGGTTTCTTTCGCAGCCGTTCATCGTGGCCGAGACGTTCACCGGCCGGCCCGGCGAGGTCACCCCGTTGGAGGAGACGATCCGCAGCTTCGAGGAAATCGCCGACGGCAAGTGGGACCACCTGCCCGAGCAGGCCTTCATGTACGTGGGCGCGATCGAGCAGGCGGAAGAGCAGGCCAAGACGATGGAAGCGGAAGCGGAAGCAGAAGCAAAACAGCCGTAGGGCCGGCTCCACCGGCCGGAATCGACCGTAGGGCTGGCTCTGCCGGCCGGCAGAACCAGCGGAACCGGATGGCAACATGACCGAACTCAAGTGCATCGTGGTCACACCGGAGCGAACCGTGCTGGAGGAGCCCACGCGGTTCGTGGCGCTGCCGCTTTATGACGGCGAAATCGGCATCGCCCCGGGACACAGCCCCATGATCGGGCGGCTGGGCTACGGCGAAATGCGCCTGGACCGCGGCGACGGGGTCGACCGCTACTACGTCGAAGGGGGATTCGTGGAGGTACTGGCGGGCGTCGTTTCCGTGCTCACCGGCCGAGCCTTGCCCGCCGGCGAACTCGACGAGACGGCCGCCCGCGAGGACCTCCAGGCGGCCCGGGCGCGACCTGCCAACTCGCCCGAGCTGATGGCCGCTCGCCAGCGCGCCGAGACCCAGGCCCGAGCGCGGCTGCGAGTGGCCCGCCGCGCGAAGTAGCCCGTCTTTCCCCGTGGGTTCTCTCCCCACACCTGGTGCGCATCGAACTGCGTAGTCCCTGCGCGGCAAACCAGCTTCTGCATTCGCCGCGTCCCGCTTGAACGGCCGGCGGCGGTGATCTAGGATGGGGTGGCTGGGCCGTTTCAGGCGACCTTTCCGCTCGAACCTTCTCGCGAGACCTGCCGCCGTTGTCCCGCCTTCGCAACCCGCATTTCGCCGCCGGTCTGTCGGCCTTGGCCGTGGTGGTCGGGCTGTTCGCGTGGGTCTTTTCCGCCGCGATTTTTCGCGACCAGGTGTTTGTCTTTCGCGACGCGGCCCACTATTACTATCCCCTCTTCGAGTTCACCTCCGCCCAGTGGGCCGCCGGGCACGCGCCGCTCTGGAACCCCTGCGAAAACCTGGGGATGCCGCTGGCGGCCAACCCCACCAGTAGCCTCTTCTATCCGCCCACGCTCGTTCTCGCCTTGCCGATCGGCTTCGCCCGGGCCTATAAGCTCTACGTGTTGGGCCACTTGGCCCTGGCCTGCTGGGGTGCTTACCGGCTGGGGCGACACTGGCACGCCGGCACGCCGGCGGCTGCCGCCGCGGCGCTCTCTTACGGTTTCGGCGGCAGCGTGTTGTACCAGTATTGCAACGTCGTCTTTCTGGTCGGTGCGGCGTGGCTGCCCTGGGCGGTGTTGGCGGCCGATCGAATGCTCCGCCGGCGGTCGATTCGCGCGGCGGTCGCGCTGGGGGTCTGTTTGGCCCTGATGACCCTCGGCGGCGATCCCCAGACGGCCTACCACGCCGGCCTGCTGGCGGCGATGTACGCCCTTTGGCTCGGCCGGGCTGAACGCCGCCGGAAACGACAACCCTCGGAGTCGCCCGAGGACGCCGATCCTCGGCCCGGTGGGATACTCCGCCGGCGGCCCGTGCTGTTGGCCGCGGCGGCCGCGACCGGATTCGCTCTGGCGGCGGTGCAAATCCTGCCGTCGCTGGAGTTCACGCCCCGCAGCACTCGTGCGCTGGCGACCCACGCCCGCACGCTCTGGGAGATTCCCCGCCACCTGGGCCGCCCAGCCGCCGAACCGGCCGGGCCGCCGGGTCGCGCCGCGACTTGGGCCGACGGCCTTCTCTGCCGGCGGATGGACCCGGCCCTGCACCACGCCCACGTCTACCAGTTCAGCGTGGGGCCGTGGCGGCTGGCCGAGTTGGTCTGGCCGAACGTGGCCGGGCGGCAGTTTCCGCTGCACCGCCGCTGGTTCGACTGCATTCCGGCCGAGGGCCGCGTCTGGGTGCCTTCGCTCTACATGGGCCTGTTGCCGCTGGTGCTGGCCGTGGGGGCGATGCGCCCGCGGCATGGCCCGACGCGAATCGGCTGGCTCTCCTGGGCCTTGATTCTCAGCCTCGTCGCCGCGCTGGGATGGTACGGCCCGGGCTGGATCGTCCACGAGATTTGGGCCGCCGCCGGGGCCGATCGTGCCGGGCTGCCGCTGGGCCCGCCCGTCGGTGGACTCTACTGGCTGTTGACGCTGGTGCTGCCCGGCTACATCGACTTCCGCTATCCGGCCAAGTGGCTGACCGTGGTCTCGCTCTGCCTGAGCATGTTGGCGGCCGCCGGCTGGGACCGCGCGTTCGGCGAGGGGAGCCCTCGGCTGCGAAGCGGCCTGGCGGGACTGGGCGGCCTCAGCCTGGTGGGTCTGCTGGCCGCACTGGCGATCCGGCCCTGGTGGGGCGGTTGGCTGGCCGGCGTGGAGCCCGACGGCCTGTTCGGACCGTTCGACGCGGCCGGGTCGCTGGCCGACCTGACCCGGGCGATGGCCCAAACGACCCTTCTCTGCTTCGCCTACCGATGGTTGCTGGCCGAAACGGTCCGCCGCTGCCGCTGGGCTCCCACCGTGGCCCTGCTGCTGGTGGCCGTCGACCTGGGCGTGGCCAACGGCTGGATGGTCGTTTGCGGACCGGCCCGGGCATGGCGGGCACCCCGGCAACTGGCCGCTCGGATCGAGCGCGACCGGGCCGGCGCCGACGGCAACGTGCCCTCGCGGGTCTATCGTCGCCCTCTCTGGCTGCCCCCGTCGTGGCGGCGGACCGGTTCCCAGGGCCGGCTGCTGGAGGCGATGCAATGGGACCGCGACACGCTTTGGCCCAAGTACAACCTCCGTCCCGGGATCGCCGTGGTGGAGGTTCACGGCACGATGTTGCCGTCCGACTACCAGGCGTATCTTTGGTACATCAAGGGGAAAAAGGAGTCGGGAGTCTCTTTCCGGAACGGCCCGCAGGGTGCTTCGCAAGAAAGAGTCCTGGCCCCTCTTTCTCCCATCGGCGTGCAATATGCCATCCTTCGCGGGAACGAGCAGTTGCCGCGAGGCACACGCATGGATTCGGCGGGGCCTCCGACGGCCGAGCCCGCCGCACCGGCCCCGTGGCCCGAGGATGTCTCGCTCTGGCGAGCCGCGGCGTGGTTTCCCCGGGCGTGGATCGTGCACCAGGTCGAGGTGCTGCCGCCGCTGGAGACGTGCGACCCCAGGGCCATGCTCCGGCGCACCCGGCAGGTGTTCGAGCCCGGCGGCGTCCCCCGCGACCTCCGCCGCACCGCGGTGGTGGAAAAAAAGGGGTCGGGAGTCTTTTTCCGGAACGGCCCGCAGGGTGCTTCACAAAAAAGACTCCCGACCCCTCTTCCCCCCGAGGTCTGCCGCATCACCCGCTACGAGCCGGCGCGGGTGGAGATCGAGGTCGTGCTGAGCCGGCCCGGCCTGGTCGTGCTGGCCGATCAATTCGATCCCGGCTGGCGTGCCCAGGCGATCGACGCCCGGGGGCAGGCCAGCCGGGCGAGAATCTTTCGCACCGACCGGGTGATGCGGGGCGTCTGGCTGGGGGCGGGCAGCCACCGGTTGACGTTTTCCTATCGCCCGGTCATTCTGGCAGCCGGCCTATGGACGAGCGGCCTCGCCTGGCTGGCCCTGCTGGCCGCGGCCATGTGGGTCCATCTGCCAACGACGCCATTTCATAACCGCGAAAATGCGCGTAGCCGGTAGGCCGGGTCGCGATCCGGCGTTGAGCATGTGGGTTGGTCGGTTTGCGTTGGTTGGTGGTGACAAGCATATTGCCCGATCGCGATCGGGCCTACGGCTGATCTCGACAAGCGGGCGGCTCGATGCGGCGGAAGGCCCGATCCCGCGGGCAGGGTTTCCTCCGGCCTCCGCGGGGATCATAATGGCGGCGTACGAACACTACCCCGTTTCGCCCTGGAAGGAGGTTCGCCGGTGAAAAAGACAAGCCGCCTCGGTCGACGCCGTTTTCTCAAGCAGTCCGCCGCCGCTGCCCTGGCCGTGGCCGCGCCGTGGTGGATTCCCTCCGGCGTGTTGGCCTCGGCCGGCCGGCCGGGGGCGAACGACCGCGTGGGCATCGGCTACATCGGCATGGGCCGGCGGGCTCGGCAACTGATGAATCTACCCCCCCAGGGACAAATCGTCGCCGTGGCCGACGTCTACCTGCCCCGCGCGGAGGAGATCGCCGGGCAACACCACGGCCGCGCCTACCAGGACTATCGCAAGCTGCTGGACCAGGCGGACGTGGAGGCCGTGATCGTGGCCACGCCCGACCACTGGCGGGCCCTGGCCTGCATCCACGCCTGCCAGGCCGGCAAGGATATCTACGGCGAAAAGCCGATGACGCTCACCATCCGCGAGGGCCGGCTGATGGTCGAGGCGGTGCGAAAGTACCAGAGGGTATTTCAGACGGGAAGCCAGCAGCGTTCGATGGCCGCCAATCGGCGGGGCTGCGAGCTAGTCCGCAACGGCCGCATCGGCAAGATTCACACGGTGATCGCCTCGAACTACCCCAGCCCCTGGGAGTGTGGGCTGCCGGGGCAGCCGTTGCCCCCGGGCCTCGACTGGGACATGTGGTGCGGGCCGACGCAGCCGGTGCCGTTCCACCAGGACCTTTTCACGCCGCGTGCCAACCCGGGCTGGATTTCCTTTCGGCCTTACTCCGGGGGCGAGGTGACCGGCTGGGGCGCGCACGGCCTGGACCAGGTGCAGTGGGCCCTGGGGATGGACGATTCGGGACCGGTCGAGGTTTGGACCGAAGGCCCCAAGTTCGACCCGCCCACCTACTCCCGGCCGGAATCGCGGGATCGCGGCAACCAGCTCTGCCGGCAGCCGATCGTCCACTTCCGCTATGCCGACGGCACCCTGATGCGATTCGGCGAGGGGCCCGGCGGGGGGGCCATCTTTCTCGGCCCAAAGGGCAAAATCACCATCGACCGGGGCAAGTTCACCTGCGATCCGCCCGAGTTGGCCGAGGCGCCGATCGGCGAGGGCGAAATCCGCCTCGCCCAAAGCGACAACCACATGCACAACTGGTTCGAGTGCATCAACTCGCGGCAGCGGCCGATTGCCGACGTGGAGATCGGCCACCGCTCGGCCAGCGTCTGCCACCTGGCCAACATCGCCCGCTGGCTGGGCCGCCGGCTGCGGTGGGACCCCCAGGCGGAACGCTTCCCCGACGACGAAGAGGCCAACACCTACCTCGACCGGCCGCGGCGAAGGCCCTATCAACTGCCCGAGAAGATTTAGCCGGTAGGCCGGGTTGTCGCCTCAACCTACTCGTGACGAAGCTCCGGCTGGGCATGCGCAATTGGTGCCAAGTCTGTGGGCTGGGTGGCGAGCCGGCATGGATCCGCGATCCAGTGCGTTCCCAAGCCGGAGCTTGGGAACGAGAGCCAGGCAGATACGTACGACGGATGGTTTCTTGAACTCTCCGGCGTTGCTATCGGCGGTGTTTGCGTTAATATTGGATTCGGCGATGGGCCGTACTTGATCCCATGGTCGCCGTCGGGCGTCGTGGATATCGGCGTCCGCGCAGGCGCGGAGGTCCAGGTTGCGCTCTGCCGCTACTGGTCCTCATACGAGGAGTAAAGGACGGCAGGAAGGGGCGATGTTGAAAGACCGATTCCGTCTGCCTTTTCGCTACAGTTCTTACCCCTGGCGAAGATCAAGGGAGGTGACGCCGGTCCGTCCTTGGTTGGCGGAAGTATCCTTGTGGACTGCAATCGCATTGGAACTGTCCCCTCTGGAGTTCGATATGTTGTGGGTCCTCTGCTTTCAAGGTAGCATCATCTCTGCTTGCGTCCTCAAGAGCATGTTTCTGCTGCTGATACTGAGTCCGTTGGCGGTCTTCTTCATACTAAACCGGCGTGTCTTGTGTCGCGTGGTTGTTCGACCCAGCAGTGTCGCTACACTCGCAATAGTCCTCCTCCGGCTTGCGGTTGATGCTTGGGCTCTCGGCAAAATCTGGTTGACCACGGCCTCTTAGCCATGCTGCGGAACGTGTCAACGGGTTTGAGACAACTCCTCGTCGACCAGCGGGCGAAAATCGGGTCCCCGGGCAGGCCGTCGATGGACTAGGGATATTTCGCGTCCGGGCCGCGTCCCGCCTATTCCCGGTCCGTCCAGCGCCGACAGAGCTGGGCCAGTTGGCCCTCCTCGACCTCGACTCCCAAGCCCGGGCCGCGGGGTATCTCGGCCACCCCGTCGACGATCTCCAGCGGCGGCTTCAGCACCGTCTCCTGGAGGTATTGCGGGCCGTTCAGCGCCGCCGGTTTGTCCAGCCCGTAGGCTGCGAACAGCGCCAGCGACGCCGCCAGCGAGAGATCGGGATCGGTCAGCCCGCTACCCAGCCAGAAGAGACCCGCGTCGAGTGCCAACTCGATTTGCCGCCGCGCCGAGAGCAGTCCCCCGGCCCGCGATACCTTGATCGTCAGGCCGTCGACCATCCCCAGCCGGATAAACTCTTCCGCTTCGACCGGCGAGATCACGCCCTCGTCCATGGCGATCGGCACCGCCCCCTGGCGCCGCAGCCTCTGGTAGTCGCCAATCCGGTTGGGGCGCAGTGGAGATTCGAGCACCTCGACGCCGGCATCGGCCAGCTTGGGGGCCACCCCCAACGCCGTCTCCAGGTCGTAGCCGCCGTTGGCGTCGGCCCACAGGAATCCCGCCGGCGACAGCCGCCGCACCCGTCGCACCACCTCCAGGTCGAACCACGGGTCGGGCGCGATCTTGATATTGAAGCTACGATAGCCCCGCCGCAGGCCCGCCGTCACTTCGGCGTCGACGTCGTCGAGCGACCGGACGTTGATGGTCCAGCTCAGCGGCACGTTTCCGCCCGACGGCTTGCCCCACAGTTCGGCCAGCGATCGGCCGGTCGCCTTGCCGGCCAGGTCGTGCAAGGCGATGTCGATGCCCGCCCTGGCCAGCGGCATCCCCGTGGTGAAACCGGGCGCCAGCGCCCGATCCATCGCCCCCGCGGCGGCTTCCGGCTGGAGCGGATCGATGCCCACCACGGCGGGCGCCAAATACTTCCGGATCGCCGCGAGCACGGTTTCCGGGGTTTCGTAACTCCAGCGGGGCACCGGCAGGCTCTGGCCCCAGCCCACCCGCCCGTCGTCGCCGGTCGCCTTGACAAAGACCACGGTATGTCCCGGGCTACCCTCCAGGAACTTGAAGTAGCCTCCCCAGCGATAGCAGGAGCCAAAGGCTTCGATCCGCTCAACTCGCACCTGCATCCCCCTTCCGATCGTTCGCCGATCCGATTTCACCACGCTCCAGAGATGGCCCTGCGAGTGGCCCGATAGTCTGTAGGCCGGGTCGCGACCCGGCCTACAGGCTGAGCCATGCCGCTGGGAGCTAGAAGCTGGAGCGAGAAAGGAGTCAGGCATGGCGAACAACAAAGGGAAATGAGGTGATCCCGGGCATGACGCATACCCTCCCTCATTGCGAAGGCCACCTCAAACCACCGAAATTGGACGCCAAATCCCCCATTTTCACAAGGCCAATTCACGATTTGCAAAACTCCAGTTAGAACTGTCGCGATACCGCCTTAGTCGGGAAAGGGCGAATCCGGTGGAGACGGCTTTCTTTCGAGCATCTCCCTAAGGTCCCTTGAAAACCCCAATAACTGTTGACACTCATCCGGTAAAACATGTCGTCCATAAGCTAGTATGGGGCCGAGCATGACAGGCGATTCAGCACAGGTTTGGATGACTGGTGGTGAAAACTCTCCAGCGCTTATCCACCCTGCATTGCAGTCCACCGAAGGCAATGGGATTCCATTAAGCATAATGCGTGCTTTGCGCTCGGCGGTTGAATAGCAGAATGCGAAACTCGCGTCATTCTCCGGCCCCCAACCCACAGGGTGGTCTCCGTTCAGCGTGCACACGTGGTGTCCTCGCTTCATAACCTCAAACTCAACGGTCTGTGGGCGCAGCTTTAGCGACACATCAACTTCGCTGATGTGCGATCGGAAGCGGAGAATGTTGAGTTCGCCCGCGATCAGTTCGCGGCGGGCCAATCTAGCGATTAAAGTCAGGTCTCCACAAGACTCTCCATTGTCACGTTTGCGGTACGTTCTTTGGTGAAGCCCCTTGGTCTCCGCAGTGTCTAAGACTCGTTCGCCGACTTGAAGTGAAAACTCAGCATCCTGCTTGAGGATGTGAGAGTATCCACGCTGTCCAGCAAAGGATACGCGCGACAGACGGGCAAGGTCTGGATCAATGCCTTCGTCCTCGTGTGCAGAGCCGACTTGCTGCGCAACGGCTTTCATCAAGGACTGATGCGTGAGAACTTTTTCCTGTACAGTTGGTAGGTAAACGGCCTCGCGTTGCTCGAATACTTCGCGCAGGCTTAGGAGTTCCGCTTCAGCATCTGGCAGACCTCTGAGTTCCTCTTCGCGTAGCACAGGGAAAAAAGCAAAATTCATACCGTTGGCGAGTGGATGATCGCGATCGACGCGGAGCGGTGCAAACAGCTTAATCTGGTCTGATACGCTCAGTTCATCACAAAGCCGCCATAGCAATCCATCAACGCCGCTCGAACGACAAACTAGTGTTCTCAACTCCGCTGCCAGTGCTTTCAGGTTTGCAGGCTCCTTCGGGAGATCATGCAGTGATCTACGCAGAAGGAACTGATGATCGTCGAGGTCGCTCAGTTTCTGGCCTAGCGGCTTGGGAGTTCGGTCAGTTCGCTTCCATCGGCTCATTTATGCGGTCCTTCCACTCTACGCTGTGCTCGTATGGAACAGGTGACTTTGCGAGATAACGACTACTTTACTCGGCCGCCGCAGCTTGACAACGGGGCGCGCCCCTGCCCAATAACATTCTTCGCGATGCGGGCGATTCTAACGCCCAAGTCGCCACACGCCAATCGTTTAGACGGCCTCGGGCAGTCGCCTTTCGGTCTGTTGTCGGGGCAGGGAAATGCTGAACAACACTGAAGCACCCCCCGGCCAAGCATCGCCTGAGAGATAAAGTGGCCACGGGTGCCGAATGACGTTCCGTCCGGTGGTCGCCACCCGTGGGCATAAATGCTGTCCGAGTGACACGTTGCGTTGCGGCTGGAAGCTCATGCGCATTACGATCGTTCTGCCATGCCGGGTCGCGACCCGGCATGGATCGGGCAGGGTATCGCGCGCCAGCCGAACGGTCGTTCCACCGCAGCCGGGTCGCGACCCGGCCTACAGGCTTTACGTTCCCAAGCCGGAGCTTGGGAACGAGGGTGGGTTCTTGCCGGGTCCAAGCGTGTCTTTCCCCCCGGTTGGGTTGACGCTGGGACCCACCGCCGGTATAGTCGGGCGGATGCTTCACGCTTTCGCAA
>CAYZWG010000179.1:0-10634 GCA_964481605.1 uncultured Planctomycetaceae bacterium
ATCACTCCACCCATCGAAGGCGGGGTCGGGAGACCCGCGCCGAGCGGCAGCCTGAACGTTGCCACCCGCTGGCCTGACCTCTTGCCGGCTGCCGCCGACCCAGGTTCAAGAACCTGGGCCACCCGCGCCGAACGGTGGGAGACCCGCGCCGAACGCTGGCTACGCCAGCATTTTGAACCGGGTACCGCTTCCCTTATCGAGCCGGCCCTTGATCTTCTCCTGCATTCGCTTCATGTGCTCGGACTGGCCGTGCGTTTTCAGGGCCTCGCCGCTGGCCCATTGCTCGTAGAACATGAATTGCGCCGAATCCTTCTCCGAGACGTGCAGGTTGTAGCAGAGGCAGCCCTGCTCGCGGCGGGTGGGAGCCACCATCTCGACCAGTGCTTCGCGGACGGCCTTCTGCTGCCCCTCCTTGGCCTTCAGTTGGGCCAGGATGATCACGGCCCCCGAGGGCAACTGGCCCGCCGCCACGTCCCCTCCGCGTGCCTGTTCGCCCAAATAGGCCGAAGCAGCCAACGCCGCGCCACCGGCCAGCATTTCGCGTCGATTCACTTGTTTCACGTCAGTCTCCCGGCGGTTTCTTGACCACGGTACCATTCCCGCCCGCCGGCATCGAGCATCGGCAGCCGTCCGGCAAGGTGGGAATCTTTACAGAACCCCCAGGATATCGCGGCCCGACGGCCCACGCAAACCGGGCGGCCCCAAACCGGCACGTTCCCGAAGAATCCTCGACCGCCGTCGAGGCAGCGAGTGGGACCGGAAGCGCAAAGGGAAACGGGAGCCGGTGACCGGCTCCCGTGGAGTTTCTCACAGCAAATTGGCGGTTGCCGGACGATCAATCGGCCGCGGCACGCCAGCCGCCCGTGTCGATGCGGCGGGCCGGCGACGAGCGGTGGAATCCGGCTGGCACGGTGATCGGCTCGTAGTGAATCACCGGGCGGACCGGCAGCATGGCCGTGCGGCCGGTGGGGCTGATCAGTCGCGGCGTCTGGTCGGCATGCGGCTGGCTGGTCTCCGCGTCGGGCTTGGGCTTCAGCCGTACGTCGGGCTGGGCGCCGGACGACGGGCCGGGATACGTGGTGCCGCTGTCCGGCGTGGGCGCGAATGTTCGCCCCGAACCGGTCGAGTAGCCCGGGTCCGTGATGATCGTGCTGCTGGAGCCGCCCGCGCAACTGGAGCAGCCCGAACTGCCCGCCAATCCGCCGATCGCCGTACCGCCGCAGGAATCGCACGTCGTCGCGCAAGGGTTGCACGTCGTGGCGCTCGGATTGTACGTCAGCGGGGCGAAGCTCGCCACGGGTACCGGCTGGTAGGTGGTGTAGGCCTCGCGGCGGAACCAGGGCAGCAGCGACTTCGTGGTCACCGGGCGAAACACCGTGGTGGGAGAGCCCGTGCAGGGATCGCAACTGGCGACCGGTCGATAGCTCGTGCGCTGGACGCGTTTGAAGGTCCAGCGGTATCGCACCTGGGGAACGTAGTTGACCGCCGGTGCGGCGCAGAGGTTGCTCGGATTCGCCACCGGCAAATAGGTCACCCGCTGGGCCGAGTAGGGCGGGGCGAAGGTGGTGGGGCTGGAACTGCCGCTCGAGCCGTTGCCAAACCCAAACCCGCAGGCCCGGCTCGACGAGGGCGTCAGGCACGAGATCACCGTGATGGCCGCCGCCGCAACGATACCGCGAAAAACTGATCCGGACATTTTCTTGACTCCGCGTTTTGACAAGAGGAGGCTGTCGATCGTTGCATGGCCAATCCGCGTGGTGTTCGGGCCGCATCCGAAAAACCCGGGCTTCCCCGGGAAGCTCCGCGAGCACTGGCCGTGCAAGCATCAATCAAGTTCAACAGAATCGAGAACGGTCGATTTGTCAACAAGTTTTCCCGCCCAGGTGCGCCCCGAGGCGGATTCTCCGGCTCGTATGCCGTTACCATCCGGTCAGAATCTACGGATTATGCGGATTATTCCGGCCGGGCGCCGGGCGTTGTGAAGCCTGACGACACGGGGCAGAACACGGCAAACAAGAAAAGTCTAGGTCACGATTTGCCCCGCGGCGCGGTCGGTTCCGGTGGCACGGTCGGTGGCGGCCATCGTAACCCGAAGCGTAAGCGAGGAAGAACCACCAGCCCGGGAGGGTTCAGCAGCCCTTGAAGATGTTTGCCGCAGTGGGCTGCCGCCCCAACATCTTTACGCGGCAAGAGCGAGCTTGTTCCCAAAACGATTCCCCCCGGCATGCCGCCGAGGGGAATCGGGAAACGGGTCCTTATTCATCCGCGTCCGTGGTGGCGCGGCAAATCGAACTCGAAGAACCTCCGCGTGTCGGGCGGCGGTTCGCGGGACGCGCCGTCTGGGGCATGACACGGCGGAGGCCTTCGAGTTCTCACAGATCGCCTCTTGCTCCGTTGCGAAGAGCGTGGAGGGCAGGTGGTCACGCCTCCGGGTGAAGCACCACAAAGCGGGAACCGTTCTCGCTGCGGACCAACAGCAGCACGCTGCCTTCACCGGCGTCGGCCAGCACCTTGCGGAACTCGTCCACCGACTTGACCGGCTTGCGATTCGCCTCCACGATCACCATGCCCGCGGCAAGGCCGGCACGATCGGCCAGGCCACCCGGTTGGATGTCGGTGATCACCACGCCGTGGTCCGCCTTGACATGGAGGTGTTGGGCAACCTCGGAGGTCAGGGTTTCCACCTCCAGGCCGAGTTTTTCCAGGCGGGAAGGCGCTTGGTTGTTCGAGCCCGGCGCGGTTTGCCCCATTTGCTCGGCATCGGCCGGTTGCTCGCGGGGAACGACCTTGAGTGTCTGCCGCTTGCCGTTGCGGAGGACCCCCAGTTCGTGTTTGGCATTGACCTTGGATCGTTCC
The DNA here is from genome assembly GCA_964481605.1 of uncultured Planctomycetaceae bacterium. Taxonomy (GTDB): domain Bacteria; phylum Planctomycetota; class Planctomycetia; order Pirellulales; family Thermoguttaceae; genus CAYZWG01. The sequence continues at coordinate 2,857 of CAYZWG010000179.1, forward strand.
ACCACGGACTGAAGCTCGCGGGGGCTGGAAACGGCATGGCCGTCGTAGTCGACGATCACGTCGCCCGGCTTGAGTCCCGCCTTGGCCGCCGGGGTGTCGGCCATCACGTCGGCCACCAGCACCCCCTTGCTCGCGTCGATGCCGAACTGGTCGGCCAATTCGGGCGTCAGCGGCTGGATCATCACACCCAACTGGGCCCGGTGAACGCTGCCGTTCTTGATTAGTTGCTGGCTGACCCACTTGACCAGGTTGACCGGAACGGCGAAGCCCACGCCCTGGTTGCCGCCGGAACTGGTGGAGATGGCGGTGTTGATTCCGATCACCTCGCCATCCAGGTTGACCAGCGGGCCGCCGCTATTGCCGGGGTTGATGGCCGCGTCCGTTTGCAGGAAACTTGCCCGCGAAGGCATTCCGATGCCACGTCCCTTGGCGCTGATGATGCCCGAGGTGACCGTGTCTTCCAGGCCGAAGGGATGGCCCAGGGCCAGCACCCAATCGCCGATCTCCACCTGGTCGCTATCGCCCAGTTTGGCCGCCTTGAGGTGCTTGGCGCCCTTGATGCGGATCACGGCCAGGTCCGTGTTGGGGTCGGATTTGACCTCCACCGCCTTGAACTCGCGTCCGTCGTGGAGCCGCACGGTGATGTCGTTGCGCCCCTCGACCACGTGGTTGTTGGTGAGAATGATCCCCGAAGCGTCGATGATCAGGCCCGAGCCAATTCCGCTTTCGCCCCGATGGGGCGTGTCGGGCATTTGCTCAAAGAACCGCTTCAACTCGGGGATTTCGCCAAAGGGCGTTCCGAAGGGCACTTCGCCGAACCACCTCTCGATGGTCGGGCCCTGGGGCGATTTTTCCCGCCCCTTCCATTGGACCGGTACGGCCGGATCGGCCTTGATCAACACGACCGACGGCTGCACCTCCTTGGCCGCCTGGCGAAAAGCATGGGAAAGACTTCTCGCGTAGCTGGTGGCCACGCTGCGGTCGGGACTGGTGGCCTCCTTGGAATGCGTCGGCAACGCCGCCGCCGCCACGGCCACCACCAGCACCGGCGCCAAGGCCAGCGCCAGCCACCGATACTTCCAGCGAAAATGGTTCGTCCAACTCATCACGTTCTCCTTTCCTCTACGCGGATATACCGGCCGGCGCCGCCTGGGACCCTCCCGGGCAGCCATTCGACGGCAGAGCGGATTGGCGTCTGCGTGGCCAATGCACCAGACGCAAAACATGCCCGCGGCCCGTGCCGCTTCGCTGACTGCTGCCGCCATGCCGGGCGATTGTCGCCGGGCACCACGGGAGGGATAATGCACATGGCGTGCCAAGATCGGGTTCGGATTGGCGAGGAATTTGCAGACGAATTCTCTCGGGGGAGGGCTCGATTCGTGCCGGATCAGCCCGGGTTCCGGGGAAAAACTTTCGCACGGTCCCGCCCCGGCGACAGTCCCGTAGGGCCGGCTGTGCGGAGCCGAAACGTGGCCGGCGCTGCGAAGGGCGGCAACCGGCCGGCACAGCCGGCCCTACGGCAAATCGGCGGCAGGATGGAGTGAAATAGCATGTTCCTTATTTCCCGCCCGTCCCGGCATGGCGCGGGGCGAAAGGCGGAAACTTATTGTTCGGCCGTTTTCGACGCGCCCCGGAACGCCACACCGTGGCATAATGCCCCGCGCGATCCCGCCGGAAAGGCCGATCCCGTGAGGGAGGCAGACAGATGAAACTCACCTTGAAACTGGTCTCGGCCCTGATGCTGGGGGTGGTGGCGGTGACCGCCATCCACGGATACCTGGCCGTGGTGCGGGAAACACGCGTTTTCGAGGAACAGGCCCGGGCCGACGCGAGGCGGATCGGTGCGGCCCTGGAGGAGCCGGTGGTGGAGGTCTGGCGGGAAGCCGGTTCGCGGGGCGTGTCGGACTTTCTTGGCCAAGCCGGCCAGAGCCGCCAGACGATGCGAATCCGCTGGGTCTGGTTCGATGCCCGGCCCGGCAGTCCCGATTGCCCCGCCATCCCGCCGGAGCAACTGACGGCGATCCTGCTCCAGCAGCAGGCGCCGATTCCGGTCCAGGCGATCGGCAGCGGGTCCTACCTGCACAGCTATTGGCCGGTGGCGGTGGACGCCCAGCGGCGGGGTGGGCTGGAGTTTTCGCGACCGATGGTCGAACTGGAGCAGAAGAAGCGCGACCTGATCCGGCGCACCCTCCTGTTGACGGTTTCACTCGTGCTGGTGACGGGGTTGATTACCGGCGTGCTGGGAGTCCGCTTCGTGGGACGCCCGCTGGAAGCCCTGATCGCCAAGACGCGGCGGATCGGCTCCGGCGACCTGGGCGGAGCGATTCATCTGCGCACGCACGATGAACTGTCGGAATTGGCCGAGAGCCTCAACCGGATGTGCGATCAGCTTGCCCGCTCGCAGACCCGGGTCGACCGGGAGACGGCCGCTCGCATCGCGGCCCTGGAGCAGCTTCGCCACGCCGACCGCTTGAAGACCGTGGGGCGGCTGGCCTCGGGCATCGCCCACGAGTTGGGAACCCCGCTGAACGTGGTTTCCGGTCGGGCCGGGCTGATCGCCTCGGGCAAGCTGTCGGCGGAAGAGTTGGTGCAGAGCGCCGGCACGATCAAGGCGGAGAGCGAGAAGATGGCGGGCATCATTCGGCAGCTTCTCGACTTTGCCCGGCGAGGCACGCCCCGCCGGGCCCCGGTCGATCTGGTCCGACTGGCCCGCGAAACCAACCAACTCCTGGCGCCGCTGGCGGAGAAACAGCAGGTGACGTTGTCGCTGGACGAGGATAGCCCGGCCGCCGTGGCCCCGGTCGACGTCGACCAGATGCGGCAAGTGCTGGCCAACTTGATCGTCAACGCGATCCAGGCCATGCCCCGGGGGGGGACGGTGCGGATCGGCATCCGCTGGGCCCACGCCACGCCACCGGAGGGCTGCGACGCGGCGGAAGGCGAGTATTTCCGCCTTGACGTACGCGACCAGGGGGAGGGCATCTCGGCAGAGGACCTGCGGCACGTCTTCGAGCCGTTTTTTACCACCAAGGACGTGGGAAAAGGCACCGGGCTGGGGCTCTCCATCGCCCACGGCATCGTGCGGGAGCACGGCGGCTGGATTGAAGTCGCCAGCCGACCGGGTGAGGGAAGCTGTTTCTCCGTCTATTTGCCCGGGGAGCCTCGAACGTGAATCCTCGCCTGCTGATCGTCGACGACGAACCGAGCATGTGTGAGTTGCTGGAGGCCGACCTGCGTCTTCGCCAATTCGACGTCTGCTGGCACACCTCGGCGGAAGAGGCCTTGCGGGCCCTGGAAACCCAGGAGTTCGACGTGGTGCTCACCGATCTGAAGATGCCCGGCATGGACGGCATCGAGCTCTGCCGGCGGATCGTGGCCAACCGGCCGGACATTCCGGTGGTGGTGATGACCGCCTTCGGCAGCATGGAGACGGCCATCGCCGCGATTCGCGCCGGGGCCTACGATTTCGTCACCAAGCCGGTGGAAATGGACATGCTGGCGTTGACCTTGCAGCGGGCCGTGGCCCATCGCCAACTGCAAGAGCAGGTCAAGGTGCTCAGCAAGGCCCTGGAAAGCACCACCCGATTCGACGATCTGCTGGGTGCCAGCGCGGTGATGCAGAAGCTCTACGACCAACTCGCGCGGATCGCCACCTCGGACGCCTCCGTCCTGCTGGTGGGCGAAAGCGGCACGGGCAAGGAGCTGGTGGCCCGGTCGCTCCACCGCCGCGGCAACCGCCGCCACAAGCCCTTCGTGGCGGTCAACTGCGCGGCGCTGCCGGAGACGCTGCTGGAGAGCGAGTTGTTTGGGCACGCCCGGGGGGCGTTCACCGACGCCCGCTCCGCCCGCAAGGGACTCTTCCAGCAAGCCCAGGGAGGAACGCTGTTGCTGGACGAGATCGGAGAAATGCCGTTGCTGATGCAGCCCAAGCTGCTGCGGGCGCTGGAGGAGGGCAAGGTACGCCCGGTGGGAAGCGAAGAGGAAACGGCCTTCGACGTGCGGATCATCGCCGCCACCAACCGCGACCTGGAGTCGGCCGTGGAGGAAGGCCATTTTCGCGAGGACCTGTTTTTCCGCATCAACGTGATCCAGGTCGAGCTGCCGCCGCTTCGCGCGCGGGGCGCCGACACGCTCCTCTTGGCGCAGCAATTCATCGAGCATTTTGCCGCCCGCTCGGGCAAGCAGGTGGTGGGCCTCTCCCAGGCCGTGGCCGAGAAGCTGCTGGCCTATTCCTGGCCGGGCAACATTCGCGAGTTGCGAAACGTGATCGAGCGAGCGGTCGCGCTGACCCGCTACGACAAGCTGGCGGTGGAGGACCTGCCGGAAAAAATCCGCCACTACCACCGTTCCCAGGTCTTCATCGGCGGAGACGACCCGGGTGAGTTCGTGCCCATGGAGGAGGTCGAGCGGCGCTACATCAACCACGTGCTCGACGCGGTCGGCGGCAACAAGACGCTGGCCGCGCGAATCCTGGGGTTCGACCGGAAGACCCTCTATCGGAAGTTGCGGCAATAGCCACCATGCCGGATCACGATCCGGCCTCCAGGCTACCCCCCCTCCACCCGGTTGCCCTTATTTCGCGTCAGCTTCCTCGCAGATGTCGTAGAGTTCGAACAGCACCTCCCGCAGGTTGCCCTGGTGGCGGTGGAAGCTCTCGGCCAACCGGTCGTGGGAGAGCGAAGTGGGGTGCCGGCGGGTCAATTGCTCGACCAGTCGCCGGGCGGTTTCCAGGCTGGGCGCGCAACGGGCAAGATCGGCAAACCCCATCGACTGGTGAGTCGTCACGAGCAGGCCGAGACCTCGCCGCCGGCAGAACGATCGCAGCCGCCGGCGGTTCCAGCCACGGAGTTGTTCGTAGCCGTCGACGGCAACCAGGCAGTCGCCGGCGGCCGGCAGCCGACGGTCCCAGCCGGGAGGCATACGACGTTGGCCGTCGTGCAACTCGACCAGCACGACCCTCCGCCCGGCGGCTTCCACGGCCGGGATCAGCGTGGCCAAGAGGGCCGATTTTCCGCTCCCGTGGGCGCCCACGATCTGACCCCACCAGGCGTGGGCCCGCAGCCGCTCCAACAAACTCCGGCAGCTTTGGCCGGGGGGAAAACGGAAGGCGATCGCGCCGGGGCGCACGTGCCGCACGGAGAAGGGGTTCTCGGCAACCGGTCCGTCGTCTCCAGCGGTCACACCGGCACCGCCTTGGCCGTGCGAACCTCCCCCAGGCGAAACAGCCGTTCGCCCACCACCTCCTTGCCCGCCTTGAGAAACACCCTCACGCGAACACACCAGCGCACCTTGACGATCAGGCCGTCATAGCTCAAGGGGCTGGCGGGCAAGGTGGCGGCGAAGCGGGCCGGGCGACGGGGATCGGTGCAGTCGCCCTGCTCGGCCGAGAGGCGGCGAAAGTGGTGGACCCCCAGGTCCTCGTCGCCTTTGCCGTCGGTGTACCAGAGCACGGAGATTTCCACGGCCCGGATCGCCTCCCGCTCCACGGCGGCCATCCGGTACTGGCCGGCGAGCGTATCGCCCGGGCGGTAAACCCGCCCGTTCTCGTCGAAGCGAATCATCACCCGGGGTTCGGTCATTTCTCGCCGTTTCCGTGGTGTGCGGGGCAGACGATGACGGGGAAGGAGCGTTCGTAGTTGCGCCATCCTGACACGTTTCCTTTGACAAGAAGTTTCCAACTCACTTCGTTATGGCCCGACTGGAACGAGTGCATCACGTTTTCGGGCAAGACAACTTCGCAGTCGGCCTGGAAGGGCTCGCCCCGCGCCCGCCGGCAGTCTTCCCGCCGCAACAGGGGGCGCTCGAAGACCCGCCGCGATTCCTTCCGCGTATCGGTGCCGTGGCGAAAGGTGGCTTCCTCGTCGCAGACGAGGAAGACTTCCAACCGGCTGAGCTTCAGCCGCCCGGTCTGCGAGAGAAAGAGGCGATAGCATCGGCCGGGATGGAGCGGGTGGTCGGAGATCTCCAGCAACGTGGGACCGACACCGGTAGCGACCAGCATCTGCCTGAGCAAGTAGATCAACAGGCCGATGCCGATGGCCAGGAAAGGAACGACGAAGAGGGTGAGGAACCAGTCGGGCCGGCCCCCCAGAAAACCCCGCACCGCGACCACCACGAACCCCGCCACCACGGCGTTCCACCCCAGGCAAGCCAGCCCGGTCGACAACAGCCGCCAACTCGTCGAAGACGTGCACGGCAGCCGAAAGGAGAGCGTGGTTCCGGGACTGTCGGTAATGCCCGCAGCCAACGGCACACCGGGAAATCGAGATCGGCCGTTGCCGTTGGTCTCGAACAACTCCAACTGTTTTGCCTTCTGCACCAGTGCCGAGCGGCGTTCCGCCGATTTTCCCAGGGAAAGCAGCGCGTAGCCCAGCCGGCCGCCGCCGATGAGAACGAAGGCAATCGGCAGGAGAAACAACAACCACAACCACCAGCGCGCGTTGCGGATCAAAACGGCGCGGCCGGGGCGACTCGGGTCGTGCCAGCAGACGTAACGCTGCCCCACCCGAAACTGGTCCAGAATCGCCTCGTTTTCCTCCTTGCCGCTGGAATATCCGCCGCTGGCGTCGAACGACCAGATGTCGTACGTCCAGATCACGTGGTCCTTGCCCGCCACCTGGTATCGGATTTGGACTTCCGGGCGATAGAGGGTGCCGTCGTCGCTCGGCTTGGTGCCCAGTCGTTTGTCCAGCACGGTGCAGGTATTCCGCACGAAATCGTGGTTGGTCCTCCATTGCGGCATCAGCACGGAGAAGAACAACACGCCAAGGCCCAGCAGCCCACCCACGAGAAACACGCCGTAAAAGGCGGCTTCGCCGAAGGTTGCCAGGGCCGGCGAACCGGTACGCCGGTTGCCTCGCTTTTTCTCGAAATACCGAAACCTGCGTGCCAAGGGAGACACCCCTCGCCGAAAGGCAACGTCTGATCCGTCTCGAAACCCGATCTCCCGGACCACGATCCCGCCCGGGCAAACCGGGAACCGCGCCTCTTCCCCTTCCGGACGGCGCCGGTCCCGCTTCTGGAGCCAGCGGAAACCCGGCGCAGCGACAGGCGATGGTTGCAAGAAACAAAGACGATGGTTGCAAGATGGAAAAGGAACTCCACGCCGGCAGGCCTCTGCCCGCCCAGACAACTCACGACAACGAACCCAGCGGATGAAACTCGCCCCCATACAACGTCGATGGAGGCAAAACGCCAGTCACCCGTGCCTTTCTACCTGGCCCGCGTCGACGGGGCCGCCTGCGCCCTCGAGCGGCGAAGAAAACCGATCCCTTCCAGGGCCGAATAGACCTCCTCCAGTGTTTTCTCACCAAAGTTCGAGATGCCCAGCAAATCGTCCCGGGTACAGTGCAACAGGTCCTGCACCGTGAAAACCCCGCGTTCCTCCAGACAGTTCGTCGTTCGCACCGAGAGACCGATCTCGGCCGTGCTCATTTCCAGTTTCGCTCCCCAATCCTTGGCGGGCGCGCCAACCGTGCTCAAAGGAATACGAGTGCCCATGGGCTCCCTCCCAAAAAAGAATTCCGTATCCAACCAATCCAAATCGCGACCACGGCGAGCAGCCCCACCGCAGACCCGGTAGTATAGCAATTTTCCCAGTTTTGGGTAGTATTCTTGGCTTGGTCGACAAGAATGTGCCCTGAAACTTTGCCGGCGGCCGGCTCTTGTGGCCGGACGATGCCGACCCGAACGGGGGGGTTCGCGGAAAGAGAACTCCAGGGAAGAACTGGACTTTTGCAGAATGGCGACACGAGGTCCCCTCTCCCTCCGGGAGAGGG
>CAYZWG010000180.1:0-10625 GCA_964481605.1 uncultured Planctomycetaceae bacterium
AGGCGGCCGAGTTGAAGTTGGGCGGCCACGAGGTCGCGCTCCACGTGCGAGTCGTGGGCTCGTAATCTGTTTATGTTGCGGAAAGGGGATCATCGTGCGCAGGCGCAAGAGGCATAGGCGACCATGCCGCCCCGCGGGTTCCCAAGCTGGAGCTTGGGAACCAGGGCGATAGGCGACACGTGTTCGGCGCGGGTCTCCTGACCCCGCTCCCCGTGTGGGCGGCAGTCTGACACGCCGCAATCCTCGCCTCCCGTGCCTCACGGCACCCCGACAGCAGAGCTATCGGGGCCACCCGTGACCATGCCACCCCGCGGGTTCCCAAGCTGGAGCTTGGGAACCAGGGCCTAGCAGAGCTATCGGGGCCACCCGTGGGAGCCTTGCCCCCCTCCGTCCACCAGGCAAACCAGCAAGGAGACCTCGGCACGTGAACACCGCTGAAGCAAGCTCGCCGCTGGGATTGGCCGTGTTCATTTCTGGAACCGGCAGAACACTGAAGAACATTCTCGACCGCGCCCACGCCGGAGAGCTTGACGTTCGGGTGAAGCTGGTGGTGGCCAGCAGTCGCACCGCCCGGGGCCTGCAATTCGCCGAAAAGGCCAGCATCCCTATCCGCGTTGTCGAGCGCAAGGATTACCCCACGCGGCAGCAATACAGCCGGGCAATGTTCGCCGAATGCACCGCCCACCACGTCGACCTGGTCGTGCTGGCCGGCTTCGTCAAGTTCCTCCACGTGCCGGACGAGTTTGTCAACCGCGTGGTCAACATCCATCCCGCGCTGATTCCGGCGTTTTGCGGCCACGGCTTCTACGGCCACCGCGTCCACGAGGCGGCACTCGAATACGGCGTCAAGCTCAGCGGCTGCACCGTCCACTTCGTCGACAACCAATACGATCACGGCCCGGTGATCCTCCAGAAGGCCGTGCCCGTGCTCGATGACGACACCGCCGACACGCTGGCCGCTCGGGTCTTCGAGGCGGAGCGGGAGGCGTTTCCCCAGGCATTGCAACTGATTGCCGAGGGCCGGGTCTCGGTCGAGGGGCGGCGGGTGCGGATCGCCGGTGGATGAGCCGTCGCGCGCCAGCCGTGGACGCGGCGGCCGCCACATCTGCTGTCGTGTATCAGCCCAGCGGCTCGAGCATACAGTCGTCGATGGCCACCGACGCGCCCCGCTGGAGGAAATCGACGCACACCAGCACGCGGGTGATTCCTCGGCGGACCAGCACCGTGCCTTCCAGCCCCGCCAGCGGCCCCCGGCGAATCCGCACGCGGGCTCCCCTGGCCAGGCGTGCTTCCACCGTCAAGGGAGCCCCCGACTCGATCAGCCGTCGAAGTTGCTCAAGGTCCTCACGCAGCCGCTGGGGATCGGCTACCGGCAGAACCCGGCAGATACGATTCGTTCTCAGTGCCTGCACACGTTCCTCTTCGGAACCACGCAGGAACACGTACCCTGAAAAGATGGGCACGCGGGAGTGGACCCGCCGGTTTCCGTAGACGAGCGTTTTCCTCACCAGTGGCAGGTAGAAGGGAACGTCGTGGGCGAACAGTTCCCGGGCGACGGCCTTCTCCTGGCGGGCCTTGGTGTAGAGAACCCACCACTTGCGGTCGATACCTTCCAGTTCCAAGCCGTCAAAGAATGTATCGGGATGCAGACTCGGGGTCTGACTGACGATCGACATGGGCGTCCTCGAGGGTGCTTTTCCAGGTGCTGTGAATCCACGTTGCCGAGCGCCGGCCCTCTCCGGCGTCGCATCGAACTGCCGGATTGGCGAGCCTCCGTGCCGTGCCCATGAACAGTTCACGACCACCGCCATCAGACCGCCGGCGATCGGCGGAAAACGCTTCTCACCCCGAAATCCACGGACCAACGCCGCTCGCTTGCCCCCTCCTCGCCGCTCTTCCGGCCGGTCCCTGCGCGAGTCATCCATCCGCGTCGGCCCTGATGTCGCCCGACATCATTCTCCGCCAACCGTTCCGGCAAGAACTGCCGGAAACATGAGACCTCCACCCTAGTCAGGGTTCCCCCTCTTGTCAACCGGGTGCGCCCCGCACGTTTTGTGCACCCATTGCGGAGATTCCAAGTAACCCGACTGGAGGGGTTAGGTCGGTCGTACTGGGGAGAGGCTGCCGACCAACAGGTGGCACCGGTCACCTTCTGTCTCCCCAGCTTTCCCAGCCGAAAAAGTCCTGGCCGAAACCAAACGATCCCCCCCCCAAGGATCAAGAATCCCTTCCAGTCTTTGTAGATACGGTCGTACCGGTTCGACGATAAGTAACGGTGAGTCGGCATTTCTGGTTTCGACGCATTGCGCGCTTTGCACCGGTGAACCCGTTTCTCACGAAAGAACTGGCAAACGTGGGCAGTCTATTCTCCCGATGGACGGTCGGAATGCTGGCAGTCGCCCTGGCAGCAAGCCTGGGATGTTCGACCGTCCGGCTCCACCATGATGCAAACGGATTGCCGCCCGGGGCCGTGGTGCCCGAAACGGTGCCCCGCGAGCTTTCCAAGACGGTTCTGCCGGCCTACTCCATCGAACCGCCAGACATTCTGGCAATCGACGCGGTGCACGTGGTGCCCCGCGAGCCCTACTTCTTGCGAACACTGGACGTCTTGGAAATCAACCTCGAACGATCGGCCCTGGACCTGCTCCAACCGGGCGACGTGGCGGCGATCCAGGTACCGGGTGCGTTTGCCGACGCGCCGATTGACGGGTTCTACCCGGTCCAGCCCAGCGGGGTGGTCGACCTGGGTGTGGCCTACGGCCCGGTCAAGATCAGCGGGCTGACCATCGAAAAAGCCAAGGAGGCGATTGAGCGTCACTTGCGGGGCAAGCTGCGGGAACCCCTGGCCACCGTGGGACTGGCCGAAATGGGACAGCCGATCCAGGGCACGTACCCGGTGCAGATTGGCGGCGTGGTCAACCTGGGAGTGCCCTACGGCAGCGTGCGTGTGGGCGGCCTCTCGGTCGAGGACGCGCAGGCGGCGATTCAGCAGCATTTGAACCAGTTCTTCACCAGTCCCCGGGTATCAGTGACGCTGGTGGAGGTGGCGGGCTTGCAGGAAATTGCCGGCGAGCACCTGGTGGGACCCGACGGCACGGTCACCCTGGGCAACTACGGGAGCGTCTCGGTCGTGGGACTGACGCTCGACGAGGCCAAGATCGCCATCGAGCGACACCTTGCCCAGTTCCTCGAGTCGCCCGAGGTGGCCGTCAGCGTGTTTGCCTACAACAGCAAGGTCTATTACATCGTCACGCAGGGGGCCGGGCTGGGAGACGGGGTGTACCGTTTTCCGGTCACCGGCAACGAGACCGTGCTCGACGCGGTCGCCCAAATCAACGGCCTGGAGCCGGCCTCGTCGAAACGGATTTGGATTGCCCGGCCAAGCCCAAATCCCGGGCAGTGCCAGATTCTCAAAGTCGACTGGGACGGCATCACGGCGCTGGCCTCGACGAACACGAACTATCAGATTCTGCCGGGCGATCGCGTTTTTGTTGCCGAGGACAAGCTGGTGGCACTGGATACGGCGTTGTCGAAGCTGATTGCCCCGGTGGAACGGATCATGGGCTTCAGCATCCTCGGTGCCGAGACGGTAACGCGGTTCTCGGGCAACGTACTCCGCGGAGGCGGCAACCCGCGAGGCACGGGTACTTTCTGATAACGTCACGTTGCCCCACCACCGCCGGCGAAAACAACGGTAGGCGCATGGGATCCAAACGACCGACAATGTGCGGAGCAATGGCAAGAACGGGGGCCTGTTTGCTGCTGGCGGCGGTGCTGCTTGGCGGCGGGTGTGCCCGATGGCACTGCCGACACCTGGGGCAGCCGGATGGCGGTGCTCGGGGCCCATGCGGGGTACAGGGCGATCGCTGTTGGAACGTCGTGGACCCCACGTGCTATGGCTACTACCCCACCTGCTGGCGGGCCTGGCCGGAGGCGTGCGAGTCTTGCCCAGCGCCCCAACACGCCCCGCTGGAGCCGGCCGCGCCGGAGACTCCGGTCCCGCCGGAAACTCCGGCCCCACCGGTTCCGGCGATCACGCCCCAGGTGCCCAGTTCGGCGGCTGCTCTGCCGGCGCCGATCCCCTCGGACGAACTGTTTCCGCCACCGCTCGATCGCCCGCGGGGGTAATCGACCTCTTTGCGTTCGGCCATCCTGCTCCGGCCGGCTCGACCCCCGTCTCGGCGCCCGTGGAACGTTCGGCGTTCTCCCCATCGGCCCTGCGCCGAACACGGAAAAGGTTGACAATCGCTTCTCTCGTCCCATATCGTGGGGGTCTGTTCCGGGTGATTCTTCATCCCCGATCCCTCCTCGCCGACGTCCGTCCCTCGCCAGACCAGGAGCCGAAGCGATGCCTTTACGCACCACCCCGCGTTTGCCACGTCGCGAGTTTCTCGGCCGAGCGGCCCGGGCCGGAGCGCTGGCCGGTTGGGCGCTGCCCATGCGGCTGGCCCATGGAGCACCGAAAAGCTCCCTCTTGGAAGTGGGCGAAGGGACCGTCGACACGACCCCGCCGTTGGGGATCGAGTTGGCCGGCTTCCACCGGGCTCCGGGCAAGGAACGCCGGATCACCGGGATTCGCCAGCCCACCGCCGCCCGGGCGCTCATGCTGGGACGAGGCGACGACCGCGTGGCTGTGGTCTCCGTCGATATCTGCGGCGTCTCGCGGGACTTTGCCCGCCGGACCCAAGCGGCCGTGGCCCAGGCCGTGGGCATGGCGGCCGAAAACGTGCGAATCTGCGCTTCCCACACCCATTCCATGCCCATGCTCCGCTATCTGCGCCAATGGGGCGGCATCCCCAAGCAGTATCAGGCCGAGGTGCAAAAACGGATCGTCAAGGCGGTTGCCCTGGCCCAGGCCGACTTGAGCCCCGCCGAGGTCTACGCCGGGCGGCACCGCGTGGTGGGAGGAAACTTCAACCGCACGACCTCCACCTGGAAGACGGACGAGCAGTTCGACGCCCAGGCGACCGACGCCCACCGCTGGCTCGACACGATGCTCCACGCCGTGGTGTTTCGCCGCCAAAACGGCAAGCCGGACCTGCTCCGCTACCACTTCTCGGCCCACCCCGTCTGCTACACCGACACCAACGCCGGACCAGACTGGCCGGGCCTGGTGCGACTGAAAACGCAGCACGAGAACAAGCTCGATCCGGCCTTTCTCCAAGGCCATTGCGGCGACGTGAACCCCGGCAGCGGCAAGCCCTGGCTGGGTGTGCCGGAGAAAGTGGCCGACGCCGTCCACACCGCCCTCCGTCAAGCAATCGACCAAAGCCGGCCGGTCGACGTGCAAAAACCGCACATGCAAACCACCCAAATCCACATCCCCCTGGATATCGCCAAGTTTCGCCAACAGATCGAGCTCTACCGGGCGGACCCGGCCAAATGCACCCGCGGGCCGTGGGTTGATCCCCCCTTTGCCGCCGACTGGGCACGCGGAGCGGCGAAGTGGGATTTGAAACAAACCAGCCTGGCCGCCCCACTTTCCGTGCTGCACCTGGGCGGCCTGGCCCTGCTGTTTCATCCGGCCGAGCTTTATAGCTTTTATGGGCTGAAGATTCGGCACGCGTCGCCGGCGAAGTACACGCTGGTGGTGGGCTATACCGACGCCCTGGTCGGATACCTGCCCGACCCCACGGCCTATGCCACGGGCGAATACGCGGCCACCACGGTGCCGAAGATTCTCGACCTGCCGCCGTTTACGCCCACGGCCGCGCGAGAAACGGCCGACGCGGCGCTGGCGCTATTGGGCCAGGCAGTCGGATAGCCCCGTAGGGCCGGCCGTGCGGAGCCGAAACGTGGCGGGCGCTGCGAAATGCGGCAACCGGCCGGCACAGCCGGCCCTACGGCTACTTGCCTGTCTCGCCGCGGCCGTCAGGCCACGTCGGCCTGCCCCGCCAGCGCCTCCCGCACGCCCACCGTTCTCAGCAGGCCGCCCTCTTTGCGGCAGAAGACGATCACATCGTGATCGAAAAGCCAGATCGCCCGCACCCGGCCCGACTCGAATTCCCTGCCCAGATGCCGCCCGCTTTGCGAGACGACGGGGACCGATTGCAACACCGCCGGCGGCTCGCCCAGTCGGGCAAACGTATCGGCCACCAGGGTTTCCACGTGGGCGGCAACAGGCATGGCACGACCTCCGACCGGGTATTCGCGGATGCGGAGGAGTTCTTGAAGGCGGGACAAAAAAGGCAGGCTCTCTTCTCAAGACGTTGGGCGCGGCGGCAGGGTTCACTTTTTGTTCGGGCCACCGAACCGGGGGGGAGGCAGCGATCCTTACGCCGCTGCCGCTGAACCCAGCGCTGCCAACTTCTCTCTTTAGAAACACCGGCAAACCCAATCGGTTTCGAGAGGCAATCGCCGCACGGGACTTTGCGTGCCCTCGGGGTTGCCCCGTACCGGTTCAGCCGACTGTTGAACCTAACGGGTTCCAGCCGCAATACCGTTGAATGAAGCGTTCGGGGGATTCTCACATCGCAAGCCCTTACCTCTTTGATTGTAATGACTTCCGCAGCGGATGCCGCTCGATCAGGTACTCCTCGACCACCCGACCACCGATCAAGTGCTCTTGGATGATCCGTTCCAGGACCTGCGGCGTGCAGCCGCCGTACCAGGCGCCTTCCGGATAGACCAGGGCCACCGGACCGCCGTGACAAATCCGCAGGCAGTTGGCCTTGGTGCGAAAGATGCCGCCGGCGCCGGTCAAGGCGAGTTCGTCCAGCCGCCGCTTGAGATACGCCCACGACTCGAGCGACTGCTCCTTGCCGGAGCATTTCGGCTTGGTCTGATCGCAGCAAAGAAAAATGTGCCGGCGGATCGAACCGATCTCCAGCCGATCGGCGACCTCTTTCTGTATTCGCCGCGTCGCGCGATCCGAGCAAGCCTCGTCCGACATGGCGGTTTCCTCCTCGACAACGGAAAACGAACCGCCCCACGGGCTGGTTCCCAAGCTCCCGCCCCACACCTGGTTCCCAAGCTCCCGCCCCACACCTGGTTCCCAAGCTCCCGCTTGGGAACCCACGCGGCGACACCTTGCACCGCCGCCTCACGATTCCTTCAGCACTTCGGCAATCTCCTCCACCGAGGCCACCTTGCCGACGATCCTGGGCTCGCCGTCGATCGCCAACGCCGGCGTCATCATCACGCCGAAGTCGATAATCTCCTCGATCTCGGTCACCCGGATCAGTTCGTATTCGACGCCGAGCGATTCGGCCGCCTGGCGGGCGTGCTTGGCCAGGGCGTTGCACCGCTGGCAGCCGACGCCCAGGATGTGCAAGACGATGGGTCGCATGAAAAGTCCGCCTCCGGGCCGGCGGGGGGGCAACACTTGAAATTCCAACGCCCCACGAGATTCTCGGCCGGCACGGCCGGCCCTACTCGAGCACTACGTGCGGGGTCGTCACCATCGCGTCGCGCTGGTCGGTGACACTGAGAAAAAACACCAACGGCCGCTCCGGCGGCAGTGCGGCGGAAACGCGGTTCCCCTCGATCTTCGCCGGCACCGTGTGCCAATGGCGCTGTTGCCACGGGCCGCCGTCGCTGGTGTAAGAGAGCGCGCCTTGGGCCACCGGCACCGCCGCCTGAAACGAGGCCTCCGCCCGGCCCCCCTCGATGCGGATCGGGTCGAGCCGCACCAGCGGCAGGCCCCCCTTGAGCACGCTGTCCACGAACAGGCCGATCTCTTTCGGCGCCCAGCCGTGCGGGTGGCTGTGTTTCATGGCGATCTCGATCCGCAGATCCACCCGCCCCGGCACCTGGCGATAGCTCTTCTGGTAGCTGTCCAGCGGGTAGGCAAAATCGTTGCTGCCGTTGACAAACAGGATCGGGCAACGCACGCCGGGCAAATAGCGCGAGGGGTCGAAGTTTTCGATCCAGCGGCGCCGCTGCCCGGCCGGCATGGCGTCGAAGATCTTCAGCCAGGCGCTGTTCTCGTCGAGGTGGCCGCAGCCGTAGACCGGCACGGAAACCTTCAGCCGATCGTCGATGCCGGTGACGATGCAGGTCAGGTAGCCGCCCCAACTGATGCCGGTGATGCCGATCCGCCGGGCGTCGACTTCATCGCGCGCGGCCAACAGCGAATGCCCTCGCACCACGGCCGCCACGGCGTGATAGGTCCACATCCGCCGGAGGGTTTCGTCGGTGAAAGGGGCGAATTTCTGCTCGTGGCCCTGGTCGGGGCCGCCGTCGGCCAGCCGCTTGCGTCCCGGGCCCCGGCCGGCCAGGTCCATCGCCAAGGCGGCGTATCCCCGCCGGGCCCAAAGCTCGGCCCACTCGGCAAAGGCCGTGCCCCCGCCGCCGTGCACCAGCACCATGCCCGGAAACGGACCGTCACCCTCCTCCGGCCGGGCATAGTAGGCAAACACCCGGGTGGGCTTCCCGTCGAGCGGCTCGCCCTGGTAGTAGACCTCGCGGAGCAGGCCGTCCGGCTCGCCCCACTGGGCCGGGGGAACCTGCTTCAACGTGTCCAGGTCCCAGGGCCCGGTGAACCGTGTTGCCGGCTGCTGGCCGCCGGCGACAACCGGCGAAAGAATCAGCACCAGTCCCAGCAGAATCCCTCGGTCGAACAAACGGTGTCGATTCATGGGCAATCGCTTTCCCCAAAGAGAAACGGGCCTTGCCCCGGGGTGTTTTCCGGCCGGCACCACCGGACCACGGGGCGGTCCCAGCTTACCAGACGCGCCGGGCCGGGGAAACCGGCGACTTGACAGCCGAACCCGGCGGCCCGTACGTTACCCGTAGCGTGCGACTGCCCAATCCTCGCGTGCCCGCCGCGGAAACAGGAACCTTCCCATGGCTATTCTTTACCGAGTCGACATGACCAGGCTGACCGTTTCCACGGAGGAACCCAAGCGGGCCTACCGGGAACTGGGAGGCCGCGGGCTGACGTCGGCCATCGTGGCCGAGGAGGTTCCCGCCGACGCTCACCCGCTTTCGGCCGAAAACAAGCTGGTGATTGCCCCCGGCATTCTCACCGGCACGGGCGCGCCCTGCGCGGGGCGGCTTTCCATCGGCGCCAAAAGCCCCCTGACCGGCACGATCAAGGAGGCCAACTCGGGCGGCATGGCCGCGCTGGCCCTGGCGGCGCTCGATATTCAGGCGATCATCCTGGAGGGCAAGCCGGCCGACGACAAACTGCGACGGCTGATCGTGACCAAGGACGGCGTGCGGATCGAGCCGGCCAACCTTCCCACGATGATCGGCAACTACGACACCGTGGCCGCGCAGTTCGAGCAGTTCGGCGAGCGGGTGGCCTGCCTCAGCATCGGTCAGGCGGGCGAGATGCGCTCGGCCGCGGCGAGCATCGCGGTGACCGATATCGAGGGCCGGCCCACCCGCCACTGCGGGCGCGGGGGGATGGGCGCCGTGATGGGTTCCAAGGGCGTCAAGGTGATCGTGGTTGATCCCGCCGGCGGCCCGCGTCCGCGTCCGGCCGATCCGGCCCGGTTCAAGGCGGGCGCGAAAAAGTTCAACGCCGCACTGATGCGCCACCCGCTCACCTCGGAAACCCTGCCCACCTACGGCACCAACGTGCTGGCCAACGTGATCAACGAGGCCGGGGCGTACCCCACGCGGAACTTCTCGCAAGGGCAGTTCGATCGCACCGAGGCGATCAGCGGCGAGCGGCAGCACGACGTGATCGTCGAGCGTGGCGGGCTGATTGCCCACGCCTGCCACCGCGGCTGCACGATCCGCTGCTCACGGGTTTATCTTGATGCGAACGGCGAGTACCTGACCAAGGGGCCGGAGTACGAGACGGTGTGGGCCCACGGCGCCCATTGCGGAATCGACAACCTGGACGCCATCGCCGAAATGGACCGGCTGGACGACGACCTCGGGCTGGACACGATCGAGACGGGCGTGACGATCGGCGTGGCGATGGAGGCCGGGCTGGTCGGTTTCGGCGACCACCAGGGGGCGATCGCGCTGTTGAAGGAGGTTGCCGAGGGGACGCCCTTGGGGCGGCTGGTGGCCGGGGGGGCGGAAATCATGGGTCGCGCCTTCGGCGTGGAGCGAATCCCCACGGTCAAGGGCCAGTCGATCCCCGCCTACGATCCCCGCGCCGCACAAGGAATCGGCGTGACCTATGCCACCAGCACGATGGGCGCCGACCACACCGCCGGCTACGCCATCGGGCCGAACATCCTGGGCGTGGGCGGAAAGGTCGACCCGCTCAAGCCGGAGGGCCAGGCCGAGCTCAGCCGCAACCTGCAAATCGCCACGGCGGCCATCGACGCGGCCGGGCTGTGCCTGTTCGTGGCCTTTGCCCTGCTCGACGATCCCCAGGCGCTGGAGGGCATTTGCGAAATGCTCTCCGGCAAGTACGGCCGCGAGTTTGCCGCCGACGACTTCACCGCCCTGGGCCGGCGGGTGCTCCGCACCGAGCGGCAGTTCAACCGGGCCGCCGGGTTCACCGCCGAGAACGACCGCCTGCCCAGGTTTTTCAAGACGGAGAAGCTCCAACCCCACGACGTGACGTTTGCCGTTTCGGACGCAGAACTGGACACGGTCCACCGGGAGGACTGAGCGGCAGCTTGTGCGATTCCTTCCCCCCTGGTCTGGGTCCCAAGCTCCAGCTCTCACGCTCGGTCCCAAGCTCCAGCTCTCACGCTCGGTCCCAAGCTCCAGCT
>CAYZWG010000181.1:0-10592 GCA_964481605.1 uncultured Planctomycetaceae bacterium
CCGAAACGTGGCTGGCGCTGCGAAGCGCGGCAACCGGCCGGCACAGCCGGCCCTACGGTAACTGGTTCCCAAGCTCCAGCTTGGGAACTCACCGGGTGAGAGTTCCGCTCTGCCGCCAGCGAAGCGGAGCTTCGCGGAAGTGCGGTCCCAAGCTGGAGCTTGGGACCGAGTTGCGAAGCTGGAGCTTGGGACCGAGAGATTGCGGAGCTTGGGACCGAGTGCGGAGGGGCGATGTTAGCGCGCTTTCGCGCCGGTGGTGCTACTGGCTCGTGGTTACAGCGCGTCGGCCCCGCTTTCGCGGGTACGGATACGGACCGCTTCGCTCAGGTCGGAAACAAATATCTTGCCGTCGCCCACGTCGCCGGTGCGTGCCGATTGCACGATCGTGTCGATCACTGCTTGCACGCGGTCGGCGGGCACCACCACCTCGATCTTGGCCTTGGGGACGAAATCGACCTTGTATTCGGAGCCGCGGTAGCGTTCGGTATGCCCCTTCTGGCGGCCGAATCCGCGCACCTCGGTTACGGTCATTCCATGCACGCCGTGTTCGGTGAGGGCGTTCTTCACGTCTTCCAGCTTGAACTGTCGAATAATCGCCTCGATCTTTTTCATCAAACGACTCCTCGATGTTTTGCCGCCGGCCGCGGGCGCATGTTCGGATCGGGTCGCGCGAAGCGCAATCTAGCGGTTGGGAGGCCGATTGTCCAGTCCGCGCGCAGCACGCCCCGAGACCATCGGGTTGGGCTTCTCTGGGCAGAGCAGGTCAGATCAGGATGTAGCCTTCCTCGCCGTGCTGGCCGAAGTCGAGACCCTCGATTTCCTCCTTCCGCGAGACCCGTATCCCCATGGTCGAATCGAGGATCTTCAGCAGCAGGAAGGTGACCACCACGGAGAGCAGGCAGGTGATGGCAACCGCCACGGCCTGGCCCACGATCACCGAGCCACCTTCGATCAGCCCCAGCGGTTGCCCGCCGGAGACCGCCACGTCGGCGACCGCCCGCGTGGCAAACACGCCGACCAGCAGAGTTCCCACGATGCCGCTGACGCCATGCACGCCGAAGACGTCGAGCGAGTCGTCGTAGGCAAACCTGTTTTTCAGCGTGGTACAGGCCCAGTAGCAGACCGAGGCACAGACCATGGCGATGAGAATACCGTGGATGGGCTGGACGAATCCGGTCGTGGGGGTGACGCCGGCCAGTCCGGCCACCAGGCCGGAACACGCGCCCAGAACACTCGGCCGGCCGCGCAGAATCCATTCCAGTCCGGCCCACGTGATGGCCCCCGCGGCCGCTCCAAAGTGGGTCACGGCAAAGGCGTTGGCCGCCAGCCCACCGGCCGCCAGGGCACTGCCGCCGTTGAAACCAAACCAGCCCACCCACAGCAGCGCGGCGCCCATGGCCGTGTACGTCATGTTGTGGGGAGGCATCGGCTCCTCGCCGAAACCGATCCGCTTGCCGATCAGCACGGCGCAAACCAGGGCGGACAGGCCGGAACTGGCGTGCACCACCGTGCCGCCGGCAAAGTCCAGTACCCCGCCGGCGATCGCCCCCTCGGTGCCGAAGGTAAGGCACCCTCCGCCCCAAACCCAATGGCACAAAGGGCAATAGACCAGCAGCCCCCAAAGAATCGAAAAGACCGCCATCGTGCTGAATTTCATCCGCTCGGCAAATGCCCCGCAAATCAACGCGGGCGTAATGATGAAAAACATGCCTTGAAACAGCATGTGGGTCAGCCGGGGGATGGTCCCCACCATGGGCACGACCTGCTGGCCGTCGTGCCACTGGCACTGCACGCCGTTCATCAACAGGTAGTCCAGGTTGCCCAGGTACGGCCCCCCGCCCGCAAACGCCAGGGAATATCCCACCACCGCCCAAACGATCGTCATCACGCCCATCAGGAAGATGCACTGCATCATCACGCTGAGCACGTTCTTCTTTCGCACCAGGCCGCAATAGAAGAGGGCCAGTCCCGGCCCGGTCATCATCAACACCAGTGCCGCACTGGTCAGCATCCAGGCGTTGTCGCCCGTATCCACGGCGGCAACCGGCGGCGGGGCAAGCTGCGTCTGGGAGGCCTCCGCGGCCGACGCCCGCACCGGGTTATGACACCAAGCCAGCAGCAGGAGAGAGAAGATCAGGCCAACACCAAGCACGCGCCAGCAACCTCGAAGTCTTGTCACCGCAGGCACTCCTTTCGCAAGAAAGACGGAGGGGAAGAATACCGGTCTGCCCCGGCGAGGGATGCCGAGGTGGCGCCCTGGCCGCACCCAAGGCGCGCACCAATAGCCCGGCACCTCGAGCCGCCGAATTGACGCAAATCCGGTGCCGGTTTTCTCGCGAAGAGAAGGAGGACGCAACTCGCAACACCTTGTGGAGACACGACTTAGAAACTCTGCCCGAGGTTCGGCGGGAAACCGCCCGGACGGGTCGACTGCCTATTCGGCGCGCACCAGGTGAGACAGCCTTGGGCAGCATAATACCAGGCTATTCTGTCACAAATAGCCGTTCTCGCTGGCGTGGGAACTCACCAGCCCGGCGCTTTCCCACCTGGTTCCCAAGCTCCGGCCTCCCCACCTGGTTCCCAAGCTCCAGCTTGGGAACCCTCCCCTGGTTCCCAAGCTCCAGCTTGGGAACCCACCGGGCGAGAGTTTCGCTCCGCCGCCAGCGAAGCAGAGCTTCGCGCTGGGTGCGGTCCCAAGCTGGAGCTTGGGACCGAGAGACGGCGGAGCTTGGGACCGAGAGACGGGAGACGGTGGAGCTTGCGACCGGGAGACGGTGGAGCTTGGAAGCGAAAGAACCCGCACGCACCCAATGGCGCTTCACGCCGTGATCCCCTTGGTCAGGTGCATGAACGCCGTTTCCAGGTTGATCTCGTCCTCCTTGAACGTCTTCAGCTTGAAGCCGGCTTCGATCAACAGCGTGGGCAGGTCGCTGTAGTCCTCGGCGTCCTTGGCCAGCGTGGCGAAAAGCTGCCCGTCGCGACAGTCGATCCGATCGACCAGTTCGTGGTCTTCCAGCAGCTTGGCGGCCGCGTCCTGGTCGCCCACGACTTCGATCGCCAGCACGGGTTGCTCGCGGACCCGCCGCATCACGTCGGCCACCTCGGCTGAGATCAACAGTTCACCGCGTTCGATGATCCCCACCTTGTTGCAGATGTCGGCCAACTCGGGCAGGATGTGGCTGGAGACCATGATCGTCTTGCCCATCTTGCGAAGCTCCTTGAGCAGCCCGCGAATTTCGATCCGCGCGCGGGGGTCGAGACCGCTGGCCGGTTCGTCCAGGAGGAGGACTTGGGGGTCGTGCAGGAGGACTCGGGCCAGGCCCAGCCGTTGGGTCATGCCGCGGGAGAGGCTGGTGACGAAGGCGTCGCGCTTGTAGCCCAGGTCGACCAGTTCGAGCATCTCGTCGCACTTCTTCCGCCGGGCCTTGCCCTTGATCCGGTAGGCGGCGGCGAAGAACTCGAGATACTCGATCACCTTCATGTCGTCGTAGACACCGAAGAAGTCGGGCATGTAGCCGATCAGCCGGCGGATTTCCTTGGGGTGGGTATAGATCGAGTAGTCGCAGACATAGGCTTCACCCCAGGTGGGCTGGAGCAAGGTGGCCAGAATCCGCATCGTGGTGGTCTTGCCCGACCCGTTGGGGCCAATGAATCCGAACAGGTCGCCCTGGTCGAGGTCCAGCTTGAGGCTGTTGATGGCCTTCAGGTCGCCGTAGACTTTGGTGAGGTCTTCTGTCTTGATCACGCTGGGTGTCGCCGCCGTGAGGGATTAGGGTTGGCTACTTTTCTCGCTGCCAAGCGGGAGCTTGGGAGTCAGGTGGACATCTCTCGTTCCCAAGCTCCGGCTGGGGAACGCACTTCCGTCTTTTTCCGCCCGCACCGGAATCACGAACCGGTAGATCGTGGTGTGGTTTTCCCGCCGCCGGACGGGCGTGTCGTCGGCCAGCCGGAGTTGCATCCGCGCCCCGCCGGGAGCGGGCTGTTTTGTCTCGTGGCCGCCGCGAGCAATCAACACCGCCCGGCGAACCCCCAGCAGCCGGCTCAAATCGACGAAGCCCTGGTAGGAGTTGGAGAGCCGGGTGTATTGTCGTCCGCCGGCCGCCTCGAAGAACATCATGGCGCGAAGGATGTACGCCGGGTCGACGCTGGCCAGGTCGTAGGGCGTGGCCCGCTGGCGGCGGACGGCGTCCTTCTCGTCGAACACCAGCTTCCGCCCGGTGAGGAAGCTGTTGAGTTCCCGCCGCGTGACGGACACCCCCAGCCGGACCGACTCGCCGGGCGCCACGTCGCCCAACTCATAGGCCCAGTTGCCGTAGGCCAAGAGGCAATCGCGGAGGGGAAAGTCGAGCGTGTTGGTGATCGTGCCGGCGGGCAGAAACTCGTCGTCGTGGAGGTCCGTTTCCAGCGAGCGGCTGGTGTGAAACGTCCACCGCGAGGTGAGGCTCTTGGAGGACCAGATTTGCACCGGCACGGCGGACAGTCCGTCCAGGGCCGGGGTGAAATCGTAGGGCCGCCGCCAGACGACCGGAGGCGCCGTGGTGGGGTCCATTCCGCCCAGGGCCTTCCCCGGCAGCCCCAGCCATGCGACCAGCATGTGGGCATCCTCGGCCCGCCGGCCGGCGAAACCGGTGGCCTCGAAGCCGATATTGTATCGCCGCATCTCGGGGCTGAAGAGGTTGGCCCAGGCGGTGCCGCGGACCTGGCCCGAGGCCACGTCGACGTCGACCAGGTCGACTTGATTCAAGCGAACCTGATCTCCCTTGAACCAATGGGCCAAGAGGTAGGCCGCCAGGCTGAAGGCGATCACCACGGCCGGAAAGGTGACCCAAGTCAATTCCATGCGGCCAAGCAGCCTCCGCAGCAGGAAGAAGTCGCCCGGCCCGATGGCCAACAGGTAGACCAGGATCGCGGCCACGATCACCCAAAAGGGAATGATCCACACGTCGGGGAACTGGTCCAGGGCGCTGCGCAACTGGCCGGCCAGGTCGTGGTAGCCGTAGTGGAGGAGGGCCTTGTTCTCTTCGCCGCGTTCGTCGCGCGAGGTGGACCAGCCCAGCAGGCCGGCGACCAGGGGGGCGCGGCCTCGCCAGCCGGCAAGCGGCTCGCCTTCCGGATCGGCGGCAAAAAAGACCACGTGCCCCAGGCCAAACGGACCCTCGATCACCAACGGAAGGTTGCCTTCGCCGGCGGCGACCGTTCCGCCCACGTCGACCACCTGGGAGACGCGGAACCCTTCGGGCGATCCGCTGGGGCGAATCGGCACGCTGCTGGCGGCGTAGCTTTCCAGCGAACCGGTGTGGCGGAGCGAAACGGTGCGGGCGAACTTGCCCGGCACGAATCGCGCCAGCACGCCCGAGTCGCCGGTCGAAAGCAGCGTCTGGCCGTTTTGGCCACAGGCCAACAGCAGTTTGCCGCCGTGGCGAATCCAATCCGTCAGCGCCATAAGCGGCGCGGCGTCGGCCGTCAGCCCGGCGTAGGGCTCCAGGTCGGACGTGGTCAGCACGACCGTGTCGACCGCCTCGTAGCCGTACCAGCGATGGGGAAGATCGGCGAACCGATCCAGCCGCGCGATGACCGTCTTCTCCTCCGGCGACTGGTGCAACAGGCGAACCGCCTCGGCCAGGCCGGCCGGCTTGGTGCCCACCACGACCACCAGCTTCTGGTCCGAACCGATGGCAGCCGCAAAGGCACGCCCCGGGTCGGCGTCGCCCGCCCGGAAGACCTTCTCGATCGGCCGGCCGGCCGAAGTCCGCAAACGAACGTCGATCGTGCCGTGGACGCGTCCTGGCCGGGCATAGATGGTCGCCGAGGAGGACCCGCCGGAGGCCGAGGATTCTTCGCCTCCCGGCTGGGGGCAGGGCAGGGGGGCCAAGTAGCGCGACGGCACCCCGTCGCCGTCGGCCACGATCAACTCCAGCCGGGCGTCGGTGACGTCATGGGCCAGACGGTAATCCACGCGGATCGGCGTCCACAGACCCGCCTTGTAGGCGCCGCCGATCCCCACCTCCAGGCCGAGAATCGCCGAGTCGCCGACGCCGCCCGACGCGGCCGGTCCGCCGGCCAACAACGCCAGCCAGATGCAGCAGGCCGCCATCCGTCTCATGGTTTCCCCGCGTCGGGACAGGTGCAAACAAACTGGCCACATCCGGGGCAACCCGATCCATATTTTCCGGCCACCGCCTCGGTCAGATCGACGCCCACGATGTTGGCGATGGTGGTCAGCCACGCCAGCACGTCGGCAAACTCCTCCATCCGCTCCTGGTGCGTGCCCTGGCGGAGGGCGGTGGCCAACTCGCCGATCTCCTCGACGAGCCACATAAAGGTCCCATCGACCCCCCGCTCGGCGTCCTTGCGGAGGTACATCCGGCGAATGAGTTGCTGGAACTGGGCCAGGGAGATTTCAGCCAGGCCCGCCGACTCGTGCGTCGTGCCCGGTGCGGGGGATTCGTCGGCGGTCACGGGTTGTTGTTCGCCTCCAGGGTTTCCAGCAGTTTGAGCGCTTGGGAATTGCCGGGGTCGCCGTCGAGCAGTTCGTTCAGGACCCCCCGAGCATCGTCAATCCGGCCCGCCCGGCGGTAGGCCTCGGCCAGGGCCAGCCGAAGCCCGGCATCCTGGGGACGCAACTCGACGGCCGCCAGCAACTCCTCCACCGCCTGCTTGTCATTATGGCTTCCCAGGCAGGCTTCCGCCAAGGCCTGGTGTATCTCGGCGTCGGTGACGTCGATTTCCAGGGCGAGCCGGGCCCAGCGGGCCGCTTCGGCGAAATCCCCCCGCGACAGCGCCAGCCGGGCCAGCTTCTTGCGGATTGCCGGGTCGTCCGGCTCGGCCACGGCCAGCGGGGCCAGGGTCTGGGCCAGGTGCCGATCGTCTCCGGCCAGCAGGTAGACCTTGGCCAGCCCGCGACGCCAACGGCGGTTCTCCGGCTGTCGCTCCAACCCCAGCCGATAGAGTTCGGCGGCCGCGTCGAATTCCTTCCGTTTCAGCTTCAGCCGGGCCAGCAGGTCGAGGACCTTGGGCTCCGGCTGCCCGCGGTCCAGGCACCCCGCCAGCAGGCGCTCGGCCACCTCGGCCCGGCCGGCCCCGAGATGCAGCCTTGCCACGACGTACGTGGCCAGGGGTTGATTGGTTCGCAGCCGCAGGGCGTCCTGGGCGGCGTCCAGGGCCTCGCGGCGGGCGCCCCGCTGGAGGTAGCCGCAGGCCACCTCGGCCGCCAGGTCGGGATCGTCGAGATGTTGACGCCGCCGGTCCAGCAGCGTGGCAAAATCGGTTTTCCGGCGTGCGGGCACGGTGGAGATGCCCCCGGCCACCTTGCCCACGTACTGCCGGTAGCCGCGCTCGAATGCGTCCAGCGAAACGCCGAACACCCGCTCGATGGCCTCGGCCGTGGAGAGATTCTCGGCGTAGGCGTCCAGCAGTCGGCGCAGCACCTGCTCGTGGCGGCCTTCCAGCATGTACTCCACGTAGAGTTCCGCCTGGCAATAGGCCAGGGCCCAGTCTCCGCTGGAATCGGGCCGCGTGAACCCGAAGTTGATATCGCCCAGGTCGTAGAGGCGATCCTCGGCCAACCGCCGGGCGAGAATCGTGTTCCAGCGCTGGGGTCGAGGGCATCCCTCGCACCACACGGCCAGCCCCTCGGTGTACCAGTGGGGGATGTTGAAATCGGTCTGTTGCAGGGTGATCACGTGGACCATTTCGTGGCGCAGCGTCTGGGCCCAATTGTATCGCCGCTTCAGCGACGGATCGTTGGGCGAAACCATGGCCACGATCCGCCCCGTGCAGGCCGCTACCGTCCCCACATAGGGTAGCCCCACCATCCGCGTACCAAACCAGTCGTGCCCGCTGGCGCCCCGGGCCTGGCGAAAGATCTCCACCAGCGGCGGCTGCGGCGGGCGATAGCCGAACAACGCGCAGAGCCGCGGATAGTCGTCTTCCATGGCCCGCGAAACGTAGCGGATCAGCAACTCGTCGCCTTCGTCAAAGCGAAACTCGCACCCGGCCGCGTCGAGTGTGCGCATCTGGCCGAGCAGATCGAGCACCTCCAGCGTGTTCTTGACCCGGACGTTGAACGGGTCCTGCTCGAACGCCTGCTGTAGAACCGGCCGGGCTTCGTCCTCGCGGCCCATGTCCATGTAGACCGCGCCCAATAGCGCCCGCGGCCCCAGCTTCCGGGGCATCCGCCGAATCGCCTCCTGCAAGAATCGCTCGGCCAGGTCGAGCTTGTGGCGTTCTTCCAGCCGGCCGGCCAGGACGAAGTAGAAATCGCCCGCATGGGGGTTGCGGGCGTCGACCTGTTTGACAAGCTGCCCGAATCGAGCGTGTTCGCGCTCGGCCGCGGCGCCGTCTTGCAGCAGGTACGCCGCCGCCAGTCGGCCGAGTGTCTCCTCGCTCCGGGGATTTAGCGGCAGGGCGCGGGTTTTCAGCAGCCGGATCGCCTCGTCCACCTGGAAGTTGGCCCAGGCCAGATCCGCCTTGACCCGCCAGGCCGCGGCCAACTGGGAGTTCAACGCCAGCGCCCGGCGGACCGAGGTCACCGCCCGACGGACGTCGCGCTGAGCCAGCGCGAGCCGGGCCACGGCCGCGTGGACAGCGGCGGCGTTGGGGTTGATCGCCAGCGCGGCCGCCAACTCGGCCTCCGCGTCGCGGAAGTTGTGCTTCTCCAAAAACAACAGCCCGGCGTCCAGGTGCGCGGGCCAGAAGTCGGGCTCCCGTCGCAACATGCCGGGATACACGTCGGTCACCAGCCGGCGAAACTGGGCCGGGTTGCGCTGCCAGCGGGCCAACCGCGCCGAGGCCGCCGCCACCCAGCGCAACGATTCGGCGCCCTCGTAGGGCTGGCGGTTGTGCGACTCGACCAGCCGTCCGGCCGCGGCGGTCGCGGCGGCCAGCCGTCCGCCCGAGCGGGCCAGCTCGCTCTCCACCCAGATCGCCAGCGGCTGCCGGGCATCGGCCGCCAGCGCCGAGGCCAGATGCCGGGCCGATTGCTCGCGGTCGCCGCGGGCAAAAGCCAGCCGGGCCAGTTCGGCGTCGACCTCCGCGTCGCCACCGGCCAGGCGCTCCAGCGCCGCCCGCGCCTCCGCCGACTTGCCCTGAGCCTCCAGCGCGCGGGCCAGGCCGACCGCGGCCCGGGGTGCCTGGGAAGCGGTGCGGGAATAGACCTTGGCGGCCTGGGCATACTTGCCTCGCAGCAGCAGCCGTCGCCCGGCGGCCGGGTCGGGCTGCTCGTCCGCGCGCAGCAACGAGGGCGCCAGCAGGCAAAGGGTCAAGAGCGCGACCACCGGGCGGCATTTCCCCTGGAAGATCATTGTTGCCTCCGAGCTTGAGACGCTCGGCTCCAGACGCCGGCGGGGAAACCCCCTCCGGGGCGAAGCCCAGCTTCACCTGCGCTCGAAACGGAGTTCCCGGCCAGCCGGTTCCCAAGCTGGAGCTTGGGAACCAGGTTGTTGGTCCCTATCCTCGCTCGACGCGAGTCAGCGTTCGGCGCGGGTCTCCCGACCCCGCCGCCGGCCCGGCTTCAGCAGCCAATCGACGACCTCCGCCAGGCCGTCGTTCGCCTGGGTGGGGGCGATGCGGTCGGCGGCCGCCTTGACCTCGCCCAGGGCGTTGCCCATCGCCACCCCCAGCCCGGCGGCGCGGATCATGGGAATATCGTTCACGTCGTCGCCCACGGCGCAAATCGCTTCCTCGGCGATCTCCCAGGTTTGCGCCAATCGGCGAATCGCCGACCACTTGGTCACGCCGGCGGGGGCAAACTCGCACATGAACCCGGTATAGCGGGGACTGCGGAGCACGTGGGTGAACGTCTGCCCGGGCATCTCCCGCTCGATCGTCGCCTCCAAGGCCAGCATCGCCTCCCGCGGCCCCATCACGAAGCCGGCAAAAACGCCCGGCGGTGGGGCCTCGACCAGTTGGGGCATGGTGCGTCCGCAGTCGGGATTCAACCGCAGATACTCGGCCAACTCGGGGCTGTCGACTTCCAGGGCGGCCAGGTAAAAATCGAAACCTTGGGAGAATGTATCCGCGCAGAGCACGGGGTCACCGCCGGCGGCGGCGACCAAGCCCAGCAGCCGCCGCAGGGTGCGTGGCTCGAACTCCGCCCGGAACAGCGTGCGATGCGTGTGCGGGTCCTTGACCAGGGCCCCGCCGGCGGTGACCAGCGGCACGTCGATCCCCAGCGGTTCGACCAGGTGCAAGGTCCGCGAGTAGCGCCTGCCCGTGGCCAACACGACGTGAATCCCCGCCTCGCCGGCCCGGACCAGGGCGTCCCGCGTGGGTCCGCTCAGCGCATCGCGGGCGTCGACCAGGGTCCCGTCGATGTCAATGGCCAGCAGGCGGTAGGGGAGCATCGGGTGGAAGGGGGTGGAGGGTGGAAAGTCCAGCGCAGACGTTGTTATAGAACAACATCCCAAACGGGTCGACCCGCCGGTTGGAGATCGGGGCAGGGCAGGGGGGTACGTGAAGTCGATCGGCCGGGTCGCGACCCGGATTAGCAGAACAAACACTTGGCGCGGGTCTCCCGACCCCGCCGCGGGCCTGACCGAAGTTGCCGTAGGGCCGGCTGTGCCGGCCGGTTGCCGCACTTCGCAGCGCCAGCC
>CAYZWG010000182.1:0-5167 GCA_964481605.1 uncultured Planctomycetaceae bacterium
AGGAACGCTGCCTGAGCGTCGCCACCCGCTCCCCTAACCTCTTGCCGGCTGCCGCCGGCCCAGGTTCAAGAACCTGGGCCACCCGTCGCCGAACGCACGCCACTCCTTTTTTCCCGGCCGTGTGGCTCAGGCGGCAAATCGCCGATATTGCTCGACGGTCCGCGGCCCGATCACGTCCCAGCCGTAGCGTTGTTCGATCAGTCGGCGGGCGTTGCGGCCGGCTCTCTTCCAGGCGTCGCGATCGTTCTGCAAGACCCGTTGGATCCCGGCGGCAATGCCCTCGGGGGTCGCCTCCATTCTCCATCCGGCGCCGAACGCGGCCACTTCGTCGGCCATATTGGTTGCGCCAGTGAGCAGGCAAGGCAGGCCATGGGCCAGCGCTTCCAGCACGGCCATGGGCAGACCCTCGAAACGCGACGTGTGGAGGAAGAAGTCGGCCTGTTTCAGCAGCATCGTTTTTCCGGGGCCGCCCACGGCAGGCCCGACCGAGACCAGCCCATCCAGCCCCAGTCGGGCAATGCGATCGCGCAACCTCGCCACGCCTCCGTCCCAGTCGGGGCCGTGCAGGGCAATCTCCGCGCCGGCCTCGGCCAGCTCGTGGCGGATGAGGGAACATGCGTCGAGCAACAGGTCCAACCCCTTGTGGAAGACGTCCAGTCGGCCCATGAACACCAGCCGCGGACGCCGACTCTGCCCCACCTTGGCCAGGTCGGAACGCGAAGGCAGGGGGATCCCATTGCCCGCAACGAACGTGGGCCGGTGCCAGTGAAGCGACTGGCCGGCTTCTCCTTCGGTGAGGCAATGCAGTGCCGCGGCATGGGACACCAGACCGTTGAAAAACAACACGTCGCCGAGCCGCTTCTTCCACCACCTTTGTCCCAGGGCAGCCCGGGTCATTCCACCCCGCGGGCAGATCAGGTAGGGGATTCCGGCCCGGCGCAGCCGCCACGCCATGCGGGCGTGGGCCGGAACGTAGGTGCTGTGAAACACCACCAGGTGCGGATCATCGAACGGAGCCGGCAAGTCGATCTTGCCGGGCCTTTTCAATAGCGCCGCGCGGTGAAAAATCGGCAGGCGGGGGTCGCGCGGCGGGTCGCCCGCGGTGTCGATCGTGGGGATCAGCGCCGCCTGAACGTGCGGAATCGCGTTTTGCGCCATCACCAGCCCGGGCACGCTTGCGCTGGGGCCGGAGTGTTTTCCCCAAAGGATGGCGCCGGCGTGGAGGATCACCAGCCGCGTTTTTCCTTCGGTGTTTCGGGCCACGGGACGTTTCTCCTCATGCCGCGCGGCGCGACGACGCACCGCTCCAAATCTCCGTCATCGCGCCGGCGTATCGATCGATCGTGAACACACTGTCGGCAAAACAGCGTTGGGCCTCGCGCCGCGGTCGATCGTCGTGGCGACGTTCGAGCAATTCCCCGGCAACGTCGGCCCACCGCGGGTTGGGTAGCTCCAGCGACAGCCCGCGCACACGAGGCAACCGCGCGGCGATCTCACGAACGCCCGGCAGATCGCTGGCCAGCACGGGTGTGCCGGCCGCGGCGGCTTCGAGAACCACGCCGGGCAGCCCTTCCCAAAGCGACGGCAAGACCAACAGGTCGGCGGCCTTCAACAGTCGGGGCACATCGCGGCGCTCGCCCCGCAGGACCACTTCCTCGGCCAGGCCCAGTTCCCGGATTCGCCGCTCGATGCTCTGGCCGCGACCGGCGGGATCCCAGCCGACCATCAGGAGCCGGGCGTCCGGCCGGTGCCGGCGCAGCGCGTGGAAAACCTCGATCAACCGCGAATGGTTTTTCTCCCGCACGATTCGGCCCACATGAATCAACAGCGGACAGTCGCCGGGAAAACCAAACTCACGGCGAACCGCGTTCGTGTTGCGGTCGCCTCGGAACCGTTGCGGGTCGAGCCCGTTGTAGACCACCCGACAACGGGGATCGTCCGGCCAGCGGGGCCCCCAGACGCTCTCCATGGCTCCCTGGCTAACCGCCAGAATATCGGTTGCGTGACGCCGAATCCAACGGCGGAGGACCGCTTCCCGCGCGGTCCGCGCAAGGCTCGGGCAGGCACCTTCCCCACTGCTGCGAAAGTGGACAATGCGGGTCGCCACGTCCAGCCGGCTCGCCAGCCGCACGATCCATCCGGAGGGAAGACGGATATGGGAATGCACCACGTGGAAGCCGTTCCGGCGGACGAGTTGGCGGAATCGGGCCGGAAAGTGAAGTAAGCCGAAGGGGATTTGGTGAACGTGTCCGCCCAGCGACCGAATCTCCTCGTCCAGCTCGTTTCGCACGTCGGACAAGGTGAGGAAGTGCAGTTGGAAACGCGACCGGTCGACGTGCCGGAGCAGATCGAGGGTGCGCATTTGGGCACCGCCCCGAACGAGTCGGCCGAAGACGTGGAGTATTCGGATCACGGGCGACACCCTGTTCTCATGCGTTTCCGTCGCGCGGGTGGCCCTGATAGCTCGCCTATCAGGCTGTAGCACCCCGGGAGGGCGAGGCTCCCGCCGAGCCGAGCGGTGAGGGTGAATGCCGCCCCCACGGCTCGGCAGGAGCCTCGCCCTCCCGACTTTGCGCGGGCAGAAACTCATGCGGCTTCGTTGGCCCCGTCTCCGGACGCCACCGTCGCCCGGCGCGGGTAGCCATAGCGTTTCATTTGCCGGCCGGAGAGCACCCAGCAGGCCCAGCGCTGCCGGGGCGACAGCTTGCTGATCCACTCGCGGTCGGCCCGGAGGCGAATCTCCGCCGCCATCCGCATCCGGTTTCCGGCAATCGCATGGCCGATTTCCAGCGGCACGCCGGCCGCCAGTTTTGCCGCCACGGCGGAAAAGTCAAGGTCCGCAACGCTGCCGATCCGCTCCAGGGCATGTCGAGGGTCGGCGACGTAGTCCTCGTAGCGAATCCGCACGCTGTGGTCCGCGGGAAACCGGCGGCGAACCTGCTCGGAGAGCAGGTTGGCGCTGTTCCACACCAGGGCGGTTCGCCAGGTGGTCTTGCCGTGGTCCTCGTTGGAGACCCCGGCGCGTTCGTTCTTTTCCAGGTGCTTCCGGGCCGACCAGACGACCCCGCGGACGTCGCGAACCAGGTGCACCAGCCGCACGTCCAGCCCGGGGATCATGGAAAGGGCCAGCGCCCGCGCGGGCCGTTTCGACGAATCGACCAGGATCGACTTGCCGCTGACCGCTCGCAAGGCGTGGAAAAACGCCTGCGTCAACCGGGCGTATTCGTGGAACGGCGAGCCGGGCGACCGCCATCGGCCGGCGGCGCGGCTGAGCCAGAGCTTGCGCGACTCGACCGCGCGGACCAGGGAGGCGAATCGAGCGACGTTCGACGTGCCGGTGCGTTGGGCCCACTGGCGTCGCACGCTCGCCCAGAACGGACAGGCGAAGCCCCATTCACCGCAGGCGCAGTACGCTCCGTTTAAGTACGCTTTCTCGGCGGCATAGCACAACTCGCCGAAACTCGCCGTGCGGGGATGGTCGCCCAGGATCGTATCCAGCATGGTCGACCCGCTGCGGCCGCAACCCATGATGAACAACACGCGAACCGGCTCCTCGCCAAACGACCGGTCGACCAGGGGGAACGGATGATTGCTGGACATGATTTCACGCACCGGAAGCAAGCCACGGTGAGCCCGGCCCCTTCCTCTTGCGGCCGTGGCGAGGCGAGTCTCTCAGAATCGCGCCAAGGCGTCAAGATCAGGTCGGGGCACCCGCGGGCCGGGTCGCGACTCGGCGGCGGGGCTTTCGGCGCGGGTCTGCTCCGTCATCCGCCGGCGGACCGGAACGCTTCGCACGGCCGGGTCGCCGAGCATGGCCAGGACCAGCGATCCGGTGGCCATCCAGCAAGGGTGCCGATACGAAACCGCCGTCATGGCAAACAGCACCACACAAGCCAGCACGGCCAGCCGGCCCACGTTTCGCTCGCGGCGATCCAGCCGCAACGCTCGATACAGCACCACGGCGCCGAGACACGTGCCGGCCACGATCCCCAGCAGGCCGAAACTGAGACCCCATTCCACGAAGGCATTGTGGCAGTTCTTGCGGAGCACGCCGTAGTCGTCTTCTTCCGCATGATCGTCGAACTGTCCCAGCACTTCGTCGGCCCTACCGGTGCCGGTGCCGTGCCAGATCAGGTCCGGACTCGATTTCCAGGCGGTGAGGGCATTGCGCCAAATCTGGGTTCGCCCGGCCATGGTGCCCATGCTGCGGGCGTCGGTCAGACGCGATTCGAGCCGGTCCCAGGGCATGGCCCGCCCGGCGGTCATCAACAGCGCCACCGACACCAGGCCCACCGCCCCGGCGGCAACGAGGTCTCGCATCTGCCGGGCCGACTGCCCTCGCGTTCCCCAGACACACAGCAAACCCATGCCCGCGAACCAACTGACAAACGCGCCCCGCGAGGCGGTCAATAGGCACCCGGCCGAAAGAAACACGGTCCAGGCGAGGCTGAACTGCCACGGTTTTTTTCGGCCCCCGGCGGCCCCGGACGCTTGCGGTCGTTCGCTCAGATAGAGGATGAACGCCAGCACGGCCGCCAGGGCCAGTTGGCCGCCGACCTGGTTGGGGTTGGCGGTTCGGCCGCCGCCGTCGGCCGTGGGAAGAAACCCGAAGCGGCCCAGCACGGACGCCACGTGGCCGTGTGCCACGCGGGTTTCAAACCACAGGGCAAGCACCAACGCGGCGACATTGGCCAGCACGTACGTCTTGGCGCACAGGTGCCAGCAGCGCTGTTGCGAGATCAGCGCCGCCACGGGCAAGGGGATGGTCAACAGGGCCGCGATCAGCAGGCCGCGGAGGCTCTGGCTGGGGCCGGCATAGGCCAGCCCGATCCACACCAGTCCCACGCAGCAGACGACCGGCCAGGCGCTGGCAAAGCTCCGCCGCCGCCACCAGGCCCAACTCCCCAACAGGATGGCCGGCAAGTAGAGTGTCAAGTCGGTGAACGCGACCGGATGCCGGCCGACCAATTCCCAGAGCTTGGGAAACAAGTAGGCGAAGGCCGCCACGACAAACGTAAGGATCAGGGCCGCGTTAGCCATCCGGATCACCTCCTACCGCCGGGACCCGCCGAGTCGGGCCGGTAACGTGGCACCCGGCGAGCCGGGCCGGTAACGGCCCGGGTGGTGACGCGGGACCCGGCGAGCCGGGCCGGTAACGGCCCGGGTG
>CAYZWG010000182.1:5267-10544 GCA_964481605.1 uncultured Planctomycetaceae bacterium
GAGCCGGGCCGGTAACGGCCCGGGTGGCGGAGAGCCGCGCCGTATTGGTCGTACCATTTTTCCAGCATGTAGAGTTTCCAAAGCCGAGGGCTCTGGTCGCGGCTGCCCGACCGATGGGCGTCGATCAGCCGCTGGACGGTCCGGGGGCGGAAAAGTTGCCGCACGATGCCGCCGCGACGCCCCAGCGTCTGCCGCAATTCCTCTCCCAGCGGTCCCCGGAACCACGACCCCAAGGGCACGCTGAATCCCCGCTTTGGCCGGTCGACGAACGCAGGGCCCAACTCCTCGCCCAGGATTTGCCGGAAAGGCAGCTTGCCCAGCCGGCCGTCAAAACGCGTGGCCAGGGGCATCCGCCCCATCAGCTCAAACAGCTTATGGTCCAACAGCGGCGCCCTCGCCTCCAGCGAAACCGCCATGCTGGTGCGGTCGACTTTCACCATCAGGTCCTCGGGAATGTAGTGGCGGCGGTCCACCGCGCACATCTGGTCGACCGGATCGCACGCCGCCGGGAGACAATCCGGCTCCGCGGCGGGACTCCAGGCCCGGGCAATCTCCGGCCGCAGCAGCCCCACCAGGTGCGGGTCCCGATAGGTCTGCCGGTAGCGCCGCCGGGCGTCCGGGATGATCAAGTCGATCAGCCCCCGGCCGCGAATCCGCTCGGGCCAGAGGGCACGCGCCGGGGCGGTGGCGGCGAGCACCAGCCAGCCGGGCAGCCAATCGAGCATTCGGCCCAGGCGGTGATGCACCGCGTAGCGGGTGTAGCCGGCCAGCAACTCGTCGCCCCCGTCGCCGGAAAGGGCCACCGTGACATCCTGCCGGGCGAGCTTCGAGACCAGCAGCGTGGGCACGGCGCTGGAGTCGGCCAGTGGTTCATCGAAAATCTCGGCCACCTGGCCGACGGTTTCGAGCAGATCGGCGGGCGCCACGATGCGGGCCCGGTGGCGGGTGCCGAAATGTTCGGCCGCCTGCCGTGCCCAACGCGACTCGTCGAACTCCGGTTCGCTGAAGCCGATCGAAAACGTGTTCACCGCCACTCCGCCTGCACGGCACATCGCGCGGACCACCATGGTCGAGTCGAGCCCTCCGGAGAGGAACGCGCCCAGGGGAACGTCGCTCATCAGTCGCAGCCGGATCGACTCCTCCAACTCCGCGGCGAAGGCCTCCTGCCACTGCCGGGCCGAGCGGGTGGGGTCGGGCCGGTAATCCATCGTCCAATAGGTTCGCGAATCGATCCGGGCCGGATCGTCCAGCGCGATCACGGCACACTCGGCCGCCCGCAGTTTGCGAACCCCGGCAAAAATCGACCGCGGCGCCGGCACGAAGCCCTGGTGGAGGTAGTCGACCACCGCCGCCGGGTCGAGCTGGGGATCGAATTGGGGCAGGTGCCGCAGGGCCTTGGGCTCCGAGGCAAACGCCACGCCCTCACGGCCGGCAAGGTAGTAGAGCGGCTTCTCGCCGAATCGGTCCCGTGCCAAAAACAGCCGCCGCCGGGTCAAATCGAGAATCGCCAGGGCAAACATCCCCCGCAAATGCTCGACCAGCCGGTCGCCCCATTGCTCGTAGCCGTGGACCAGCACCTCCGTGTCGGAGTGGTCCGTGTGGAAGCAGTGCCCCAAAGCGACCAATTCCCGCCGCAGCAGGCGGTGGTTGTAGATTTCGCCGTTGAACGTCACCCAGACCGTGCCCGTCTCGTTGGTCATCGGCTGGGCGGCTTCCGGCGCGAGGTCGACGATGGCCAGCCGGCGATGTCCGAGGAAAAAGTCGGCCCGGCTCGTGGACGCCGCCTGGGCGATCTGCTCGGCCGCCGGGTTCAGCAGCAACCGCGCCGTCCGCTGGGCCAACCGCCCCAACACCGCCCCCCAGCCGTCGGGACCCCGGTGCGCTATCGCCCCAAGCGCCCGCCGGCAGGCGGCGGGATCGATCGGTTGTTGGCGCGTGATCTGTCCGAAAATGCCACACATGGCGGGCCTATGCCGTTTCCAGTGCTGGGTTAGCCGCGGCCGGCGGGACGATCGCCATCCGCCGGATTTCCCCGGCGATGGCGGCCACGTACAAAATCGTGAGCACGGCGGCGCTGGCGGTCATGGCCTCGGCCGCGCCGAAAAGACCGTACGCCTCCACCAGCAGGGGAACCAGCACGAGCGAGACGACAATCCCCGTGGTGCGTAGCAGCATGTGGGTCTTGAATCGCCGCGTCGCGTCCAGTGCCCGTCCCAGCGGACCGTTGAAATACATCAACGAGGCAAACACCATCAGGCAAAGGGCCAGGTCCTGGTGCCCGACCATTTGGGCGTCGATCAATCTCAATAGCCGGTCGCCAAAAAAGAACACGATCAACATGCCCGCCAGTCCCATCGTGGTGGTGACCGCCGTCAACTTGGCCAGCAGCCGGCAGAACGCGGCCCTCTGGCCGGCGGCATGATACTTGGCCAGTCGGGGGCTGGCCGAGTGCCCGATCGCCATCACCACCATCAACCCCATCATCACCAGGTAGCCCACCGAGGCATAAACGGCCAAGGCCCCCTCGCCGAGCATCGAGCGGACCACGTAGCGGGGAATATTGGGCACCAAGGCCACCTCGAACGAGACCACCGCCAGCGGCAGGGTGACCCAACTCAAACGGGCCAGGCCCCGCCAATCGACAGGTTGTCGCCACGGACCGCCGCTGGCTCTTCCCGCCGCGAGGGGTCGGTTCTCAAGCTCCTCGGCACGGTTCAATCGCATTCCTTGCGGCAGGTCCCAGAGCAGAAACGTGGCCGCCATCGCCAGCGGGAACCCGCACGCCGCGATCGGCAGGTTTCCCGTACTCCAAGCCCCCAACCCCAACAGCAGCAATCCCAGCGGCCCACGAATCATCAACGCCACGGCCACCCGGTCCATCCGCTCGTGTTGCTGCTGCCGGGCGTGAAAGATGTCGCTCAGGCCTTCCCACAGCTTGCCGGCGGCAATCACCCCGATCACCAGCAAGGCCTGGCCGCCGAAGCCTGCCCAGGCGACCACGCCGGCCAACGCGGCCACGGCCGCCGCCGAGGTGAGCAATCGCAGACCCAGGTAGTCGGCAAAGCGGAACTCCCGCCGCGCGTCGGTCACCAAGGCCGCGCGAAGCCCCAGGTTGGCAAGCGCCCAGATCGGCGTGCAGACGGCGAAGGCGAAGATGAACCGGCCGCTGGCCGCCAGCCCGCACAGCCGGATCAAGAGCACCACCATGCCGTAGCGGGCGGCCGCCTGGACCACGTTGCCCAGCATGATCCAAGAAACGTTCTGCTTCAGTGACAGCGGGGAAACCGTGGCGGGACCGTACGGCGGCGAGGCGGTCGCCGATCCGCCCGTGGATTTCTCCCCGGAGAACCTGCCTTCCCGGCCGGGACGCTTGTCCGACACGCAGTCGACGTTGGCCAAGATGAAACCTCCCGCGTCTATTCGGCCGCCGTGCGCAACTCGCAGGAAATAGAGTACCCAGCGCTCGGCGCAGGTCTCCTGACCTCGCCGAAACCGCCGCGGCGCAGGTCTCCCCAGCCCAGCGCTCGGCGCAGGTCTCCTGACCTCGCCGAAACCGCCGCCGCGCAGGTCTCCCCAGCACGGCTATGTTGTTTCCTGGGACTTGCCGTACGTAATACCGTCAGCCGGGGCCGCTCAGGCGGCTCGCCGCGTGCTCGGGCGGGCCGATTCCGCCGGCACCAGGCGATACCCGTAGCTCCGCAACAACCATCCGGAAATCGCCCAGCAGGTACACCGGTCCCAGGCCGAGAGCTTTCCCATCCATTCCGTGTCGGGCCTCAGCCGCACACGGCCCGACATCCGCATCCGGTTGCCGGCGATCGTGTGGCCGATCGACAACTCGCCCTCCGCGGCCACCAACTCGGCCAACTCGCGAAAGTCGACGTCGATCAACGCACCGATCCGCGCCATTTCCGCCACCGGGTCCGACACGAAATCCTCGTAGCGGACACGGATCGAATGCGCCTCGGGCAATTGGCGGCGGAGCCATCCCGACTGCACGTTGCTCACGTTCCAGATCAGCGCGGCCCGCCAGACCGTCTTGCCCCGGTCGTTTCTCGTCACCCCGGCCTGCTCGTCCTTCTTGAACCGTTTCTTCCGCGACCAGGCCACGCCGCGGCAGTCGCGAACCAGGTGGATCACCCGCAAGTCGATCCCCGGAATCATCGCCAGCGTCCGGGCTCGCAAGGCCCGCTTGGACGAATCGACGACCCATGTCTTGCCGCTGGTATCGCGAATCGCGGCCAGCAGTTCGCCGGTCAGTCGCAAATACTCGCTTGGCGGCAGGCCGGTCCGCGGCGCCCGGCCGGGGAGGTTGGAGGACCACGTCGGTCGGGCTTCCATTTCGCCCATCGTTCTCAGGTAGCGCTCGATGTCGACCGGGCCCGCCCGTTCGGTCCAGCGCCGCCGCACCTTGCACCAATAGTCGCACCGGCTGCCTCGCCGTCCGCAGGCGCAGAGGCCGTCGTCGCGCCACGCCGCCTGGACCGCGTGACCCGCCTCGCCCACGCTTTCCACCGCGGCGTGGTTTCCCAGGATCGTGTCCAGGATCGTCGATCCGCTTCGCCCACAACCGAGGATGTAGAGCACGCGGACGGGGGCCCCGCCGGAAATCGGGTCGATGTCCAAATCGCCAGGTCGCCACATCGGGGTCGGTTCGATCGACGGGGAAAAGGGGAGCCAATTCGGCGCGCAACCCGCCGCGGTGCCCGCTCCGGCAGGACACAACGACAGGGGGGGCGAGAGTCTGTCAGGATTCCGGCACAGCGTCAAGGTCAACCCCGCGGGCGCGTGAATATGGCAAAGCCGGGAAGGTTGCGCGAGTGCCGGCTCTGCCCGCCGAGAATCCGATAGTCAGCCACGAACGCGCCTGTAGGCCAAGTCGCAAGGCCCGCGCCAAGCGCAGGGATCGGGAGGGCGAGGCTTCTGCCGAGCCGCCGCGCCGGTGGAAGGCAGGACGGAAGGCTACGTGGCCGGCGACGCGGAGAAGGAGCGGCTCGTCGAGCCGTCCCGTCGCGGTTTCGCCGGGTCGTACTTTGGGGTAGACTCAGGCACGGTGTCACCACGTGGGCCGGCAGGTTTCGGGCGGTGCCGCGACGCCCTCCCGTTGCTCCCGGCTGAGCGTCTTCACGGGCCGCCGTGCAGCACGAGCATGGTGCTCTGGGAGAAAGAATGCCAAGGAACGAGAAGACCCCAAGAAAGCAGGGCTGGATGGGTGGCCGAGAGGTCTATGGCGGCAGTCTTGAAAACTGCTGTGCACATTCGTGCACCGGGGGTTCG
>CAYZWG010000183.1:0-3381 GCA_964481605.1 uncultured Planctomycetaceae bacterium
CCGCAAGTGCCGAACGCGGAACGCCTCTTTCTGGGGGATTTGCGGAAAATGCGGAATTTCGCGGGATTGTGGCTTGACACGATCTACTACCCTGGTAATATTACTCCAGTAGTTGCCGGGGCATTCTTCGACCAACGGCGGGCACGATGAACGGGCCAACCTATCGGCTGGGCGACCTTCAGCTTCGCATCATGCGAGTTCTCTGGGATCAAGGCTCCGCTGGAGTGGCGGAAGTACAGGAACATCTCCGTGGCGAGCCGCTTGCCTACACGACCGTGGCCACCATGCTCCGCAAGATGGAGGAACGCGGGCTGGTGCGACACCGGGAAGACTCGCGGCGGTTTATTTATCAGCCGGTCGTTTCGGCCGAGGAAGTCACTGGCTCGATGGCCGACGACCTGGTCGATCGGGTTTTCCAGGGAAGCCTGTCGGCGGCCGTGTCGCATCTGTTGCGTACGCGGGAGGTGAGCCGATCGGAGCTGGCCGAGTTGGAAAGCCTAATCCGGCGGCGCAAGCAAGCGGACTCGGGCTAGCCGTCATCGGGTAAACGAGGACAGCCGCATCATGGGAAGCACCTGGGACATGGCACTCGGTTTGGGACCACGGACCGTGTTGACGCTTGGCGTGGTGGTCGCCGTGGTGGTGGTGCCGGGGCTGTTGATCCACCACCTCGTGGGGTCGGCGGCGTGGCGTCGCACGGTGTGGCGAACGACGTTGGCAACGATTTCGGCGGTTGTCGTGCTGGAGTGCCTGGGGGTGGCGCCGGGGTTGGCCCTGCTCTGGCGTCACCTGGCCGACCGTCCCGCGCCGTCGGCGGGATTGTCCCGGCTGGATGACGCTCCCCCGGAACGGGTCGACCAGCAGGTGCGGCGCGTGGACCGCTCGACGGCAATCCCGCCCTGGCTGGTTGAAAACCCGGGGTTGTCGGAACCGGGCGTGGGGATGTCGGAACGGGACGTTGACCTGGGATTGATTCCGGACCGCCCGTGGGCCGGGGCGAACGACGCGCCGTATCCTAGCCCCAAGACCCCGGTTCAAGGCGATTTCACCGACGCTATCTCCACCGCGGCCTTACCGTTCCCGCGGGAGGCTCCGAGGGACGGCCTGGTCCTGGAAGCCGGCGAGTTGGCGGCCCCACCGCAGAGCGCGCTGCCGGATGTGGCCGTTTTGCCCTCTCCACCCGCTGGTACGACGGACCACTGGACGCCGGTCGCCGGCTGGCTGACGCTCGTCTGGAGCGGCGTGGCCGTGGCTTGGCTCGGGTGGATTGCCTGGAGTCGGATTTGCCTGGTCGGCCTGGGCCGGCATCGAGGCGTCGGCGTCGAGGCGGGATTGCGCCAGCGGATCGACCGGCTGCGGGGCCGACTGGGCCTGCGGCGCCCGGTTCGCGTGTGGTGCAGCCCGCGGTTGACCGCCCCTGTGGCGTTCGGTCTGTGGCGGCCGACGGTGGTTCTGCCGCTGGGGTTTGCCGAGGAGTTCGATGGGCGGCAACAGGAGACCATGCTGGCCCACGAGTTGGCCCATTTGGCCGCCCGCGATCCGGCCTGGCACCTGGCGGCCGATGTTCTCACGGCCTGCCTGTGGTGGCACCCGGGCGTGTACCTTGTCCGCCGCCGGTTGGAGGCGGCCTCCGAGCAGGCGGCCGACGAGGCGAGTCTCTTGGTGCCGGGGGGGCCCGACGTGTTGGCCGACTGCCTGGTGCGGCTTGGCCGGCGGTTGACCGCGTCGGGGCGGCTGGGTTGGCTGGGGATCGGCGGCCCCGGGTTTCGCTCGGCCCTGGGGCGCCGGGTAGAGCGGCTGCTGAAGATGAAGAGCCGGCCCGCGGTGGGTGGGCCGGTCGTCAACGCCTTGGTAAGAACCGTGTTTCCTATCGTATTGGTGGGCGTGGCCCTGTCGTGTGCGGTTTGGGCCCGCCCGCAAACTTCCCCCTTGCAAGGAGAGACCACGATGAGCGTTTTGAAGAGTTCCGTGCGGCAATCGGTGGCGGCCGCCGCACTGACCGTGATCTTGGGGCCGCTGGCCGGCCACGCCCTGGCCGACGACGCCCCCCCGCCGGTGCCCAAGCCGGAAGTCGATGCCGCCGGGCCGGTCGACGCCGCGCTGCTGGCCCATCATGGAGATCGTGACCACCGGGCTCGGGAGCATGGCCCCCACCAGCGCCGCAACGACCGGGAGCATCCCCAGGCTGCCCGCGAGCGGGAAGAACACCTGGGCAACTTGAACCGCGAGCGAGAGGAACTGGAAGAGCGGGCCGAAGCGCTCCAGCACAAGCTGGACGAACTGCGAGAAGGCACGGAAGGGGAACTCCACGGGATGGAGGAAGAGCATGGCCATCTCGAAGCGGACCACGAGGAACTGGGTGAACGGGCCGAACAGATCGAGCGTGAATTGCACGAGCTCTTCAAGGCCGGAGATGATGTGGGCGAGGAAGAAGCGCAGCGGCGAGAGAAAGCGGCGGCCGAACTGAAGGAAGAATTGGAAAAGATTGCCGACCAGCGAAAAGAGATGGAAGAG
Organism: uncultured Planctomycetaceae bacterium; assembly: GCA_964481605.1. Taxonomy (GTDB): domain Bacteria; phylum Planctomycetota; class Planctomycetia; order Pirellulales; family Thermoguttaceae; genus CAYZWG01. The sequence goes on from CAYZWG010000183.1 coordinate 2,515, forward strand.
CGGGCCGAGGACATCGAGCGGAAGGGCGGCGAGTTCGAGCGGGACCGTCGCCAGGCGGCCGAGCGGCTGGAAGGCGAATTGCGGGAAGTGGGCCAGCGGCTGGAGCAGATTCACCACGAGATCGCCGAGGTCGGCGGCGAGCGTCCCCGTGGCGAGCGGCCTCCCCGTGGCGAACAGCCAGAACTGATGGAGCGGCTGCACGGCTTGATGCGCGAATTGGACGAGTTGAGAGAAGCCGGCCGGCACGACGCCGCCGAGCGGGTCGAGCGGGAGATTGGCGAAATCAAGCGGGCGCTGCACCACGGCCACGGCGACCGCCCCCACCCGGAACGTCCGCACCACGGCCCGGGGCCGGAATTCGAGATGCGGATGGCGCATCTGCGCGAGGCGATCGACAACCTGCACGCCGGCGGCTTCCACGAGCAGGCCGAGGCGTTGGCCGGCGAGATGGACCGCCTGGCCCGCGAGCATCCCCACCCCGGGCCTCCTCCCCGGCACCCGGAAGCACACCAGGGGCCGCCGCCGGTGGGTCCGGATATGGTGAACGAGATGCGCGAGGAGATCGAGCGGCTGCGACACGACATGGATGAACTTCGCGGCATGATGCACGAGTTGGCCGAACGAGGCGAGCACGAGCGGTAAATGCTTCCTGCCCGCGACGGGAACAACCGCCCGGCACTGGGCCGGGCAAAGACGAATGAAACCACGGGCGGCTTCGCCTTGCGAGGCCGCCCGAGATTTTTTCCAGCAATGGCTGTTGCACCTTTCCAAGTTCAGTGCGGAGGTGTACAACAGGAGTCGGCCGTCAGTTTGTCCCTGCCGGAAAAGGTCTCGGCGGTTGCCGAACGTGGCCCGTACGCACGTTGT
>CAYZWG010000183.1:3481-10537 GCA_964481605.1 uncultured Planctomycetaceae bacterium
TCTCCCGACGAGTTCGGCGCAGGTCTCCCGACGAGTTCGGCGCAGGTCTCCCGACCGCGCCGAAACCACCGACCGTAGGTCTCCCTTGCACGGGTAGGTTATTGCCGGGGACTTACCTTGTTTTTCGGTCAATCCGTGATCACAGTGGGACGCGGTCAATGGACAAGCCGGATTGGTCGCAACTCGGACTCCACGTGATTGCCAAGCCGACCGGCCCCATCTGCAACATCCGCTGCCGCTACTGTTTCTACCTGGAGAAGGAAAAGCTCTATCCCCAGGGCGAGCGATGGAAAATGACGGACGAGACGCTCGCGGCGTACGTCCGCCAATACCTCGAAGCCCAGCCCGAGCATGTCGAGCAGATCGACTTCGCCTTTCAGGGCGGCGAGCCGACCCTGATGGGGATTGATTTCTTTCGCCGCGTGGTCGAGTTGCAACGCCGGTACGCCCGCCCGGCAATGCAAATCCACAACTCGCTCCAGACCAACGGCGTGCTGATCGACGACCACTGGTGCGAGTTTCTCAAGCAGCACGACTTCCTCGTGGGGCTCTCTATCGACGGCCCCGCCGATCTGCACAATCGCTACCGGCTCGACCGCAAGGGGGAGGGGACGTTCGATCGCGTGGCCAGGGCGATGGATCTGCTGGCGAAGCACGAGGTCGAGTTCAACGTCCTGGTCTGCGTCAACCGGCACAACGGCGATCATCCGCTGCGGGTTTACCGGTTTTTTCACGACCACGACGTCCGCTTCCTCCAGTTCATTCCCATCGTCGAGCCGCTGCCGGAGGTTCGCGCCGGCCGGCGGCGTCCCCCGGCGGAGGCCCCGCCCGAGTCGCTGGTGAGCGGCCGAAGCGTCTTGCCCCAGCAGTTCGGCCGGTTCCTGGTGGGCACGTTCGAGGAATGGGTCCACCGCGACGTGGGCCGCGTGTTCGTCCGCGATTTCGACCAGGCGCTGGCCGCTTGGACCGGCGTGGGCGCCAGTCTTTGCGTCTATTCGGGCGAGTGCGGCCGGGCAATCGCCATCGAGCACAACGGCGACCTCTACAGTTGCGACCACTTCGTCGATCCCCGCCACAAGCTGGGCAATATCCACCAGCGGCCCCTGCGGGAATTGGCCAACTCCGATTTTCAGCGGCGTTTCGGCCGCGACAAGCGGGCCAGCCTGCCCGAGTTCTGCCGGCGGTGCGACGTGCGGTTCGCCTGCAACGGGGCGTGTCCCAAGGATCGCTTCACCCACACGCCGGAGGGTGAGTTCGGGTTGAACTATCTTTGCGCCGGCTTGAAGATGTTTTTCCACCATGTCGAGCCGTGCATGGAGTTCATGGCCGAGCAACTCCGAGCCGGCCGGCCGGCCGCGGAGATCATGCACAAGCTGCGGGCCGAGCAGCGCCAGGCCCGCCGGCAGGCCGCCGCGGCGGGTCGTCCGGTCCGCCGCAACGATCCCTGTCCATGCGGCTCGGGCCGGAAGTTCAAAAACTGCTGCATGCGGCGTGACTGACGGAAACGGGTGACGGAAATCGTCGCTGTCTCGGCTTGGGCGTTTGCCCTGTTGAGCAGGTGATAAACGCGACCGCCCTGGATGGGTCACGGACATGGAGGCGCGTCGTCAATCTGATGAGCCACCACCGCCTTGGCAAGAAAAGGGGAAGAAAAGTTCCCCGTCCCCTATTCCTTCTCCAGCCGCAGGTCTTGCTCGACCGCTCCCTTGCCCACCGTGAAGGCGAGACCGCTGGTGGCGAATGCCCGGTACTTCGCCGGAATCTCCGTGGCGTGGAGAACCTTCACTTTAACCGACGCGGGAACCTCGACCGTGCGGGCTCGGGGATTCGTCTCGATGGTGAACACCTGCTGGTCGCCCCGGATCGACTCTTTTACCGGCGAGCCGGTAGGCATCCAGGCGAGGGCTTCCGGCGGGGTGTCCGGCTTGGCCGACTCGCGGCGGACGAGGAAGTCGCGGGCGGGCACGATCCGCACCCGATAGCGGGTTCCCTCGGGGGCGCCGCCGGCCATCTGGTCCGTGCCGAACCGGTAGCGGCCCTCCAGGTCCACGTTGAGGTGGGCGTCGTAGGCGTCGTCGTCGGCATCGAGGTAGACCAGCGCCCCGGTGACCGGCCGGCCGGCCAAGGTCACCTGGCCGGCGATGGGGTAATAGGGCTGGGAGTCGGTAAAAGTCCAGTAGAGCCCCACCATCACCAGCACCAACAGCAAGGCCAGCACGCGATAGTCGAACAGCCACCAGCCCGTGCGGTCGCCCCGCAAGGCGTCCAAGGGCGAACGCCAGACCAACTTCTCGCTCTCGGCCGTGTGCTGGTGGGGCCAGACGAGCGAGACGACGAAGATGAACACGGACTCGGCCACGAAGAGGATGAACGCCATGAAGAGACTGTTGATGGCCAGGAACGAGGCGAGGTGGGTATTGATCGTATCCAGCTCGATCACGTGGAAGTTGTCGAGCATCTTCAGGGCGTAGATAATCATCCCCACGATCGAGCCGCCGATCAGCGTCCAGAGCGAGGCGCGGGAGGAAGTCCGCCGCCAGAAGACACCCCACAGGAACACGGCCGCCGTGGGCGGAGCGACCACGGGAAAGACGTCGACCATCGCCTGGAAGATCGTCTCGCCCAGCCGGCCAATGGCCATCGACCAGAGCACGGCCACGCACATCGCCACGAAGGTGGCTGCCCGCCCCACGCGGACCAGGTGCCGATCGTCGGCCGCCGGCTTGAATCGCTTGTAGATATCGTAGCTGCACAAGGTGGCGATCGAATTGAGCGCGCCGGAGACCGTGCTCATCAGCGCCGCCAACAGGGCCGCGATCACCACTCCCTGCATCCCCGGCCAGAGCATGGTCTTAATCATGTGGGTGTAGGCCTGCTCCGAGATGGTCGAGCCGTCGGGCCGGGTGGGTAGCGGCGGAATGCCCCCCGCCTCGACGCCCTTGTGGACCAACGCCAGGCAGATCACCCCCGGCAGCACGAACAGGAACACCGGCAGAATCTTGATGAAGCCGGCGAACAGCGGGCCGATGCGGGCATGGTGCTCGTCGCGGGCCCCCAGCACGCGCTGCACGATCGTCTGGTCGGTACACCAGTACCAGACGCCCAGCACGGGATAGCCGAGAAAGACGGCGTACCAGGTGATCCCGGTGGGGTCGGCGCCGGAGCGAAGGATGGAGAGGTTCACGGGGTGGACGGCGGCTTTCAACTCGGCCCAACCGCCGATCATGTGAAACCCGACCACGGTGATACAGATTGCCCCCGCCAGCAGCACGATCGTCTGGATCGACTCGGTCAGCACCACGGCCAACAGCCCCCCCACGATGGTATAAATCGCCGTCACCCCGCACATCGCCAGGATGGTCAGCCCGTGGTACTGCTCGGGGTGGTCGAACCAGACCTGGAGCACGGTGCCTTCCAGCACGATCGCCCCGGTGTGGAGCGAGAACCCGATGTGGACCACGATCGCCGAAAAGATGGAAAGAATGGCCAGGTAGTCGCGGCTTCCCCGGCTGAACCGCTTTTCCATGAAGTCGGGCAGGGTGGCCACGTTGGACCGCATGTAGAACGGGGCGAAGAACAACGCCAGGATCACCAGGGTGAAGGCGGCCATCCACTCGAAGTTGCCGTAGGTCAAGCCGGAGGTGTAGCCGTTTTGGGCGAAACTGACCAGGTGGATGGTGGAGATGTTGGTGGCGAACAGGGCCAGGCCGATCACCGGCCAGGTCAACGACTTGCTGGCCAGGAAGTAGTCGCTCCCCTCGGACTCCTTGCGGCGGGTGCCGGCCCAGCAACCCAAGGCCACGATCCCCACCAGATAGCCGACGATAATCAGCAGGTCGAGTGTGCCGACCTGAATGCCGTTCTGGAGGACGTCGGAAGACGCCGCCGGGCCCCCACCGGCGGCGTAGGCCGAGCGGCTGAGCGATGCCAACAGGAAGGTCGACAATCCCGGCAACAGTCTGGTCCGCATGAACGCTTCCTCTCCTGAGATCGTGATGGCGTGGTTTTCTCGTCGTCGATAAAGGCCCGTGATCGACAAAGGAATGAGGCTATCACAAGCCAACCGTTCGGACAAGCGAGCCGCGGCCGGCCCGGCCGGTCGTGACAACGCGCCGCGCGGGCGACCGAGCAGGCGCCGCGCCGGCGGCAATAGTTCCTACTGGGGGTCTGTTGAGCCGGCCGGCGATTGACCGGCGCCTTCGGCCGGGTCAGAATGGTGGGGCGAAGTTGCGGCCCGCGAGGTCCCGGCTTTCCGGCCGCTTTGCGCGCTGCCTGCCACGTTTCCCACCCGCCGCGGCCTTCCGGAGGGCAAGCCATGAACTCACGCTTCGTGTCTTGGCCGGTGGGAGCGGTGGCCCGATGGGCCTTGGCCGGCGGCGGCGGGGTGATCCTTGCCGTGGCGGTTTGCGAAGGCGCCGCCTCGGCGACCGAACCGGTGGCGATCCGCATCGCCAACTTTCCGGTTGCCCCGGCCCACATGCCGGCGGCCGTCGTCTGCGTCCGCAATCTTCTGCCCGCGCCCTACCGGGGGACGATCCGCCTGGGGTTGCCCGACGGCTGGGAGTGTTCGCCGGCGGAGCGAGAGATTTCCCTGGCCGGGGGCGAGACGGGCCGGGTCGCGTTCACCATTCGCAAGGCCCGTCCCCGGGCGGATAATACTTACCCGTTGGAAGCCATCGCCACCGGCGGCGGCACCACGGTGACCCACCGGCAAGACGTGGTCTGCGCCAGCGCGCCCTATTTCAAACCCCGCATCGACGGCAAACTGGACGACTGGGAGGACGCCATCCCGGCCACTTTTTCCACCTCGGGCAAGAAAACCACGATCAGCACGTTTTGGAATCGGCGGCAGTTTTCGATCCTCGTGGCGGTCGAGGAAGATCGGCTGGCGGGGATCGACCGCAAGGACGGCGACGGCCGCTTCGATGCCGTGCAGTTGGCGATTTCGCCGCGGGGCACCGTCACCGGCACCTCGCCCGAGGTCCAGGCGACACGATACGAATTCCTCCTGGCGGTGACGGGCAAGGGCGGCGCGACGTGTTTCCTGCTGACCAGGCCGGGCAAGAGACTGGGCGACACGCAGGCCATCGGCGACCTGACGCCGCTTGCCTGGGACAAGGCCCGGGTGGCGGTCAAGCGTGCCGGCGGTGTGACGTACTACGAGTGCGGCATTCCCTTCCGCGGCGGCCTGACGGGCATCCGCCCCGGCGAGGGCCGCGAGTTTTTCCTTTCCGTTTTGGTTCACGACCCCCACGGCACCGGCCTGCGCGACTGGGGCCGCGCGGCCGGCCTCTGGCCCCAGACGCGGAACCGGCTGGCCTGGAGCCGATGGCCCGGCGGGTGTTGGCAGGGAGAGCCGCCCTTGGACAACAAGGCGGAGTGGGGGATGTGTTCGTCGAAATATTGACCACCGTGCGGCGTGTCGGCCGCAACCAAGTTTGGCGAGGGTCTCCCGACCCCGCCGGGCGGCGACCGGCCGGCCAGAACCCGCGTCGGGCCGGCGAAGCCGGGATTCCACTTTGGGTCGAGCAGGAAAGGGCGATCGAGATGACGCCGTTTGCATCGAGGAAACGTGGGGGATTGCCGATCATCCCGGCGATGGCTCTGATCTCCGCCTTGGCCGGAGGCATCGCGGCCCGGGCCGCCGACGACCTCGTGGTGAAGGTCGTGATGGTCGAAGACGAGGAGGGCGATCCGGCGGCGGCCGGCAGAACCGCGGCCGCCAAGCTCAAGCAGGCGATGGGCGAAGTGCCGCTGGCGGCGGTGATCGTCTCCGAGTGTTTCGAGGACCGCGAGAACAAACAGAAACTGCTCGACGGGGTTTGCGGTGAGTTGCCCCGGGAACTCGTGCTGGGCGGGGCGACTTATGGCTCGTTCACGCAGGAAGGCTGCACCGATTTCGATGCCGTCTGCCTGCTGGGGATCGGCGGGCAGAAGCTCCACGCCACCGCCCGGCTGGTCGAGCGGCTGGGCACCTCGAAGTTGACCTTCGATCGCGACGAGGCGTTGATTCGCCGCCGGTTGCACGCGGCCGGCCGGCTTCTGGCCACGAAACTTCCCCGCCGCGCCGACGACCGGCTGTTGATCCTCATCGCCGACGCCCATTCGCCCAAGGTCCAATCCCTGGTCGAAGGGGTGCAGCAGGTGGTCGGCAAGCAGTTTCCCATCACCGGCGGGTGCGTGAACAAGAACGCCGGGCAGACGTTCGTCTATTTTCGCGGCCGGATGGTCGAGGACGCGGCGGTGGCCCTGATGCTCGCGGGCGATTTTTCGGTCGCCCTGGCCGGCCGCCAGGCCAACCAGAACGACGCCGTGATCGCCACGGCCGAGGAAGGGGCCGCCGAGGCAATGAAAAAGACCCAGGGGACCGCCGTGGCCGTGTTGGCGTTTGACTGTGCCGGCCGGCGGAGCAAGCTGGACAACGAGGAAGAAGAGCTGGCCGCGATGCAAAAGGCGATCGGCAGCGAGATGCCGCTGTTTGGATGCTACTGCGCCGGCGAGATCGGCCCGGTCGACGAGCCGGGCCGGCCCGCGGACGTGCTTTCCGGCGGGTCCGGGTGGCACGTGATGTTTACCACGATCAGCCGGCGATAGGGCCGGCCGAAGAACGTAAAGGCGGTAGGGCCGGCTGTGCCGGCCGAGAGGATTGCCCACACTCCAGGAAACGAGGAACACCGATGGAAAACCATCCTGCCAAGAGACCATCGCGGCGAGCCGGCGCGGCGCTGGCCGCCGCCGCGTTTGCCGGCGGTCGGCCCTACGCGGCCGGGGCGGCGGCCCGGCCGGGTCCCAACGAGACGATCCACGTGGGGCTGATCGGATGCGGCGGTGAGGGCCACGCCGTGCTGGCCGGGCACCTTCGCTGCCCGGGCACCCGGGCCGTGGCCGTCTGCGACGTGCAGAAAGACCGTCTCGCCGCCGGGGCCAGAGCCGCCCAGAATGAACGCGTGCTGACCTACCACGATTTTCGCGACCTGCTGGAGAACAGGGACATCGACACGGTGATCGTGGCCACCAACGGCCATTGGCACGTGCTGCCGGTGATTTACGCCTGCC
>CAYZWG010000184.1:0-4382 GCA_964481605.1 uncultured Planctomycetaceae bacterium
TGTGGCTCTGCCACAAGAGGTCGAATTCATTGGGTAGCACCGGTTCTTGAACCGGTGTGGCTCTGCCACAAGAGGTCGAATTCATTGGGTAGCACCGGTTCTTGAACCGGGTGTGGCTGGAGCCACAAGAGGTCAGCCGTGCCGGCCGGTTGCCGAGTTCGCGGCGCCGGCCATGTTTCGGCCGGCACAGCCGGCCCTACGGGACGGGGGCACCCCTCCCGTGCGCCGAACGCCTCGCGCTGCCTAGCTTTCCGCAGGGTTGGTGTCTCTTTTCACGCCGCAGGCCTGCTGCGCCCGGGCCAGGACTTCGCCTGCTTTTCTGCGGGCCTTGGCGGCCCCGTCGGCGAGGATTTGGCGAACCCGGTCGGGCTGGTTTTCCAGTTCCTGCCGTCGCCGGCGGGCCTCGGCAAAGTAGGCTTCGGCGGCCGTGGCCAAGGCCTTCTTCACTTGGCCGTAGCCGAAGCCGCCGCGACGATACGTTTCGGCCATCCGGTCGCGCTGGGGCTCGTCGGCGAAAAGCGAGTAGAGCTGGTAGAGATGATCCGTCTGGGGGTCCTTGGGGTCTTCCATGGGGCGACTGTCGGTAACGATCCGCATCACCTTTTTCCGCGTCACCTGGGGAGGCTCGAAGATCTCGATCGTGTTGTGGTAGCTTTTCGACATCTTCTCGCCGTCCGTGCCGGGCACCTTGGCCGAATGCTGGAGCACTTTCGCCTTGGGCATCACGAAGGTCTGGCCGAAGTGGTGATTGAACCTGGCGGCCAGGTCGCGGCAGACCTCGATATGCTGGACCTGGTCTTCGCCCACCGGAACGGTGTCGGAGTCGTAGGCGAGGATGTCGGCCGCCTGGAGCACCGGGTAGGCAAACAGCCCGGCGTCGGTCGCCAGCCCCCTGGCCAGCTTGTCCTTGTAGGCGTGGCAGCGTTCCAGCAGACTCATCTGGGTGCCGGTCATCAGCAGCCAGCACAACTCGGAGACCTGGGGCACGTCGGACTGCACGAAGAGGGTCGCCTTGTCGGGGTCGAGTCCCAGGGCCAAGAGGTCGATGGCGGCGTCCAGGGTCAGTTGGCTCAAAAGTTGCCGATCGCGCACGGTGGTCAGTGCGTGGAGGTTGGCGACGAAGTAGAAGGCCTCCTCGGCCTCGTCCTGCAACTCGATGTATTGGCGGATCGCGCCGAAGTAGTTTCCCCAGTGGAATCTTCCCGTCGGTTGAATGCCGGAGAGAACTCGCATTGCTTCTCGATGGATTCGCGGTTGAAAATCGGTGTGAACAACAAAATCCGTGGGCAACCCGCCGCCGGGGCGAAATCCGGTTTCCCGCGGGGCGCATCACCTGTCGTGCTGGAGGGAGCCCACCACCCGGCGAACACTGGTGGCGTCCAGTTGGGCCACCGCCTGGGGCAGGCGATCGAGGATTTCCATGGAGACGGTGGGCCGATAGAAATTGGCCGTGCCCACCTGGATCGCCGTGGCCCCGGCGACCAGAAACTCCATCACGTCGTCGATCGTCTGGATGCCGCCGACTCCCACCACGGCAACGTCGACCGCCCGAGCAACCTGGTAGACGGCCCGCAAGGCAATCGGTTTGATGGCGGGGCCGCTCAGCCCACCCAGCACGTTTCCCAGCCGGGGGCGTTGCCGTCGCCAATCGACGGCCATCCCCAGGCAGGTGTTGATCGCGGAGATGCCGTCGGCCCCGCCGTCCTGGGCAGCCTGGGCGGTGGCGGCGATGTCGGTGACGTTGGGGGTCAGCTTGGCCAGAAGGGGAAAGCCGCAGGCGCCGCGGACGCCGGCAACCACTCGCCGGCAGGCGGCCGGGTCGGTGCCGAAGTCGACACCTCCGGCCACGTTGGGACAGGAGACGTTCAGTTCCAGGGCGGCAATCCCGGCCGTCCCTTCCAGGCGGTCGGCCAGCCACACGAAGTCGTCGTAGTCTTCCCCGGCGATGCTCACGATGGTGGCCGCCGGCAGCGAGGCCAGGAACGGGAGTTGGTTGGCCAGGAAGGCCTCCACCCCGTCGTTGTCCAGCCCGATCGAATTGAGCATCCCCGCCGTGGTCTCGACGGTTCGGGGCGGGGCGTTTCCGAGGCGGGGCTGCCGGGTGATCGTCTTGGGCACGATCGCCCCCAGCCGCCCCAAATCGACCAGCGAGGCCATCTCCCGCGCATAGCCAAAGGTGCCCGAGGCCACCATCACCGGGTTGGGGAGCTTCAGCCGGCCGATTTCCACGTTCAGATCGATATCCACACCACCCGTCCCCGAGCCCGACAATACCGTCAATGTAGCGAGGATTCAGGCCGGCGACAACGACCCCGCCGGCGGCAGGCCGGCCCAATCCGGGCGCAAAAAAAGGAACCGAGCGACGCGCGCCCCGTGCCGGCCATCGACACGGACCGAGCGACGCCGGTCCCTTCGCCGCAAACGGTTCGGATTGGCGGTGGCGCTAGATGATGCCGCCGTGAGTCCGATAGGGTGTGCCGTGATCGGGCTGATCGAGGAACCAAATCCGCTCCCATTCGTCCAGTAGCAGACGAAGGTTCTCCGACGTGTGGATCAACTCCGGCACACGACGCGTGCTATCCCCCGAGTATGCCGGGATCACACAACCCGTCGACATACCGGTCATCAGCCCCAAGGCGACTGCCAGCAACAATTTACGCATAGCGAAACTCCTCCGTGAATTCCCACCGCGCACTCAGCGCGCAGCATCTCTGCTTCGCTTTGCCGAGCTCGGCGTCCGGCGCGGGTTCGCACCGGCTCGAGGACGACCAACCTACGGTTTCATTCCGTCTGAAAGGACGAGTGCCACGGTTGGCTTGTTCAACCGTACTTCAGGCGCTTTCGGCCAAGCCGGCAGCGGCACCCTAGCCATGAATCCAGCGGGAATGGGACACTACGTTGACTTGCAGTGTGCGGGAAAAGTTTCGCTTCGGGGCGGGAAAACCGAGAGAAGCGGGGCAGACTAGCGATTTCGCGGGGTGAAGTCGAGGGCAATCGGTCGCGGCCGTGTCGCGGCCGGCCAAGGCGTTTCAAGCTGGTCTGCGGGGTGGAAGCCACCTCCAACGCGCGTCGACTGTGGGGCTAGCCGGTTTCTGGTTCCGGGTCGTAAAGTGTTGGCGTGGCGGCAGTTTCAGGCACTGGCGACGTTTGGGATCGGGTCCGTGCGGCGCGGCGCTCCAACTCGCGGACTCGTTTTTCCATCTCCTTGCCCGGTTTGAAGGTGACCACGAACTTCTCCGGTACGTAGACCTTGTCGCCGGTGCGGGGGTTGCGTGCCTTGCGCGGTGCCCGCCGCTTTACCTCGAACACGCCGAAATTTCGCAGCTCGATCCGGCGGTCCTCGACCAGGGTTTCGACGATCGCGTCGAACGTCTTTTGGACGATCTCCTTGGTCTGCAGTTGGGTCAGCCCAATCTCCTCCGATATCGTCCGGACGATCTCTTTCTTGGTCACGACTCGGGTCTCCCGTGAGAAGTCGGGTGGGCTCCTTCTTCAACTCACGATCGCGGTGCCCTCTATCGCTCCAAGTGTAGATGCCGCAACGACTAGTGTCAAGATCAATCCTTCCTTTGGGCGTCTCCAGGTGGGTCCGTCCGGCAGGGCCGGCCTGCCAGGTGGGCGGCCGGCCGGAGTACGTTAAGTTCTTGTTGTCAAAGAGCTTAGTTGCCGAGGCCACCCGTCCGCCGGAGAGCGATTTTCGTAACCGGTTACCCGGCAACGACTTACGCTTTCCTCCCGGAATCCCCCCCAGGCCGGCCGGCGCGCAGGCCCGGGACGCCTTATCCGAGGGCCGCACCCGGTGTATCGGCCGTACCGCAGACAAACTTCACTCAATCCAAAAAATCGGCAAACTCCGCGTCACCGCGACGACCTCCCCCTGCCTCAGATTTCAATCACCCTGACCAACGCGGTGATCCGCTCCGCGTCGACGATCGCTCCCCGGCCGCAGCCGGGACACGCCCGGCACGTTTCCTCCCAGTCCTCGGGCGTGCCCACCGTCGATTTCCAGAACGGCCAGGTGTGGCACTGTCGGGGCCGATCCGGGTAGACCACGCAGCCGCGATTTTCTCGATCGTAGAAGACGCAATCTCCGTTGGCCCGTTCGATCAGGCTCTTCCGCCCAACCACCCGCCGGACATAGGCCGCCTCAAAATCCGCCTCCGCCATCTTCAGCCGTTTGGCCAGGGCGGTGATTTCCGTCGAATCGACCCAGACGTAGCCAGGCTCCCCGGTGCAGCAGCGGCCGCACAACGTGCATTCGAACCTCAGGCCCTGATCGTACCAGGGGCGACGACTCATCCAGTCCGTTCCTTTCTGCTGTCGGCGGGGTCAGGAGACCCGCGCCGAACGCGAGTTCCTTTCTGCTGTCGGCGGGGTCAGGA
>CAYZWG010000184.1:4482-6193 GCA_964481605.1 uncultured Planctomycetaceae bacterium
GGTCAGGAGACCCGCGCCGAACGCGAGTTCCTTTCTGCTGTCGGCGGGGTCAGGAGACCCGCGCCGAACGCGAATCGGCCCCCCGGGGGTCGCCGGCGACCCCGGCCGGGTCAGCCCCCAATCTCGTTCATCGACCTCGTCGACGGGGCGAACCGGCCGCTGTCGGTGCCGTGGGCCCACTTCTTGCGGCTTACGGCCCGGCAAATCAATTCCGCCAGTTGCTCGTCGGTTCCGCCCTGGCGAAGCACCGCACGGGCGTCGAATTCCTCGCCGGCAAAAAGGCAATTCCGCACTTGCCCTTCGGAGGTCAGTCGCAGCCGGCAGCAATGTTCGCAGAACGGCTGGGTTACCGAGGCGATGACCCCGATGCGGGCGGGGTTGCCGTCGCGGAAGCGGTATCGCCGGGCCGGGGCGGGCGACCCGTTTTTCAACTCCGGCTCCAGGGGCGCCACCTGTCGGGAGATGCGGCCGATGATCTCCTCGCCGGCCAACACGCGATCCTCGGCCCACTGGCGGTCGCCGTCGAGGGGCATGAATTCGATGAATCGCAGCGTGAGGCCCTTTTCCCGCGCGAACCGGGCCAGCGGCACGATGTCTTCCTCGCTCTGTCCTCGAACCGCACAGGCGTTGAGCTTGACGCTCTCGAAGCCGGTCTCCAGGGCCGCTTCGATCCCGGCCAGGACCCGGCTCAACTCGTCGCGGCGGCTGATCTGGACGAAACGTTCCGGGTCGAGCGTGTCGAGGCTGATATTGAGGCGTTTGAGCCCGGCGGCCTTCAATGGCCGGGCATACTTGGGCAAGAGGATTGCGTTGGTGGTCATGGCCACTTCGGCGATTCCCGGCAGGTGGGCCAGCATTTGGACCAGTTCGCAGATTCCCCAGCGGACCAGCGGTTCGCCGCCGGTGAGCCGGATTTTTTTCACCCCCAGTTGTGCCGCAACCCGGGCAAACCGTTGGATTTCCTCGAAGCGGAGAATCGCCGCGTGCGGTCGCGGCACCACGCCCTCGGCCGGCATACAATAGGTGCAGCGGATATTGCAGCGATCCGTCACCGAAATCCGCAGATCGGTGTGGACGCGTCCGTAGCCGTCGCGCAAAGGACCGGAAATGCTCAAGGTGTTACGTCTTTCGGGTGTGGGGGGGGACCGCTGTCCACCCCGGGATGGACCCACTCGTGGGTTCCGTCGGCCCAGTTTTCCCGCTTCCAGATCGGCACCGACTCCTTGATGCGGTCCATCACCCACTGGCCGGCTTGGAATGCCGCTCGACGGTGGGCCGAACTGACCGCCACGGCCACGCAGATCTGGCCGATCTCCAGGTGGCCCAACCGGTGCACCACGGTGCAGCCGACCAGGCCCCAGCGGTGCTCGGCCTCGGCGACCAACTCCTCCAGCTTCGCCTGGGCCATCTCCGCATGGGCTTCGTAGTCGAGCGAACTGGTGGGGCGGTCCTCGGTCGACTGCCGGGCGGTGCCGAGAAACAGTACCACGGCGCCGGCAGCCGAAGAGCGGACCCGCTGGATGGCAGCCTGGGGATCGATCGGTTCGTGGGTTAAGCAAGCCTTTTGCATCGACGGCGGCATGTTTTCCTGGTTTGGACAGCCGGGGGGGGCGAGGGTCCTCCTGTTCGGCGCGGCTCCCCTGTTCGGCGAGGGTCTCCCGACCCCGCCGAGAGAGGACCGACGGTCTCCCCATCGCCACGGCTGTCGCCA
>CAYZWG010000184.1:6293-10528 GCA_964481605.1 uncultured Planctomycetaceae bacterium
TCCCGACCCCGCCGAGAGAGGACCGACGGTCTCCCCATCGCCACGGCTGTCGCCACGCACTTTCGGCGGGGTCGCCAGACCCGCGCCCACGGCTCGGCGGGAGCCTCGCCCTCCCATCCACGTTGCCGGTGACGCCAATCGATCTATTCTATCCACCGCTGACCGGAGGGATACAGGCGACTTCGGCCCCGGGGGGGATTCTCCGGGTGTCGTCGGCGTAGTCGGTGCCGATGGCAAACATGACTTGTTTAGTGAGGTTCGCCAACGGCGGGAACTGCTCGGGCAGCGCCGCACGGAGATCGGCGATCGTCGCCGGGGCGGAGAGCGACACCTCGATCGTGTCGCGCCCCACGAGCTCCCTGGCCGCCGCGAAGAGTCGGACCCGGACGTTCACGTGACGATCAACTCCTGCGAGGGGGTGGTCAACAGGGATGCGGCCGCCGGCATCAGCCCGTAGGCCAGCGCCAGCAGCTTCACGGGGTGGATGGTGGGTTTGACGGAGCCCTGCTCCATCTGGATCTTGCACGTGCTGCACTCGGTGGTACCCGCCTGGAGATGGGGATCACGGAGCCGGTTGATCAATCCGCGTCCGGCACGGAGACTGGTGCGGTAGTGTTCGCGTTTTAGGCCGAAGGTGCCGGCCATTCCCGAGCACCCCTCGTCGCACCGCTGGACGGCCAAGCCGGGGATCAGCTTGAGCAGGCTTTCGCCGGGGGCTCCCACGCCCAGCGCCTTGACGCGGCAGGGCCAGTGGTAGCCGAGCGTGGCATTGACCGGGTTGAAATCGAGTTGGAGTTGGCCCATTTTGTGCATCCGCCAGAGGTAGCCACACAACTCGCTGGAATTCTCGGCCAGCAGGCGGGCGTCGGCGTCGTCGACGAGGTTGGGATACTCGCGGGTGAGGCAGACGGCCACGGCCGGCTCGGTGGCCACCACGTGGTATCCTTGGCGAACGGCCTCGGCGAAAATCTCCACGTTATGCGCGGCCAGGCGTTGGGCGTGCTCGATGGCCCCGCAGGCGATGGCCGCCATGCCGGCCTGTTTCTGCTCGGCAGGGACGTAGACGGAAACGCCGTTGTGTTCGAGCACGGCGACGGCGGCCTCGGCCAGTTGGGGATCGTGGTAGTTGGCGTAGATATCGACGAAGTAGGCCACTTTGCGCCCGCTCTTGCGAGTGGGGCGGGTGAGCCGTCGGCGGGCCGCCCGGCGGAGGAAGCTCCGCGAACTGACGCGGGGCAACTTGCGGCCCTGGGCAATCCCCAGCAACTTTTCCATCAGCCACCGCGCCTGGCGGTTGCCCAGGGCCCAATTGGCCAGCGGGGCGATCGCACTGCCCAGGGCCGAGACGAGGTCCAGGTGCGACGCCACCCAGTCGCTCGCTTGCAACCCGTGGGCCGACACGTAGGCCCCTTTTCCCTCCAGCATCAGCTTGGGGATATCGACCCCGGCGGGGCACTCGACCGGACACATGTGGCAGTGAACGCAGAGTTCGGCCACCTGCTTGAACTGCTCGCTGGACAGGCTTGCCAGGCTCATTTCGCCGGTCAGCACGGCGCGAATCAGGTTGGCCTTGGCCCGGGGCGAGGCTTCCTCCGACGGAGCGACGCGGAAAATCGGGCACATCCGCGTCTGGGGCGCCTGCGATCGGCAATCGCCGCATCCGTTGCACATGCGGGCCACGTCGATCACCTGGGCCGGGTCCCAATTCAACTGCAACTCCAACAGATCGCGCATCTTGGAGGGGTCGCCGCCGCGCTGGTTCTGGTGGGAAGGCCGGCCGGGACGCACCACCGGTCGCAGGCACTGGGAAATCGCCTCGCCGCCGCCGACCACCTTGCCGGGATTGAGAATTCCCTGGGGGTCGAATATCTCCTTGACGCGTCGAAAGACGTTGTGGAGCTCGCCATACTGGCGGCCCAGATGGGGCGTGCGACTGATGCCGCTGGCCCGTTCGGCCCCGCAAGTGCCGCCGAGGTCGAAAACCGCCCCGTACGTGTCTTCGGCCAATCGCTGCATGGTTTCGGCCGCATTGGGCCGAGCCAGGTCGATGAAGGGTCGCACTTGCAACTGTCCCTGGCCGGCGTGGCAAAGCAGCGAAGCGGTCACCTCGTGGCGCCGGAGCACGTCTTGCAGGCGATGGAGAAACTCGGGGAGCAACTCCGGCGCCACCGCCAGGTCCTCGATCACCGGCACCGGCAGCGAGGTCCCCTTGGGGCGATAGAGGGCCGGCTGCGGCTGCCGGGTGAGGCTCCAGAAGAGTTTCAACTGGGGCGGGTCGAACGCCTGCCGGGCGCCAAAGGCAAGGTTTTTTTCGCGGCGGACAAGCTCCACGATGGCCGCCATTCGCCGGCGAACCTGGTAGGGCTCCTCCCCATCCACCTCGACCAGCAACGTCGCCTCGGTTCGTGTGGGCACCAGCGGTTCGAACCGGCTCTCCATCTCCCGCACCAGGGTGAGGTGCCGCCGGTCCATCAACTCGCAGGCGCTGGGTTGGTGTGGAAGGATGAGGGGAACCGCGCCGGTCGCCTTTTCCAGGCTGTCGAACAGCAGCAGCCCCACGCCACGATATTTCGGCAGCGGCTGGGTCTTCAGCCGGGCTTCGGTAATCACCGCCAGGGTCCCTTCCGATCCGGCCACGATCCCGGCCAGATCGAGATAGCCGTCGGCCAGCACGCCGGCCAGCCGGTAGCCGGCCCGATTGACCACCGTGTTGGGTTGCCCCCGCTCGATCCGCTCCGCCTCGCTCCGCAAGAGCTTTTCCAGTTGTTGGATAATCGACCGTTTTCTCGGGCTTTGGTGGAGCGTGCTCTTCTCGGCCAGCGGCTCGCGGCCCACTTCGATGATCTCGCCGTCGGCCAGCACGATCTGCAAGCCGAGCAAGTGGCGGCTGGGCTGGCCGTACTTCAGCCAGTGGCTGCCCGCGCCGTCCACCGCGATCAGGCTCCCCACCGTGCTGGTGGTGGCCAGGGCCGGATCGGGGCCGAAGGTCCGCCCGTGCTGCCGCAGGTGGGCGTTGAGTCGCTCGTGGACCATGCCGGGCTGCACGCGAACGGAGCAGTCGTCGGCGTGTATCACCCGGCGGAGGTACTTGGAGAAATCCAGCACCAGGCCCGGCCCCAGGGCACCCCCCGCGGTTCCCGTTCCCGCCCCGCGAGGATGCACGGGGATGCGTTTCTGGTTGGCGTATTGAAGGCAGGCGGCCACATCGTCGGTCGAGCGGGGCCGGACCACGCCCAGCGGCTTGATCTCGTAGATGCTGGCGTCGCTGGCGTAAAGCTGGATGAAGACGTCGTCGCAGCGGACGTCGCCGGAGATCAATCCGCGGAGGTCATCCTGGATGCGTTGCCGGTTGGGGTCGAGTTGGGCCATCGCTATCCACCGCGGGATCGGCTACCGGCGGTCCCCGTAGATCAAGGTCATGATTTCCGCCCGGCTGGAAGAACTGGAACGGAAAATCCCCTTCATCGCGGAAGTGACGCAGACGGAGCCCGGTTTACGCACGCCGCGGACCGTCATGCAGGTATGCTCCGCCTCCACCACCACGGCAACCCCTTTGACCTGCAACTCGTCGACCAGCAAGCCGGCGATCTCCTCGGTCATCCGCTCTTGCACCTGGGGCCGCCGGGCCACCACCTCGACCACCCGGGCCAGCTTGCTCAGTCCCACCACGCGCCCGCCCGGCAGGTAGCCGATGTGGGCCTTGCCCATGAACGGCAGCATGTGGTGCTCGCACATGCTGTTGAAGCTGATATCCTTCACCAGCACGACTTCGTCGTATTTCTCGGTGAAGAACTTCTTCAGGTGGAGGCGAGGGTCTTGGTGCAGGCCGCTGAAAAACTCGGCGTACATGCGGGCCACGCGGGCGGGGGTTTCCTGGAGCCCCTCGCGATCCGGGTCCTCACCCACGGCGATGAGGATTTCGCGAACCGCGCGCTCGATGCGGGGCCCGTCGACCCGGCTGTCGGCCTGGCCGCTCTCCTCCCGCAATTCGCCCGGCACGCTTCCGGTGACTTGCTGGCGCGGGGGGGAGGCTTCGCTCATGGGTATCCCTGATTTCCTTCTCTCGACGACCACCTTTGGGGCCAACCGGAGGGGCCGAGACCATTCAGTATCCGCCCCCCTCCCGTGGCGGTCAAGGGTCGCGGGGCGCGGCGAAGGGCGACGAACGGCCAGGCGGGCGGGTTCCCAAGCCGGAGCTTGGGAACCAGGAGGAGGGGAACCAGGAGCGCGCGCCT
>CAYZWG010000185.1:0-2452 GCA_964481605.1 uncultured Planctomycetaceae bacterium
GCGCTGACCTCTTGTGGCACCAGCCACACCGGTTCAAGAACCGGTGCTACCCACGTAAGTCGCTCGGCGCGGGTCTCCCGACCCCACGGGTGGCCCAGGTTCTTGAACCTGGGCAGGCGGCAGCCGGCAAGAGGTGAGGCCAGCGGGTGGCAACGCTCAGTCGGTGTTGCTATTCGATGGGTGGAGTGATTTGCGCTGACCTCTTGTGGCACCAGCCACACCGGTTCAAGAACCGGTGCTACCCACGGGAGCATCGAACTTTCCCGAAATGAGAAACTTGACCGCCTTGGCGCCGGCCGTGAACCACGTCTTCCCGGCTCGCCGCTGGAGTGGGAGCGCGGCCAGACGATGGCCCGAGGCGTCCACGGGTTCGACCCGGGTGATCTCGCCGCGAAGTCCCACCCGGGCGACCTCTCCCAGCGGCACGGGCACGAGTTCCCACCCCGATCCGACGTGGCGAACCACCACCGCCGAGTCGGTCGCCAGCGGGCCGAAATCGACCAGCCGCCGGGAGACGTTGCTGTCTTTCAGGTAGGCGGCCGGATCGGAGCCGGGCGGCAATTCGGGCGGCGTCGGATCGTAGCGCACGCCGGTCGCCTGGGCGCCCTCCCGCCGGACCACCAGCCGGCCGATCTTGAGCGAATCGGCACCCCCGGCCAGCAGCGGACGTTTTCCGGGGCCATACAAACCGACGGCGATCGTATAGGAGGTGACCTTGGCGTCGTCCTTGACCCGCAGCCGCTGGGGGCCGTCGACGATCGTTTCGCCCGGCTTCCAGGTAGTGGTCGGCCGAACGGGCGGGTGGTCGGCCTGGAAGGCGATCTGGCCGGCCGGACCGCCGAGGAAGTGCCAGAAGATCGTGTAATTGCGATCCAGCTTGCGGCCCACGTCCCAGGCCACGGTCAACTCGAACTGGCCCCCTTCAAGGTGGCGAAACTTGCTCACCTTGGGCAGGATCGGCGCCAGCCCCGCGGACGGCTGCCAGACGTGGGAGCGGGCGTCGGCATAGACCACGTCGTCGAACCGGGAGAAATCGGCGATCTGGCCGTCGCGGACGGCGGTCCAGGCTTCCGCCCGGGGACCAAGCGTGAGCGAGCCGTCCGGCGGCAAGCGGTGCCCGGCCACGTCGAGCGGCCGGTCCGAGAGGTTGACGTAGACCTCCTGCCCGCCCTCGTATTCGACGTGGACGACCGCAAGCTCGCCGTAGCGGGCGGCCGTTCCGGCATCGACCCATTGGCCGTCCATCCGGTAGCGGATGCGTTCGGCCCGCCGGCCGGTGTAGGCTCGGCCAAAGGCCTGCATCAGGTAATACTCTCGCACCACCCCGTGGGGATGCCGCATGAGCTGTTGGCCGATGAAGCCGGTTCGCCCGAAGGCGATCTGGTAGGCCCGGTACTTATCCAACTCGCGATCGGTCATCACGTACCGATTCCATCCCGGCCCGTAGCCCCAGGGCAGCCATCGTTCGTAGTATCCGAACCCGTGGTTGGACATCCTGGGGTGGACCTTGAGCAACTCGTAGGCCACGGCGGTGGGGGTGCGGTAGGTATCGAGGCCGCGATTGCAGCCGCCGTCGTAAAGTCCGGCACAGGTGGGATCGGCCGCCTCGAAGACCACCGGGCCGCCGAAAAGCTGGCGGTCGTAGTCGGCTAACTCGCGGGTGTATTGGTGGGTAACGCGGATCTTTCCGCTGTCGGGCACGGCGGCATCAAAATCGACCCGCCAGGTGGGCATGATGTCGTGGTAGGCGGCATCGCAGTGGTAGCGTCGCCGAATCTCCGCCGAAAACCGCCTGGCGTAGTCCATCAGCTTGGACGGCTTGAGGGTCACGGCCTTGACCGGCCCCCGGTCCCAGCCGGGAATCGGCTTCCCCTTGGGCGTGAGGGCGCAATCGGCCCGGCGGAAGTCTTCCGCGTTGGGATAATAGTCGTAGTAGTTTTCGTGAACGCAGAAGCGGTGGCCCAGTCGCTGGGCGGTCTGGCAGAGTTCCCGCAGCCCGGCGTCGCCTCCCAGGGTCGCGTTGGCGGGCATCGTGTCCGGATAGCTGCGGTCGTAGCCGTCGCGCTGCCAAACGTGCTTGAGCATCAGAAACGAGTCGACGCCGTAGCGGGCCATCCCCTCGAGCCAAACGACGTCGTCGTGGAAACGGCCGCCCCAGGCGTCGAGCACCACCCGCCGGGAAAGATCGTCGAGGAACGGCGAGGGCGGGTTGGTGAGGTTGGAGAGCGTCTCTTCGTAGCGACTGCTGACGGTGAGGTAGAACACGTCGTGCATGGCGTTGCGGCGGCCGTCGGTGCGTGGACGGTAGGTCGCGCCGCCGCTGGAGCTGACGCCCGAGGCCTCCGACCGCATCAGGTCGGCCACGGTCGACACGTAGACGCCCTCCGGTCGCCAGAGCGTGGGGCCGCCCACGGCCATCGCCGTCTTCACCTGGTGGCCGGCGGCCGGCGCC
>CAYZWG010000185.1:2552-10484 GCA_964481605.1 uncultured Planctomycetaceae bacterium
GGGCCGGGGTCGACTTCCAGCCGCAGGGTGATTTGCTTGTCCGCCAGATCGCTCAGGTCGAGCTCGAACGGCCGGAACTCCTTCCAAGTGCAATGATGGTCGAAGCGGGTCTGTCCGTCGACCTTGACCCGATAGGTGACCCCGTCGGTGTTTCGCGCCGTGGGCCGAAGGCCGATCTGGAAGGCCAGGCGAATCCGCGACGTGGGGGGAAGCCGGAGGGGAAAATCGGCAAACGCCACCCCCCGGCCGCCCTGCCAGGGAGAGTGAACAAAGACCTGGCGGAACGCGCCGTCGGTCTCCTCGGGCACCCAGTAGACGCCGCTGGCCGCGTCGTAGCCGGTCCATCCGGAGCCCAGCCAGAGAGGTTGGCCGTCGAAGTATTGGTACCCCACGCGGCATTCGCAGGCGGCCAGAAGATTCGTCTTGCCCAAGGGAACGTTGGTGGCCGAAGTCCGCGGCGGCGCGAGCGAGGTGGCGGCAAGAACCAGGTGAACGAGAAGGGCGGGCGACATGGGGGGGGGAGTCTCCAGGCAGGGGGAAGGGGATGCACGCGACGGGGTTGCACGCACGCGAAGGACATTCTTAACCACATTGCGTGCGTGCGGAGCACGCACCCTACACGCTCAGTAATCCTCGCCGTTGAGGCTCTCGATCACCGACCGCTGCCAGGCTTCCAACGCCGCCTTCATCCGCCCGGCACGCCGCGGCTGTTGGGCAATCACGTCGTTGGCTTCCTGGGGATCGTGGGCAAGATCGTAAAGCTCGAACCGCACCTTGCCGCCGGTCTTGCCGGCGATCCGGTGCAGCTTCCAGTCGCCGTCGATCCAGGCGGCGTGGCCGGGCCGTTCGGCCTCCGAATAGTGCTGGGTGATTTTGCCGGCGTCGAGCCGGAGCTTCTCCTTGTCGGCCGGCTCGTGGCCTGCCTGTTGGGCGGCCAGCAACTCGGCCATCCATGTCTTGCTGGGCGTGGGGATGCCGCGGATGGGATAGTCCCAAAAGCCGATCGGCCGGGGACGCTCGGTCATCTTGCCCTCGATCAAGGGCACCAGGCTGATGCCGTCCAGCGGCGGCTGGTGCTCGATGCGGACGCCGGCAATCTCCAACAGCGTGGGATAGATATCGGAGGTCACGCAGCGGACCCGGGTGGTGCGGGGGTGGGGAATTCGCGCCGGCCACTGGAGGATCGCCGGCACCAGCAGCCCGCCCTCGTAGACCTGCCCCTTGTGGCCGCGATGTCCTCCGCTGGAGCCGACCTTGGGTAGCGAGCCGTTGTCGCTGCAATACCAGAAGACCGTGTTGTCGCGGATGCCGAGGTGGTCCAGCGCGCCCCGCAGCTTGCCGAAGGCCCGGTCCATGGCGGTGATCTCGCCGTAGAAGTTTTGCAGCGCCTTGGGCTGATCGGCATAGAGGCGGCGGTCCTCCTCCAGGGCCCGGTGGGGGCCGTGCGGCGATCCGAACCAGACCACGGCCAGAAACCGCTTTTTCTCCGCCACGCAACGTCCCATGAATTCCAGCGCGGCGTCCACGGTGACCATCGAGCTTTCACCCTTGGTCTCGACGGCCTTGCCCCGCCGGCTGAGGATCGGGTTGTTGTCGAAAAAGTTGGGCGCCGAGAACCACTCGTCGAACCCGCTGGCGCCGGGATTGACCGGGCTGCCGGTGCGGACCGAGCCCAGGTGCCACTTGCCGAAATGGCCGGTGGTGTAGCCGGCCTGCTTGAGCGCCTCGGCGATGGTGATTTCCTGCGGCCGCAGCGGGTATCCCCACTTGAAGCAGCCGAAGCGGTTGGGGTGCCGGCCCGTCATCACGCTACCCCGCGTGGGCGAGCAGACGGGCGCGGCGGCGTAGAAGCGGTCGAAGCGCAATGCCTCGGCGGCCATCCGATCAAAGTTGGGCGTCTTCAGCACGGGGTGGCCATTGTAGGCCATGTCGCCCCAGCCCTGATCGTCGGCCATCACCAGAACGATGTTGGGCTTCTCCGCGGCCGGCGTCGCGGCCAGGGCGGAAAAGCAGAGGGGAACGGTTGCCAGCAGTGTGAGCATGGCGGAGTGCCTCGGGTGGGTGTGATGTTCTCTGGGGTGGTTCTTTCCCCCGCACCGAAACGGTCGCTTTCTCCTCCGCACACTCGTTCCCAAGCTCCAGCTTGGGAACGCACGGAGCGGGAATTCGAGCCACGTTCGGCCGGGTCGGGAGACCCGCGCCAAACGCGGGTTCCCAAGCTGGAGCTTGGGAACCAGGGTCAATTCGCGAAACGTTCGGCGCGGGTCTCCCGACCCCGCGAAACGTTCGGCGCGGGTCTCCCGACCCCGCCAAACGTTCGGCGCGGGTCTCCCGACCCCGCCATCCCTGGTTCTTCCTCCCGCACGGAAACCGTCGCTAAAAGTCCTTGAACGGCCCTCGCGGCTGTGCCGCGTCCATCCGTTTCAGCCAGGCGTTGAAATGGGCCTCCATCTCGGCCGCCTTCCGGGGCATCTTCTCCACCAGGTTGTTCTTTTCGCCCACGTCGTCGGCCAGGTCGAACAAGTAGGTGCCGGTTTCGTTGCGAATCCACTTCCACCGGCCCACCCGGGCCGCCTCCTTGGCCCGCCGCTTCCAATACATCTCCTTCCGCGGCGAGGGCTTCCCTTGGGCCAGCACGGGCAGCATGTCGAACCCGTCCAGCACGACGCCCGGAGGCGGGGCCACGCCGGCCAGTTTCAAGAGCGTGGGGAATATCTCCAGCGACGTGAGCAGCGCCTCGTTGACCGTGCCGGCGGGAATCCGCCCGGGATAGCGAACCGCCGCGCAGACGCGAATCCCCCCCTCGAACACCAGGCCCTTGTGGCCGCGCAGGGGCGAGTTGTCCGCCCCGCCCGAGCCGCCGTTGTCGGAGAAGAAAATCACCATCGTGTTTTCCGCCAGGCCGTTCTTGTCCAACACATCGAGCACCTGGCCGATGGCCGCGTCCATGGCGGTGACCGAGCCGAGGTACCGGGTCTTGCGCAGCGCCCGGTTGGGCACCTTGGCCGGCTTGCCGTAGCGCGTGCCCTCGACAAAGCCCTCCTGCCGGTACAGCTCGGGATACATCTTTCGCCATCGCTCGGGCGCTTGGGGGGCGGCGCGGATTTTCGGGTCCAGGCTGGAGGCCATGTGCGGCGCGTTGAACGGCAGGTAGAGAAAGAACGGTCGCTGCTTGTTCTCCTCGATGAATCGCACCGCCTCCCGCCGAAACAAGTCGGTGCAGTAGGTCCCCTTGTCCTCCGTGGTGGGCGTGTTGTCGCGAAACATCGACGGCACACCGTAACGCTCGTGGGTATAGTAGTCGATGCCCGTGTTGACGAAACCGTAGAACTCGTCCCACCCTCGCTGCAAAGGCAGATAGCGGCGATGTATCCCCAGGTCCCACTTGCCGAAAATGCCCGCGCGGTAACCCGCCTGCTTGAGCATCCGCGGCAGCATCACTTCGCGGGTGTCCATGCCGCCGATCCGCTCCCAGGTGACGGCGTATTCCTCCTTGCCGTACTGGTGGCCGTAGTCCGGGGCCTCGTTGCGAATCATGTCGTAGATGCCGTTGCGCTGGGGATAGCGGCCGGTGAGCAAGGCGCCGCGGCTGGGGGTGCAGGCGGGCCAGGCCACGTAGAAGTTGGTCAGCCGCACACCCTCGCGGACCAGCCGGTCGAGATTGGGGGTGATGATCTGGTTGCCCAGCACACCCAGGTCGTTGTAGCCCTGATCGTCGGAGACGATCAGCACGAAGTTGGGCTTCTGGGCGGCCGGGCACGACGCGGCCCAGAGGACGGCGGCCGCGGCAAGGAGTGAGCGCATCGTTGATTTCCTCCGGTTTTCCGTCGTTTTGGGTCGCCAGAGACGGTCCGCGCGACCTTGCGCTGCCCACCCATTGTGTTCTCGCCGGGTGCCGCCGTCCAGATTCAGCCGGCCGACCGGTGGGCATTTGCTCGAAATCGGGGCCCAGCGGCAGGGTGGGGAGACCCTCGCCGAACGGGGAGAGACGGCGGGGTCGGGAGACCCTCGCCGAACGGGGAGGAGCCCCGCGCCGAACGGGGGCTCGCCAGAGAGCGCTGCCCGTTGGGGGAAAGAAGGCCGATCAGTCGAGTCCGGGAATCTCGATTCTTTCTTCCTGGGCCGCCTTGCGCAGCTTGTTGAGGGCGCGAGCCTCGATCTGCCGAATCCGCTCCTTGGTCACCCCCATCGCCGCGCCCACCTCCTTCAGGGTGCGCGGCTCCTGGCCCCGAGTCAGGCCGAACCGGCTGACGATGATCTGCTGCTCCCGCTCGTCCAGCCGCCCCAGGATTCTCTCCACCTGGGCCTCGCGCTGAATCTGCGCCGTCTCCTGCTCGTACTGATCGCTGCGGCGGTCCTCGGTGGCGCCGAACATCTCCGCGTGGCTGGTCCGATAGCGGTCGCGGTGGCGGTGTTCGTCGGGGATGGTGCGGGCGAAGTTTTTCATGATCGCCCAACTGGCATAGGTGCTGAACTTGTTGCCCCGGCCGAAATCGAACTTCTCCACGGCCCGGATCAGCGACATGTTGCCGTCGCTGACCAATTCGAAAAAGTTCTCCGCCGGGCCCACGTGCCGCTTGGCGATGGAAACGACCAGCCGCAAGTTGGCCGAGATCACCTCGTTCTTCGTGCTCACCGCCTGGTCGTAAAGCCGCTCGATCTGCTCCATCAAGGCGGCCCGGGGCCTGGACGGATCGAGCTCCTGGCGAAGCTTCGAGGCCTTGTACTTGAGGTAATTCATCCTGCGAAACAGGTGCATCTCCTGCTCGCGGGTCAACAGCGGCACTTCGTACAGGCTGGCCAAATAGGGGGGCAGGCCGCTGGGCAGCCGGCTCTTCCGCTGGGCCTGCTCGACCGGCGGCACCGGACCGCAGATTTCTCGTTCCTGCTTCTCCGTTCGAATGCGGGGAAAAAGGTCGTTGGGAATGTAGTCCAGCGGCAGCTCCATGATCCGCTTGGCCCGCATCTCCCCCACGATCCGGTAAATGCTCGTCTTCGTGCGGCAGAACTTTTTCGACAGGGCTTCCACCGACTCGCCGCGACGATACTGCTGGTAAACCTTTCGCTTCGTCTCCTCCCGCAGCGGACCGCTGTTATCGGGAAAGATCGCCACTTCCGGATGGTCGCGATCAAACTGCTTGAGCGTGTAGCGAATCGTCTCCACGCTGCGACCGGTCTGCCGGGCCAGCCGTTTGGTCACCTCGGCCGGGCAACCGCCGGCGGCCGCCATCCGCCGTGCCCGGTCGATGATCTTCCGCCGCTCGCCTTCGCTCAACTGGCTGAACTGCGCCCCCCGGCGGACCCGCTCGCCGTTGTTGCGGACGAACCGCTGGACCGAACTCTCCAGAAAACCGACCCGCTTTCGACCGTCGAAGACAAATCGCCGGCTCACCAGCCCCTGGCGGCGCCAACGCGAGATCGTCTTGGTGGAGACCTTGAACTGCCTGCTCAACTCGTCGACCGTCAGCACCGGCTCGCCCGCCGACTCGGCCGGCACGTCCGCCGCGTCGGAAACGTCCTCCACAAACAGCCGCAGGTCGTGGCTGGCCTCGCGGCCCTTGAGCCTCAAATCGGGATAAGACTCGGGGCGATAGGAGGTGATGCGGAAGCAAAGGTACTCGTAGGTGTAGGTTCGCGCGGCCTCCAACTCGCCCAGCAATAGCTCCGCCCGATTCACTTGCTCCAGCTTCCGCTCCCGCGGAGCAAAGCGAACCTGCTGATCACGAAGCTCTCGAATGGCGGGATTGATGTAGTCGGTGTGCATCGTTTCTCCCTTCCAAACCAAAACCCGCGTGCCTGTCCTCTGGCGACCGACGCCCCAACCCGTCACGGATGCTCCCGGGGAAACCCGGGCCGCCGGTCGCGGCGTGCGGGCCCAGCGGAGACATTCACCCCGGAAAAACCCGCAATCTCGCCCGCAAGCCGGCCCATCGTACCACATCCTTTCGGCATCACGACACCACGCATTGTAATCCGATCTGCATCTTTTTTACAAGTATCCCTTGCAAAAATCAAGAGCTTGCTTTTTGTTCACCAAAAAAATCCCCAAAATCCACACGCTTGGGGGGTATATGTCCTCCGGGCTGAGGCCACCCCCATCCATCGAGTACGTGCAAACACCACGATCGTTCTCTCCGATGTTCGCGGTCAATCTACTTTTCTTGGGCGATCCCACAAAAGGTAGGCCGGGTCGCGACCCGGCACGGTAGACCCTCGGGCAGGCCATCGGGCGGGGTCGGGCAACCCGCGTCAAACGCTGTCTGCGGTGCCGGATCGCGATCCGGCCTACGGGCTATCTCGGCCGCTCTGCCCGTGTCACCGCAAGAACCCTACCCTTTGGGCTGAACTTCCCCAATCGGTCCAGTCGATCTACCAATGGCGGTGTTGTCCGGTGGGCCGCCGAGCGCATGGGAGGGCGAGGCTCCTGCCGAGCCGAGAAATCAGGGTAAATGCCGCCCCCACGGCTCGGCAGGAGCCTCGCCCTCCCAAGGTCTCTCCGCCTTCCCACCGTCAAACGCATTCCGGAAACGCGAGCAAGTCATGTGGCAGTGTCGATGGTATCTGTTGTGCATGGTCGGTTTGTGGACGGCAGCGGCGGCCTACGCGCCCGGGGCCACCAAGGACACCTGGACGCTCGAATCGGCCCGGGCCAAAGACAGCGTCGATCGCGTCGAGGCCTCGCTCGAAGTGGCCGGCAAATTGAAGGTCATCGGCGACTCCGATAAGACGGAAACCCTCCTGCTCAACGTGCTGGCCAACCTGAAATACGACGAGCGGTCGCTCGATGTCCCGCTCTCGCCGGCGGCCACACGCCGTGCGGTCCGCTACTACGACCAGGCCGCCGCCTCGATCAAGATCGAGGAAACCGCCACGCAGCCCACCCTGCGGAGCGAACGACGACTGATCGCGGTGGAGGCCGACCCCACCAAGGCGACCCTGTTCAGCCCCCGGGGACCGCTCACCGCCGATGAACTCGACTTGATCGACCTTCAGGCGAACACCCTCCTGCTGGACCGCCTGCTTCCGCCGCGTCCGGTGGCGGTGGGCGATTCGTGGGACCATAGCAAGGAGTTGATGGCCCTCCTCTTGGGGCTCGACGCGGTCAAGACGGCCAAGGTCCAAAGCACGCTCAGCTCCACCAAGGGAGGCGCGGCGCTGGCGGAAATGTCGGGCACGGTCGAGGGCGCCGTGGGCGGGATCGCCACCCAGATCGCCCTTCGAGCGAAGTACCAATATCACCTGACACTCCATCGGGTCACCTGGTTCGGGATGGTGATTCAGGAGAAGCGGGCGGTGGGACACATCGGCTCGGGGTTGGACGTCGTGGCCCGGCTGCAAATCAAGATCACCCCCATCGAGCAATCCCAGCACCTTA
Organism: uncultured Planctomycetaceae bacterium; assembly: GCA_964481605.1. Taxonomy (GTDB): domain Bacteria; phylum Planctomycetota; class Planctomycetia; order Pirellulales; family Thermoguttaceae; genus CAYZWG01. The sequence goes on from CAYZWG010000185.1 coordinate 9,928, forward strand.
CCGCCGAGGCGCTGGACGGCCTGGCGCTGGGCCCCACGGAAGAGTCGACCCGCTTGGAGTATCGTTCGCCCCAGGGCGGTTGGCGGCTGCTGAACGATCGCCGCTGGTTCGTGACCGCCGGCGAGTCGGATCGGGCCATCCTGCGGCTGATCGACCGGGGGGAGTTCGTGGCCCAGTGCAACATCGCCTCGATGCCCGCCGCCGATCCCCAAAAGCTGATTTCCCTGAAGGCGTTTCAGAAGGACATCAGGGAAGGCCTGGGCGATAGCTTCGGACAGTTCGTCAAGGCCAGCCAGAAGGCGGGCGAGTCGGGCTACCGGGTGCTCCGGGTGGTGGTCGACGGCGAGTCCTCCGAACTTCCCATCCGCTGGATCTACTACCAGGTGGCCGATCGGGAAGGCCACCAGATGGTGCTCGTGTTCATCGTCGAGGCCAACCTGATCGAGCGTCTCGGCGAGGCGGACGAAGCCCTGGTGGCCGGGGTCTCTTTCCGCGACGACACGATGGCCTCCAAGCCCACCCCGGCCGCTCCCCGCTGACGGGCGGCCCCCCGAGGG
>CAYZWG010000186.1:0-5456 GCA_964481605.1 uncultured Planctomycetaceae bacterium
TCACCCCTCACGCCGCCTGCCCCTTCTTGGCCAGCCGCCGCATCCCCGGTGCCACATCTTTCAACTCGTCTTCGTCGAGTTTCGGGCTCAAGCGGTTGGAGACAAACGTCTCGAACACCAACATCAGCAGGACGGCCCCCAGGAACAGCCCCCAAAGGCTCTGGCCCTCGCGCAACTGGCGAAACGTGCTGGAGAGATCGTCCGGGTCTTGGGCAAACACGAGTTCGCTGCCGGGCAGTCGCTGTTGCAACTGTTCCGGCGAGATCGTGGTCGGATCGGCCTCGTCCGGGTCGACGTTGACGGAGTAGGCGAGTTGGGTCGGGCGGGCGGAATCGAGCAACCGGAAGGAGTAAATCCCCACGTCGTGGGTGTCGGCAAAGGTGAACTTCTGCCCCGGCTGGCCTTCCACCGCCTTGCTCTTCAGCCGCAATGTCGCGCCGCTGGGGGGGCGGACTTCCACGGTCACGCTCCGCGCCTCGTCCTCCAGCGGCAACGTCAGGGGCGAGCCGGCCAGGGCCCGGTAGCGGGCCTGCTCGGCGCCGGCCAACTCGAAGGTCATCCGCGTCAAGAGCGGCAGGAAGATCGGCCGCAAGGGCAGATTCGTCCAGCCCACGTGGGCGCTTGTGCCGAGGAACGTGACCGTGCCCCGCTCGACGCTTCGTTGCAGCAGTAGGGGCTGGCCGTCGTCGAGCCGGGCCAGCACCGCCGCCCCTCCGCCCGAATCCGCCTCGACCGTCACCTGCCGGTAGACCAGCACCGACTGGTAGAGCGACGCCGGCGTGGCCAACTCGGCCAGGGCGGGATGGGTCGTATCCAACTCGGCGATGTGCCAGCTATCACGCTCCTCGCCCGGAGCCGGTGCCCGCACCGCCGCCAGCGGCGCCGGCAGCAATTGTCCCCCGGCGGCCTCGTTGGCCCGGTTGTAGGCCTCGGGATCGACGTTGTCGCCGCAGATCCAAAAGAGGTTTCCGCCGGCCGCGACGTAATTTTGCAGGCGGGTCGCGGTGCCCGGCTGGGGCGCGTCGAGGTTGACGCAGAAGACCACCTTGTAGTTGGAGAGCGGCTCGCTGGCCAGTTCGGCCGCCGTGAGCACCGTGGTGCGAAGTGCCCGGCCTCCCGAACGCGCCGGAGTGAGCGCCTGCTCGACGTAGAAGGAGTCTTCCAGGTAGGGGATTTCATGCTGGCGGGGCTTGACGATCGCCACCGGGATTCCCTGGTCGACCTGCATGGCGAAATACCGCAGGTCGTCGTAGCGCGAGCCGTCGTCGCCGATCAGCCGGACTTCGCCGCGGTGCATCCCGCCTGAGGTAAAGGCGAACTGGAAATCCTGCTTCAGCCGGCCTTGCGGGGGCAGGTCCAGCACGGGGCTGGCCGCCTTCTTGGCACCGTCCACGTACAATTCCAGGTGGCGTTTTTGGGGCACCGCCGATGCGTTGAACAACTCGACCGTGGCCGTGACCGGAACCCCCGCCACCGGCACCGCCGTTCTCACGTCCAGCCCCGACACGGCCACGTTGGGCTTGGGCGCGCGGTTGCAACCGACAAAGATCACGGGAATCTTCGCCCCCTGCGGGTCGGCCGGCGGCTGTTGGGCGGCGCCTTCCGGGCTGCCGTTGGCATCGTCTTTCAATCCTTCCCAAGAGAGGGCTTGCAGGTCGCTGATGACGTAGATCAGCTTGTTCCGCGCGTCGCTTTGGGCCAGCAGCTTTCGCGCGTCCCGGAGCTTCAAGGCCAGGTCGGCCCGTTCGTAGCTCACGGCGGCCTGGTCCAGCATTTGCAAGACGTCTTCCTGGGTCCGCAGCAGCTTGCCCTGGGCCTCGAATTCGGGCCCCCCGGTGAGCAGCAGCGCCACCTGGTCGCCGTCGGCCAACTCGTCGAGGATTTCGTGGGCCGCACCGCGGGCGGTCTCAAAACGCTGCCGCCCGGCGTCGATCACCCCCATGCTCGCCGAATTGTCCAGGATCACGGCCACCGCCGACTTCCCCCCGCCCCAGAAATCGCTCAGGTTGGTGATCGTCGGCCGGGCCAGGCCCAGCGCGACCAACAGCAGCACCGCCATCCGCAGGAGCATCAAAAACAGGTCCTGAATCCGCTTGCGGCGGCGGGTCTTCTGCACGCTCACCCGCAGAAATCGCAACGTGCTGAAGGGCAGGTCCTTCGCCCGCTGGCGATTGATCATGTGCAGCACCAGGGGGATCGCCCCGGCCAGCCCGGCAAACAGGAATCCGGCCGTCAGAAACGTCATGGCATGTTGCGCTTGGCAATGTACTTGGAAAGCATGAAATCGTAGGGGACCGACGTGTCGGTCATCACGTAATCGATCTTCGTTTCGGCGCAGCCCCGGCGATACGTCTCGATGAACTGCTCGATCTGCTCCAGGTAGACATCACGGACGTAGGCCGGATCGACCTGGATTCGCTCGTTGGTTTCCAGGTCCTGAAACGAAATCGTGTCCTGGAAAGGGAATTTGATCTCCGCCTTGTCGAACACGTTGAACACGATCACCTCGTGCTTGCGATGGCGGAAATGGTGCAGCGCCCGCATCACCTCGTCGGGGTCGTCGTAGAGGTCGCTGATCAGCACGACCAGGCAGCGGCGCTTGAAGCGGTTGGCCAGCCGGTGCAGAATCTCGGCGATATCGGTCTCGTCGCCCGGTTCGATCGCCTCGAGCTGGCGCATCATCTCGTTGAAATGACGGGGTGAGCTACGGGCGGGCATGTCCAGCCCGATCTTCGTGTCGAACGTGGTCAGCCCCACCGAGTCCTGCTGCCTGGTCATCAAGTAGGCCAGAATCGCCGTCAGGTAGGCCCCGTATTGAAGCTTGCTGATCTTGCTCTCGTGCCGGTAACCCATCGAACCCGAGGTGTCCAGCAGAATCTGCACCCGCATGTTCGTCTCTTCTTCATACTGCTTGATGTACAAGCGGTCGGTGCGGGCGAGCATTTTGTAGTCGAGGTGGCGGGGGTCGTCGCCGGCGGTGTACTCGCGGTGCTCGGCAAACTCCACGCTGAAACCCTTGTAGGGACTGGCGTGGAGACCGCTGATCGAGCCCTCCACCACCCCTCGGGCCACCATCGAGAGGTTCTTCATCCGGGCCAGGGCTTCCGGTTCCAGGTATCGATAACCGGTGCTCATCGCAGTTGGAACCTCCGCCGCAGTACCCACTCCGCGGTCAGCACGCACACAAACAGCATCCAGAACGGAAACGGCAGGCAGAGCGGCTGCTCCATCCGCACCCGCTTCTTCCGCTCCGAGCGGTCAAGCTGGTCGACCAGGTGATCGGCCGTGGAAATGTGCATGTAGCGGCCCCCCGTGTCGGCCGCGATCCGGCTGAGCGTCTTTTCGTCCAGGTCGAGTTTTTCGAACTCCAGGTTGGGACGCCCCACCTCCACCGAAAGGGTTTCCGCCTGCAACGTCCGTTCTCCCAGGCGGGCTTCGACCACGATCTCGTAGTTGCCGGCGGCCTGGGGAACGTAACGCCCGCTGTAGTGGCCCGCGCTAGTGCCGGCCGCCGACATTTCGACGGAATCGCTTCGGCCGGCCGGCCCGGTCACCTTGGCTACCACCCGGGCGTCGGCGGCGCCCTCGCCCTGCTCGTCGCGAACAATGGCCGAGACCAGGATCTCCTCGTCCGGCTCGTAGTAGCCCTTGTCGGTGCTGCCGGCCACGCTGGCCTCGGCCTCCACCTCGGTCGAGCGGCCCGCCGCCCAGCGAATCAACTGGCCCCAAAACTGCAAAAACGGCGACTGCTGGTCCATCGCGCGGGGGCCCTGCTGCCACTTGCGGGTCGTGTCGCCGCAGAAGACCGCGGTGCGGCCCTTGTCGACCGGCTGAATGGCCAGCATCGGCATCTCGCCCTGGGCGGTCGCCTCCAGCGGGCAAGTGGCCAGCACGGTCGCCCCGGGCCGCTGTCCGAGGACCCGCGTACACCCATCCAGCGGCGGCAGGCCCGGCTCCTCCGCCTCGCCCGACGTGGTGGGAAAGAACCCCGCGATATTGGCGAAGATCGGGTGGTGATTGCCCTCGGGTGTGAGCACCGGGAGGAAACGATCGGTCACCTGGCCCGTTTCGCGGTCGCCCAACAACACCGGCAGAATCTCTCCCAGGGGCGTGCCGCGATAGCCGCCGGGGCCCAGCCCGTGGTAGCCGCCCAACATGATCAGGCCCGCCCCCTGGCGAATCCGATCCACCATCAGTTGCTGCACGGGAGCCTTCAAGTAGGAACTGTCCAGATCACCGATCAGAAACACGTCGAAGGTGCTGATCTGCTCGGGCGTGGAGGGCAGCGACTCCAGCTCCAACCCCTCGATATTCGTGCGTTTCAAGAATTCGTTGGGCCGGGTCTGCACCAGGGCACAGAATTCGAGATCGGGGTCCTTGGAAAGGAACCGCTGCACGATGGCCCCATACTCGGCCCGAAGCGTCCCCTCCAGGTAGAGCACGCGAATGCCCGGCTCGACCACCATTGCCACGCTCGACCGCTGGTTGTTCTCCTCGATCTTTTCCTCCGGTACCGGGGGCACGCGAACCGTGTATTCGTGGCGGCCGATCTTGGTGGGGCGAAACTCGAACTCCACCTCCTGGGCCCCCTCCACGTCGTCCAGCGTCAACTCGACCTCGCCGGCGGCCTGGTCGTCTTCCTCCAGCACCACCCGAATCACCCGGCCCGCCAGCCCAACCCCCTCCACCGACGCGGTAATGCGGGCCTTGTTGTTGAGCATCAGCGTTTCCGGGCAGTCCATGCCCGTCACCTGAATGTCCCGGTAAGTGGCGTCACTCCGCAAACTCGCGCCCACGCCCACCGTGTTCACCGGAACACCCATCTTCACGGCGATCTCTTCCGGCTTGCGAGCCGAATTGTGTACCCCGTCGGAAACCAGGAAGATTGCCTCGACGTCGCGGCGGGGAACGATCTTGGCCCCCGCCACCAGCGCCCGGGAGAGCGACGTGGCCTTGCCGTCGGGCACCAGCGTGGCCAGTTGCTTGATGTCCTCCAGCGGCCGGGCCCGCTCGGAAAACGCGATCACGTGCAGTTGAAACGCATCTTGCAACTTCTCATACCAGCGCTCCACTTGAGAACGGGCCTGGTCGAACCGCGTCTGCCCGCTGGAATCGTCGGAGATGCTCATCGAGGCCGATGTGTCGACGAGGAAAATCACGTTGCGGCGCTGGCTCAACTCCTTCTGGTAGCTGAACACCGGGCGGAACAGCAAGAGCACGATCAGCAGGATGGCGACGATCCGCAAGGCGAGAAGACTCCGCCACTGCCAACCTTTGAGCGAGCGGAAAGCCCGGTAGTAGAATAGGCTCACCAGCAGCACCGCCACCGCGGCAACCCAGAGCATCGTGGTGAGGCGGTGGCCTTCTTGCAGGGTGATCTCAAACACGGCCCACTCGATAACTGGTGAACACTCTTCATGCTGGTTCCCAAGCTCCGGCTTGGGAACCCCGCTCCG
>CAYZWG010000186.1:5556-10342 GCA_964481605.1 uncultured Planctomycetaceae bacterium
CTGGTTCCCAAGCTCCGGCTTGGGAACCCCGCTCCGCCGTCGCGTCCCTAGCCGCCCTTGGACTTGCCCCGCCCTTGCTTCAACGCCTCCTCGCCCAGCTTGATCCGCTCGACATAGACCAGCGATTTCATGTCCTTCCCGAAATCGCCCTTGAGCCGCTTGTGCAGCAGGAACTTCTCCGGTCGCACCTGGGGCCGATACGCCCGCGGCTCGTCCGGCTTGTAGACGTACGGCTGCACGTAGATGATCTCGGCCAGCGGGCCGGTAATCGTCCGGCCGTCCCGAAGCGTAATCGTGTATTCACACTCGATCGCCGGGTACTGGCGGCCGGTGTAGTATTTCTCGTTCAGCGCCAGCTCCTTGAAGCGCCACTCCTTCTCCATCCATTTCTTCAGCACCTTGCACTCGATCTGCTTCACCACCCGCAAGGGGATTTCCCGCTCGCGGTTGAGCTTGGGATCGAGAATCTTCAACCGCTTGTCTCGCGTCAGGTAGACGTTGCCGGCGTGAATCTTCCCGTCGGAGGTCTTCACGTAGCCGGGGATGGCATCGTCGCGGTCGCGCTGGACCGGGGCGAACGGATTCAAGGCCGGCGGCTCGTCGGCCAGACCATGGCCACCCAGGTGAGCTACGATGGCATAGCCCGCAATGGCTATCGCCGCCGCGAAAACTGGTCGTGGAAGATAAAGATATTGTCGAGTCATCACTCCTACCTGCACGTCGGTCCGGGTCTTGCCTGTTGGTTTCCCTCGCGCGTTGGCGGGCCCACCCTTCCTTTGTAATCGAAACGGGCGAGTTTTGCACGAACTGACCGCCCGATCGGCGGGGTTTCGCGAAAGCGCCCTAACCTGGTTCCCAAGCTGGAGCTTGGGCCCGAGACAACGACGCGAATACTTGCCCATCTTGCTTGACGAAAAACCCGTCGTTGCGACACAATAGTCAATGGAAAGCTTTGCGCGGGCCCGCGCCGCTGGTTCCTGGAACCGGAGGGGGCATTCCCCGCTGCCAGGGGGGTCGCTGGCCTGGTTCCCAAGCTCCAGCTTGGGAACCCACGGACCGAGAGTTTTGTTCCACCGCAGGCGAAGCAGAGCCAGCGCGGAAGTGCGGTCCCAAGCTGGAGCTTGGGACCGAGACAACAGAGCTTCGCGGAAATGCGGTCCCAAGCCGGAGCTTGGGACCGAGATAAAGTGCGGTCTTAAGCCGGAGCTTGGGCCCCGGAAAAAGAAATCGGAAAGGCGGCTTTCATGTCTCCGGCGGCGGAACAGGTGATTCAGCGGCTGGACGCCACGCGGCAGAAATGGTGGATTTTCACCCTGCTGAGCACGGCCGTGCTGGCCATCTCCGCATCGTTTGCGACGCTCTTGCTGTTGATGTTGACCGATGCGCTGGTGAAGTTTTCCCAGGGCGTGCTGGCGGGGATGCTGGCTTTCTGGGCCCTGGTGACGATCACCCTGGTGGTGATGGTGGGCCGGCGGCTGCGCCGAGCGCAGCGGAGCCTGGAGGCGACCGCCCGCTGCATCGAAACCGAGTATCCCGACCTGGGTAGCAACCTGATCAACGTGGTGCAGCTTGCGGACGACACGAAAAACGAGGATCGGGCATTTTGCCAAGCGGCCGTGGTCGAGGCCGCCCAGCACGCCGGCGGGGTCCGTTTCGAGGACGCCGCGACCAAGGAATCCCGCTGGCGGCGGTTTCGCTACTGCATGCAGACTCCCCGCGACCTGGCCGAATCCCTGGCCGTGCTGGGCCTGTTGATCCTCATCGCCGTGGTGGCCAACTGGTTGGATCCGAACCTCAGTTCGGCGGCCAGCCGGCTGATGTCCCCCTGGGAATTCGTCCCCTCGGTGGGGTCGTTGAAGATCGTTCGGGTGACCCCCGAGGACACCGACGTGTTGTTGGGCGAAAGCCTGGCGATCACCGCCGAGATCATCGACCGGGCCAAGGGCGAGCCCTACCGGGCAACGCTCTTTTTCGCCGGCCAGGGCCAAAAGGAGCAGAATGTGCCCATGTCGCCGGGGGAGCGCTTCGCGGTGGACGGCTCGCCCGGCGCGGCGGCGGGGACCGCGTATCACCGCCGCTACACGATCGCGCTTCCCTCGGTGCTGGGGCCGCTCGATTACCGGCTGGAGATCGGCGACTCGCAGACCCGGCGGTATCACGTGAGCGTGTCGGAGAAGCCCACCGTGGAGGAAGTCGAGGCGACGCTGCATTATCCGCCCTATCTGGGTCGGGCGGACGAGACGCTGGTCGAGCGGACCGCCGACCTGGAAGCCCCGCAATACACGGTGGCCAAGCTGCGGATCCGCCCCTCCACGGCGATCACCAAGGGCTACCTCGACGCGGAGGGGAGGATTTTTACCGGCCGCGTGGAGGATCAGGGCGAGTTGCTGGTGGTGGAAATGCCCCTGGTGAAAAACACGACGTTCACCGTGCACCTGTTCAAGGGCGAGCAGAGCGACCCCGATCCTCGCATCAACCGGGTCCACGTCTTGCCCGACCGGCCGCCGTCGGTCGAACTACTCAAGCCGCCCCGGCAGAGCCGCGCGGCCCCGGGTTCCGACGTGGCGGTGATGATTCGGGCGTCGGACGACCACGGCCTGGGGCAAGTGCAATTGGAGATGAAAATCAAGCCGCCGGCGTCCACAACACCGGGCGATGAGCGGCCGGACGCGGCCGCCCCGGAGGACCTGCCCGTCAAGACCGTGCAGCAATGGACCAAGTTCCAGAGCAGCACCACGGCCGTGTTGCACCATCGGCTGGAACTGGCCGAGAAGGTGGCCCGGCCGGGCCAGACTGTGATGGTGCGGGCGACGGTTCGCGACAGACGGAATTTTGGCGGCTGGGAGCTCGACCTGCGACCCCAGCAGGCCGCCAGCGGCTGGCACGCGATCGAGGTGATCGACGAAGAGGCCGAGGTGAACGCCACACTCGAGCAACTCGACAGTCTTCGCGGCGCGTTGTTCAAGATGCTGGAAAAGCAGATTCGCGCCCAGGCGCGGGCAGCGCTGGTTCCGCGCGCCAAGCAGATCGAGCAGGCCACGGCCGAGGCCGGCCAGGTCCGAACGCTTCAGGTGGAAATCCAGAAGTCGTCGATTGGGCTGGTGAAGTCGATCGGCCAATCGGAGCGAGAGGACTACCAGGCGATCAAGCGAATCCTGAATCAACTGGCCTTCGGCGAGATGCTCAAGGCGGTCCAGCAGTGCGACGGGCTGGTGAAGATCGAGTTGCTGGAAGGGTTTCCTCAGCCGGTGGGCGAACTGATCGAAACGCAACAGCGGGTGATCGGCGTGCTGCGGAAGATGCTGGATATCACCCGCCGCGCGCAGACGGAAGAGTTGGCCGAGATGAAGCACCGGCGGACGAGCGATCTGCCCGACGACGCGCGGCAGAAGCTGGACGCATTGAAGGCCGCCTTGGACAAGGCGTTGGAAGAGCAGCGGAAGGTGATCGAGGCCTCGGAAAACCTGGCCAAGGCTCCGGTGGAGGATTTTGCGGAGGAGAAGGAGCAGTTGCTGAAGACGCTGGAGGCGGCCGAGGACGACTGGTCGAAATTCATCAACGAATTGAACACCGACTTGAGCAAGTTGCCCGAGCAGGATTTCGCCAACCCCTCCATGCTGAAGGAGCTGGTGGAGATTCAGACGGAAATCAAGATGGCCGACGACGCGATGTTGAAGAAGACGGCCGACATCGCCGTGCCGCTGGAGCAGCTTGGGGCGGAGATGGCCGAGGAGATTCAGACCAACATGGAGAAATGGCTGCCGGACACGCCCGACCGCGAGCGTTGGAGCCAGGAGGAGTCGCTCACGGACGAGGGCAAGGAGGCCCCCATGGCCGAGTTGCCGGGCGAGTTGGAGGACCTCATCGGCGACCTGATGGAAGACGAGGAGGACCTGTTTGACGAGATGGAGGACGTTTCCTCCAGCGCGGCCGATTCGCTCGATAAGGGCGCCGGCTGGGACGTGGCCGACGGGCCGATCTCGAACATGAGCGCCAAGGGGGCCACCGGCAACCGGCTGCCCAACACCAGCGAGATCGGCGGCCGGGCCGGCGAGGGGCGCCAGGGCAAGTCGAGCGGCGAGTTCGTGGGCGATGAAGCCGTCGGCAAGGGGGGCCGCAAGACGCCCAGCCGGCTCACGCCCGACCCTTACGTGGCGGGCCAGATCAAGGATCACAGCCGCGATCCCACCGGCGGGGCCACCGGCGGCGGCAAGGAGAGCGGCGAGGGGGGCGAGGGCCTGGAAGGTCCGGCCCCGGGTCCCCGCGGCCAACGCCAGATGAACCGCCTGGCCGGCAAACAGGCCGCCCTCCGCAACAAGGCCGAAGGCGTCGACCTGGAACACTTCAAGGTGATGGGTTTTCACCATACCGATCTCCAGCGGATGATCGAGTTGATGGGCCAGGTCGAACGCGACCTGAAGGCCGGCCGCTACCAGAACGCGCTCCGCCGGCGAAACGTGATGGTGGAGGGACTGGGCAACGTGAAGCAGCACCTGGAGGGTGAGTTCGAGGTCCACCGTGATTCCACCGTGAACCTGCCCACCGACGTGCAGGAGGAACTGCTGGGCAGCATGGGCGATCCCTCGCCGGCCGGCTGGGAGGAAATGAACCGCCAATACTTCGAGCGGCTTTCCCGCGGCGGGGTCGAGGTGCCCGGGTCGGCACTCTCGCCGTCCGGCGGATCGGAAACCGGACCGGTGCTTACCGGAACCTCGCCCACGCTGACCGGAACCGACCAATAGCCATCGCCCAAGGGGACCGGACCAGCCGACCGTGGGCGGTCTCA
>CAYZWG010000187.1:0-10315 GCA_964481605.1 uncultured Planctomycetaceae bacterium
AGCCTCGCCCTCCCGACCAGCGTTCCCAGCCCGGCGTTTTCTGTTAGAATGGTTGGCTTCCCCAGCCGCCGGCTCTTTCCTCCAGGAGGCATCCCGTGCTCATCGGCGAGCCGCCGCAAAGCCAAGGCGACCTGCATTTCGCCCTGTTCGGAATCCCGGTCCGCGTTCATCCCTTTTTCTGGCTGGTGGCCGTGCTGCTGGGGCTGGGCGGCGCCGGGCAACAAGACATGCGGGCGGCGTTGGGACATCTTCTCGTCTGGGTGGCCGCCGTGTTCGTTGCCATCCTGGTCCACGAGCTGGGCCACGCCTTGGTGATGCGCCGCTGGGGCTTTCAACCCTGGATTACCCTCTACGGCCTGGGAGGACTGGCCTCCTACAATCCCGGTGGCATCTACGGCCGCCGCGGGCCGGGCACCTGGGGAAACGTGCTCATTTCGGCCGCCGGACCCGGCGCGGGGTTTCTCCTCGCCCTGGCCATCGTGGGGTTGCTGCACGTGACGGGGCAGCCTTACACCGCCTACCGCTGGGGGATCGTACCGATCGTGATTCCGGGAGATGTTTTCGGGCTGCCCGTGGTGGGCGAGTGGATCGCCGACGTGCTTTTCGTCTGTATCCTCTGGGGAATCGTCAACCTGCTGCCGGTCTATCCGCTCGACGGCGGGCACATTTCCCGCGAGCTGTTCCTGGCGTCAAGCCCCCGGCAGGGAATCCAGCATTCGTTGATTCTCTCGATCGCCACCGGGGCGATGGTGGCCGTGTTTGCGCTGGCGCGGTTGCAAGACTTCTTCCTCGCCTTCTTCTTCGGCTACATGGCCTTCAGCAGCTACATGGTGTTGCAGGCGTATCGCGGAGGCGGGCGGTGATGTCGGCGGGTGCCGGCGGGGTCGGGAGACCTGCGCCGAACTCTGCGGTCGGTGGTTGCGGCGAGGTCGGGAGACCTGCGCCGAACGTGCCGGCCGGCACAGCCGGCCCTACGGGGCTTGCCGTCTCCATCGCGCGTCGTGCGCTCAGTTGATCACCGACAGCGACGGCATGGGCGGCTTCCGGCGGCGTCGGGCCACCAGGTTCTTGGCCAGGTTGGTGCACAGTTGTTCGAGATAGGGGCGGCAGGACGGGTCGTCGAAGCTGCCGCCCAATCGCCCCTCGTCGCCGAGGATGCGAACCTGGATATTGATCGGCACCTCGCCCAGGAAGGGGACGTCCATCTCGACGGCCTTCCGTTTCGCCCCGCCGGAGCCGAAAATCTCGTGCCGGCTGCCGCAGTCGGGGCAGGTGAAGAAGCTCATGTTCTCGACCATCCCCAGCACGTCGATGTTCACCTTGCGGAACATGGTGATCGCCTTGGTGGCATCCAGCAGGGCGACGTCTTGCGGGGTGCAGACGACCACCGCCCCGGAAAGCGGCAGAAGCTGCGAGAGGGTCAGCGCCACGTCGCCCGTACCCGGCGGCAAGTCGATGATCAGGTAGTCCAGCTCGCCCCAGTCCGTGTCGCGGAGGAACTGGGTGATGGCCCCGTGCAACATCGGCCCCCGCCAGATCACCGCCTCCTCGGCCGGCACCAGGAACCCCATCGACATCACCGCCAGGTTGTCGACGCGGATGGGCTGGATTTTCCCGTCGATCATGGTGGGGCGCTGCTGGGAACCCAGCAGGTGGGGGATGCTGGGCCCGTAGACGTCGGCGTCCATCAGCCCCACCTTGCAGCCGGCGCGGGCCAGCCCGATCGCCAAGGTGGCGGCAATCGTGCTCTTGCCCACGCCGCCCTTTCCCGAGCCGACGGCGATCACCGCCTTGGAAGCCAGGCCGATCTCGCCGAGTTTTTCCGCCGGCCGCTGGTGTTCGGCCAGTTCGATGGAGACGTCGGACAGTTGTGGCAGGCGGCCGCGGAGATGCTCGACCAGGTCGGCCCGGGTGGCAGACCAGAGGGGAGCCGAAAAGGTGGTCAACCCCAGCGTGAGCGAGAGCTTCGGGCCGTCGAGCTTCAAGTCGTGTACTTGCCCCAGTGCCACGATCCCGCGGCCCAATTCCGGGTCCGGAAACTCGTCGAGCACCTTCTCCAGGGTCTCTTTCGCCAGTGCATCGTCAGCCATTCGCAAATCTCCTCGTCCGTGTTGTTGGTGTTTTCGATCTTGGTGCGGGCAGACCGGCGACGGAAACCACTTAGGACCACGGCAACTCCGCCCAGATTCGATCGGTCAGCGTCATCGGCGGCCGGGGGACGCGGTCGAGGTGGCGAGCGGCCACCTGGGCAACCGGGCGGACGTGGCGCGTGGACGTGGTCAGGCCCAGGACGCCCGCCTCGCGGAGGGCCCACTCCCACTCGCCCAGGCCGCGGTCGGCCACGGCCCAGACCGCGGCGGCCGGGAAATCCCGCTCGAGCCGGCCCAGCCGGTCCAGCAGCGTGGCCCAGCGGACCGCCGTTACCTCCACGACCAGAAAACTGGCCGGGCGGTCGGCAAGCATCCGCCAGCACTGGGCAAGACTCCGCGTCTGGAAAACCCGGATCGACCGCCCGGCGAGCCACCGCTGGAGGGCCACGGCCCAGCGACCCTCCTGCTCGCAGACGATCAACCCGGCAGAGATGGTACTGGGGCGGGGCCCGGGGACCTGCATCGTGTCGACTCCCTCGCTCTTTATCCTAGATGCCTTGTGCCCGCAGGGAAAGGGCTGGCCAGGGCGGCCGCGGCGAGGGTCGCCCAATCGGTAGGCCGGGTCGCGACGGGCAAGACTCCGCTTGCCGGGTCACGACCCACACGCTGTGCGCGGGTCTCCCGACCCCGCACTCGTTCGACCACGCCGTCGGCGGGGTCAGGAGGCCCTCGCCAAACGCTTGCCGGGTCGCGACCCGGCCTACCGGGCTTCCGGCGGCTCCAGGTCGAGTTGCTCCAGCCGCCGATAGAGCCGCGGTCTGGACAAGCCCAGCAGCCCGGCCGCCTTCGTCTTGTTGCCCTTCGCCTGGCGCATGGCCCGGCCGATCAGCTCGCGCTCGATCTTGGCCAGGTACTCGTCCAGGTTGATTCGCAGTTCGGTGCGTCGCGGGTGGGCGGCTGCTTGGGCCGCCAGGTGGACCTTCTCGGGCAGGTCCCCCACGGCGATTTCCGGCCCTTCCGCCGCCCGGTGTGCCTGGGCGACGACCGCCGCCAATTCGTCCACGTTTCCCGGCCAGCCGTAGCCGTCCAGCACGTCCAGTGCCTCGGGCGTGAGCCCGCCGAGTTGTTTTTCGCCCCGGGCATTGTGCTCCTCGACGAACACCTGGCACAAGAGCGGAATGTCCTCGCGCCGATCGACCAGCGCCGGCAACTCGATCTGGATCGTGCTCAACACCAGCGCCAGGTCCTTTCGGCAGCGGCCGGCGGCGACCAGGGGGGCCAGCGGCCCGGCGGCGGTCGCCATCACCCGGGCCGTGATGCCGCGATCTCGCAGGGTTCGCACCAGGTCCTGCTGCGCTTCGCGGGGCATCTGGTCGACCTGGTTCAGGAGCAAGGTGCTCGCGCCGGGGGTCTGGGGCCGCGGATCGTGGCCGGCCAGCGTGGCCACCGTGGAGCCGATCAGTTCGGCCCCCAGCAAGGAACAGTCCAGCGGGATCAGCGTGCCGGGCCGCTCGGCCGAGGCGTAGTGGATCGTCCGGGCAACGTGTTGGCGTCCGCTGCCCGGCGGGCCCAGGATCAACACGCTGGCCCGCGACCCGGCGGCAAGCTCCACCTGGGCCCGGGCCCGGCAGACGGCCGGACTCTCTCCCACCAGCCGGTCAATGCGGTATCGGGCCTGCATCCGGCCGCGCCAGCGGCGCAACTGCTCGTGAAGCCGGACCGACTCCGGCCGGTCGGCAGCGGACGGTGGCGTGGTTGGCTGTTGCTCGGGCAAGTCCTCTTCGTCGACCAGGGCGACAACCGCCACGACATCGCCCGGTGGGCCGAGGGGAACGAAGGCGGCGGTTCGGCGTCGCAGCCGGCCGTCGCCGTCGATCACGGCCACGCCGCCGGTGGTGGGTTGGCCGGCCAGGGCGCCGGGCGGGGGGCAGAGTCCGGCGGAGAGCGCCTCGGCCGTGCCGTCGGCGGAGGTGGAGTGGTAGCGGCAGCGAAGGCCGATCAGTTCATTCGGTTGCCGGCCGAGCCACTTGGCGCAGGCATAGTTGCAAAATACGAGCGTTCCCTCGTCGTCCAGGAGGTAGACCGGCCGGGACGCCGCGTCGAGCAGCTTGGCCAGTTCAACGCCCGTTCTTCGCATTCGAGCCATTGGGGCCCCCCGGCTCCGGCGGCATTTCCATCGGAATCGTTGCAAGCAGGTGGGGCGATTCCGTCGGGCCCGTGGTTTCCATCGCGATCCGCGCCACCCGCTCTGTCGACCACTCGGTCTCAGCCGGCGGCGCCGTGCCGAGTGCGGTCTTTGTACCGAGGGCTGCTGTCGTCTGGAATCTTACCATGATGGGGGGCGATTCGGCCACCGCCTGCTGCCTGGGACTGGCTCGATTGGCCCAGTCGAAACAGGGAGTGGGAACCAAGCCGACCAGAACGGTCAGCAGCGCACAGACCACGGCGGCGGCCAGGGGGCCGCCCCGCGACGCCCTGGAGGGGGTGCCCAGGGGGAGGCGGAAAAACATGGCGGCGACGATCCGCAGGTAGTAGGCCGCGGCAATCGCCGCGTTGACCAGGCCGATCACGGCCAACCCGACAAACCAGACGCGAACGCCCGGCTGGGCCGACTCCACACTGACCGCGCCGGCAAACAGGGCCAGCTTGCCCCAGAACCCGGCCAGGGGGGGAATGCCGGCCAGGCTGAACATGAAAACGGCGATCATCCAGGCGATGGCCCTCTGGCGGCCGTCGTCGGACCAGGCCAGCCCGGCAAGCTGGTCGATCTGCTCCAGCGGTTTTCCCTGGTGCAGCAGGCAGTTCAGGGCGGCGAACGTGCCCAGCGTGGCGAGCGCGTAAACCATCAGGTAGAAGAGCATGGCACCGACACCGTCGAAGGCGCTGGGGCCGCCGGAGGAGCCGAAGTAGACGGCCAACCCGATCAGCATGTAGCCGGCGTGGGCGATCGCGGAATAGGCCAAGAGGCGGCGGAGGTGGTCCTGCCACAAGGCCACCACGTTGCCGAAGGTCATCGAGAGCACGGCCAGCGCGAGGGCAATCCGCCAGGGGTCGGAAGCGAGCCCTTCCATTCCCACGCCCACGATCCGCACGAGGGCGACCATGCCGGCGATTTTCGGCGCCACCGACAACAGTCCGGCGTTGGCGTGGGTTGTTCCCTGGTAGACGTCGGGGGCGTAGAAGTGGAACGGCACGGCGGTGATTTTGAAGCTCAGACCGGCAAAAATGAACACCAGGGCGATCTTGCCCAGCCAGTCCGGCACCCCCGAGGGTGGCGAGAACGCGGCCCGAATCGCGTCCAGCCCGGTGGAGCCGGCGGCGCCGTAGAGAAAGCTGAAGCCGTAGAGGAGCATTGCCGAGGCGAGCAGGCTCAAGAAGAAATATTTCGCTGCCGCCTCCCGGCTCTCGGCATCGCGGCGACCCAGGTAGAGCAGGATGTAGGTAGGGATCGACACGAGTTCCAGTCCCAGAAACACCAGCACCAACTCGCCGGCCGCCCCCACCAGCATCACTCCCACCACGACCAGCAAGAGCGAACCCAGGTATTCGGGCGTCTGGTCGCCCGCCTCGGTGTCCCAGGCCAACAGCACCAGGAGCGTCCCCGCCGCCAGGGCCATCCACCGCGTGCAGGCGGCCAGGGCATCGACGGCAAGCGGTCCGGCGGTGGACGAGGGCTCCAACAGCGCCAGCGCCAACGCCGCCGCGGCAAGGCCCGCCAACGCCACCCAGCGCCAGGCCACCCGCGAAGGGCCGAGCGCCCCGGCGAGGTAGATCAATATGGCCACCAGGGTGAGAACGATCTCGGGGCCAAGCTGCAACAATGCCTCACTCGACACGCTCTATTTCTCCTCCGTTGGTGGGTTTGCCATGGGCGTTTCCCCCTGTTTTCCCCCGGCCGGGCCAAGCCGCAAGGGGCCAACGGCGGCGGCCGAAGGCACCACGGATGCCATCGCTGGACGGTTCTCCGAATGGTCTTGCACGACCAGGACCCGCGGATCGACATGCGTCGCCTCGACCACCTCGAACACGTCGCCGGTGAGCCGGTCGAGCGTCGGTTCCATGCGGCTTAAGAAAAACTGCGGCTGCACGCCGATCCAGACGACGAACACCACCAGCGGCACCAGCGCGGCCACTTCCCGCAGTGTCAGGTCCCGGACTTCGGCGTGTTTCTCCGCGTCCGGCCGGTCGGGCTGGGGCTCGCGCAAGGGTCCGAAGAACACCCGCTGGACCAACTGGAGCATGTACCACGCCCCCAGCACGACGCCCAGCACGGCCACCACGGAAATCACGCGGTAGTGGCCCGTCCACGCCCCGGCCGACCCGGCCCAGCCACGTTGGAAGGCCCCCAGCAGGAGAAGGAACTCGCCGGCGAACCCGTTCAACCCCGGCAGCCCGATGCTGGAAAGCGTAAACACCGCCATGAAAAAGGCGAGCACGGGCAGCCGGCGGGCGATGCCCCCGTAGTGGTCGATCTGGCGTGTGTGGTACCGCTCGTAGAGCATCCCCACCAGGGCGAACAGCCCGCCGGTGGAGATGCCGTGATTGATCATCTGCAACACGCCGCCTTGCATTCCCAGCCGGGTGAGCGAGAAGATACCCAACATGCAGAACCCCAGGTGGCTGACGCTGGAGTAGGCGATCAGCCGCTTGATGTCGGCCTGGGCCAGGGCCAGCAGGGCTCCGTAGATGATTCCCGCCACGGAGAGCCACAACAACGCCGGCATCAAGAGGGCCGTGGCCTGGGGCAGCATCGGCAAGCTGAAACGGACGAAGCCGTAGGTGCCGATCTTCAACAACACGCCGGCCAGGAGCACGCTGCCGGCGGTGGGCGCCTGCACGTGGGCCAGCGGCAGCCAGGTGTGCAGGGGAAACAGCGGCACCTTGACGGCGAAACCGGCAAACAACGCCACGAAGACCGCAAGCTGGATGGGCACCGGCATGGGATGGCGGGAAAGCCCCTCGGTCAGGTCGCCAATGGAAAAGGTCATCGTGCCGGATCGGTCGTAGTTCCACCAGACGATCACCAACAAGCCGAGGAAGGTCAGCACGCTGCCGGCCAGGGTGAACAGAAAGAACTTCATCGCCGCGTAGCGCCGCTGCTGGCTACCCCAGATACCGATGAGAAAGAACAGCGGGATCAGGGTGAACTCGAAAAAGACGTAGAAGAGGATAATATCCCGGGCGCAGAAGACGCCCAGCATTCCCGTGTGCAACAGCAAGAGGAGGGCGTAATAGGCCCGCGGCCGGCGGCGGATGGCCTCCCAGCCGACCCCCATCGAGGTGAGCATCAGCAGGCTGGTCAGCCCGAACAGCCAGAGGCTCAGCCCATCCAACCCGAGGCGAAATTGGATCTCGACCGGTCCCTGGCTGAAGCCGAACCAGAAGGCCGCCGGGGTGGTGGCAAACTGGTCGGCCCCGACCGGGAAAGCCGCCACCAAGATCGCCGTGAGGACCGAGGTCAGCAAGACGAAGGCCAACGCCCACCAGCGGCTGAAGTTCCGCTCGGCGGCGGCGCTGGCCAAGGGCACCAGCCCCAGCACCACCGCGGCCCCCGCCGGCAGGAGAATCGTGATCGCCAATAAGGTCGCCCAACTGGTCATCGCGTGTTCAGCAGTCCGTTTTGTTCGGGTCGGCAGTCAGACGGGGTTATGGCAACCATCCATCTCCAATCAACAATCGATCATCACTCCCCAACTCATCAAGATCGCCACCAGCAACACGAGCAATCCCAGCACCATTCCCATGGCATACAACGGGATCAGTCCGCTCTGAAGCGATCGGAGCGAACGGCCGACCGCAAGGGGAATCCGCCCCACCAGGTCGACCAGCCCGTCGATCACGTAGCGGTCGACCCAGTAGCTCAGCCAGGCCAGCCCGCCCAGCGGCCAAACCACCAGCACGTTGTAGATTTCGTCGAAGAAGAACTTGTTGTGCGAGAGCCCGTAGGCGCCCAGCGCTTCGGCCAGTCGCGTCAGCCGGTCCACGGCCGACGACTTCCGCGGCCACCAGAGCGCGGCCGCCAGGGCGATCCCCGCCAGCGCCAGGATCGAACTGGTAATCATCACCGCCCCCTGCCCGGGTTCGGCGGCCGGCTCCGCCGCGTGTGCCGCATGGGCGAGGTAGGCGATCGAGGGGGTCCCTTCGAGGAAACGAACGAATCCGTGCGTGAGCCAGAAATAGCCGCCGGCCACCGCCGAGGCGACCGCCAGGATCACCAGCGGCACGGTCATCGTGCGGGGAGCCTCGTGGGCGTGATGGCCCGCCTCGGGGGGAATTTGCTCGGGGCCGTAAAACGTGCGGAAAAACGCCCGAAATGTGTAGTAGGCCGTCAGCAGGGCGGTGAAGCTGGCCACCAGGTAGAGGAGGTGATACAGCCCGCCGGCGGCCCCCAAGGCCGAACGATGGTCGACGGCGGCAAGGATTTCGTCCTTGCTGAAAAAGCCGGAAAGCAACGGGAACCCGGCCAGGGTGAGGCAGCCGACCAGAAACGTGGCGTGGGTGATGGGCATCAGCCGTTTCAAGCCGCCGAACCGGCGAATGTCGATCACCCCGCCCATGGCGTGCATCACGCTGCCGGCGCCGAGGAACAGCAGGGCCTTGAAAAACGCATGGGTAAAGAGGTGAAACATGCCCCCGGCGATACCCAGCAGGGTCCCGGTGCCCAGCCCCAAAAACATGTAGCCCAGTTGGCTGATGGTGGAATAGGCGAGGATTCGCTTGAGATCGGTCTGGGTCAGGGCCACCAGCGCGGCCATCAGGGCCGTGAAGCAGCCGATCGCCGCCACGACCAGTTGGGCGTCGGCCGAGGCGTGAAACAGGGGCGTGCAGCGGGCCACCATGTAGACGCCGGCCGTGACCATGGTGGCCGCATGGATCAGGGCGCTCACCGGGGAGGGGCCTTCCATCGCGTCGGGCAGCCAGATGTGCAAGGGGAATTGGGCACTCTTGCCGCAGGCCCCCAGCATCAACAAGAGGCAAATCGCCGTACCCACCGCCCCGCCGGCAAAGGCCGCCGGCCCCGCCGCCAGCCGAGTCTGCCCCAGCACCCCGGCAATCACGCCGCCGTCGGCGGCCAAGGTGTCGTGAAAATTGAGCGTGCCGTAGGTGGTCCAGATGAGGAACAGTCCCAGTGCAAACCCGAAGTCGCCCACCCGGTTGACGAGAAAGGCTTTCTTGCCGGCTGCCGCGGCCTCGGGCTTCTCGAACCAGAAGCCGATCAGCAGGTAGCTGCACAGGCCCACCGCCTCCCAAAACACGTACAGCAGCACGAAGTTGCTCACCGAGACGAGCATCGTCATGGAGAAGACGAACAGGCCGATGTAGGCAAAGAACCGCCAGTAGCCGGGGTCGCCGTGCATGTAGCCGATCGAATAGACGGCCACCAGCAGCGACACGAAGGTGACCATTGCCAGCATGATCGCCGTGAGGGGATCGGCCCGGAGGGCAATCTCGATGCGGAAGTCCCGCTGGCCGGGGAGTTGGGGCTGGATCGTTTCCTGCTGCTGGTAGGCGTCTTCGACGGCGGCCCAGGTCCAGAGGGTGGTCACCCGCTGGTAGCCCACGCGGGTGCCCGAGTCCGCCGCGGCGTCGGCGCCGTGGCGGACGGCCAGCAGCAGCACGACGGCGGCCAGGAAGGATCCGGCCACGGCCGCCACCACCGGCACGTGGCTCTGCCCGCGCAACAGGCGCTTTCCCAGCAGGCCGGTCGCCAGGGCCGCGGCCAGCGGCAAGCCGGGAATCAACACGAGCAAAATGTCGATCAAGGAATCCATGGAAAACTCAAACGTGGTTGCGATAGTCCGTCTCTTGGGGAGAGATTTCGGGCTCGCGTCCGGCGGGGGCGAGCGTGGGCCACGCTGGGCGGTGCATGGCCGGCTCCTCCGGCACCTGCTCGTCGACGTAGCCCGGCTGGCCCGCTTCTCGCAGCCGCTGCCAAAGGACAATATCCAAACAGCCGCCGTGCCGGTAGAGCATCAGCACCAGCGCCAGGGCGATGGCGGCCTCGCAGGCGGCCACGGTGATGATGAACACGACCAGCATCTGCCCGCCAAAATCGTTGTGGAATCGGCCCCAGGCCACCAGGCTCAAGGAGATGCCCTGCAACATCACCTCCAGCGAGAGGAACATCACGATCATGTTGCGGCGGCTCAAGAACCCGATCGTGCCGATGCCGAACAGCAGGGCCCCGACGACCAGGTAGTTTTCCAGCAGCGTGATTTCGTCCA
>CAYZWG010000188.1:0-10313 GCA_964481605.1 uncultured Planctomycetaceae bacterium
CCTGGTTCCCAAGCTCCAGCTTGGGAACCCACCGCCCAACACGGCAGCGCAAGGCTGTTGAAAACTCGGGGTTGCGGCAGCAGGGCATTTCTCCCGCATTGGTTTCGCCCTCCCGTGCCTCACGGCACCCCGATAGCAGAGCGACCGCGGCCACCCGCGTAGCTCCGCTTCCAGTGACGCTGCCAACAGGCCAAGCAGAGCTTGGCGACAGTCGCGCATGCCAAGCCGGAGCTTGGGAACGAGTAGGTTTCGTAAGGCCTTACGGAGAATCGCAACGAACAACCCTGCGCAGTAATATTAGGCCGCCTGGCGGCCTGAAGTGGGAATTTTCCTGCCCTGGAGCTGGTAGACGTAGGCCAGCACCTCGGCCACCGCGGCGTACTGGTCGTGGGGGATCGGGCGGTTGATCTCGACCTCGCGGTAGAGCGCCTGGGCCAGCGGCTTCTTCTCCACGATGGGGATGCCGTGTTCGAGGGCAAGCTGGCGAATCCGGCGGGCGATGGCGCCGGCGCCCTTGGCCACCACCAGCGGGGCCTCCATCGACTCGGGCTTATACTGGATGGCCACGGCCAACTCAGTGGGGTTGGTAATCACCACGTCGGCCTTGGGCACGGCGTCGGAGAGTCGGCTGAGGACGAGTTGGCGTTGCACGGCCTTGCGGCGGGCAATGATGTGGGGGTCGCCCTCCAGGTTTCGCATCTCCTCGCGGACTTCCTGCGGCGTCATCTTCAGGTCCTGCTCTTGCTTCCAGCGCTGGAAGCCGTAATCGAGAATCGCCAGAATGAACAGGGCCAGGCCGATCTTGGCCGTCGTCCAAAGGAGGATGTGCACCAGGTAGGCCGCCATCTGCGGCAAGGCCATGCCGGTCAGCCCGAGGATCGTTTCACGTTCCGCGTAAAGCGAGACGAAGGCCACGGCGGCCACGACCAGCATCTTCAACAGGCCAAACAAGAGCCGGGCGGCGCTAGTGAGTGAGAACATCCGCTTGAGGCCCTGGAGCGGATTGATGCGGCTCAGGTCGAGGCTCAGCTTGGAGGGCAGGAAGAGGAAGCCGACCTGGCCCAGGTTGGCCACCACGGCGGCGGCCAGCATGAGGCCGAGAATAGGCAGGAGGACGCGGCCCAGCCCGATAATCGCCCCGTTCCACTGGGCCATGGCAAAGGGGATATCGGCTTCCAACCAGGCCTCGCCGCCGAGTTGGCGTTGGGTGTAGCCGGCGACGAAATCGACCAACGCCGTTCCCGACATCATCAGGGCCAACACGCCGGCCAACAGCAGGGCGGCGGAGGCCAGGTCCTGGCTCTTGGCGACCTGGCCCTCCTCGCGAGCCTTTTGCCGGCGATGCGGGGTGGGATCCTGCGATTTGTCGCCGCTTTGGTCGGGCATGGGGCGGGGGCTACATCAGCCAATGGGCCTGGAGGGGGACGTTGAGGGCGTCGAGCAGCATCTCCAGGGCCGGCTCGACCTGCTGCTGGAAAACCCAAACGGTGG
The DNA here is from genome assembly GCA_964481605.1 of uncultured Planctomycetaceae bacterium. Lineage (GTDB taxonomy): Bacteria > Planctomycetota > Planctomycetia > Pirellulales > Thermoguttaceae > CAYZWG01. Next base: position 1,492 of record CAYZWG010000188.1, read on the forward strand.
CACCCAGGGCCAGCGACATCACGCCGAAGGTGAGCATCGCGTTCATCCCGAAGCCGACCGCCAGGATGTTCAATTGGGGCATGGTGCGGCTGATCAGTCCCAGCACCAGGGTGGACAGAAGCAGCGCGGTGACTGCCGGGGCCGCCGCCCGAATGCCCAGCGCGAAGCTTTGGGTGAGCAGCGTGACCAGGGTCTGGGCGACATCGACCGGCACGGCCCCGCTGCCCGGCGGAATCGTGGCGAAGGTATCCAACAGGCCCGCCATCACCATCCGATGTCCGCCGATGGTAAGGAACACGGCCAGGCTGGTCATGAAGAGAAGCTTGGAGAAGAGGGGGATGCTGCCTCCGGCAGTCGGGTCGAAGACGTCGGCCAACATCATCCCGCCCATTCGCCCGATCACTTGTCCGGCCAGTTGGATACCGGAAAAGAGGATGGCGATGCCCAGGCCGAGGCACAGTCCCACGGCCAATTCACTCCCCAAAAAAACCAGGTAGCGGAGCGTGGTGCCGGGGTCCTCGACGGCGACGTGCCACTGGCTGGGCATGATCAGCACGGCCACCGCCACCGCCAGCATGGCCCGCACCCGGACCGGAACCTCGCCCGCGCCGAACACCGGCGCGGCGATCACCAGGCCGCTGACCCGGGTCAGCACCAGGGTGAAGACCAGCAGCTTGGCGCCGTCGAGTTGAGCGATCCAGTGCACGGTGGGCGGCACTCGTTATGGAAGGAGGAGTGGTCGAGTTGGTTCTGACGTGGCCGGCGGGGTCGGCAGACCCGCGCCGAACGCCGGCGTTTCAAAACCTCCCCGGGATTCCGCCGATCAACTCGCCGGAGTATTCGAGCATTCGGGCGATCAACCAGGGGAGGGTGAAGCTGAGCACCAGGACCATGGCGACGATCTTGGGCACGAAGGCGATCGTCTGTTCCTGGATTTGGGTGAGTGCCTGGAGCAGCCCCACGATCAGTCCCACGGCCATGCCGGCCAAGAGCACCGGAGCGCCGACCAGCAGGGCGGTCCAGATCGCTTCACGTCCCAGGTCGATTGCGTCTTGAGGTCCCATGGTTTCCTCGGTGGTGAGGAGAAAAGCGGTTGGAGCCAACCCGGCGGACCGGCCGGGTCGGTCACGTGTAGGGTGCGAAGCTCTGCATCAGCATGCCCACTACCAGGTGCCAACCGTCCAGCAGCACGAACAACAAGAGCTTGAAGGGCAACGAGATCAACACCGGGGGCAACATCAACATGCCCATCGAGACCATCACGCTGGCGATCACCATGTCGACGATCAGAAAGGGGAGATAAATCTGGAAACCGATGAGGAAGGCGACTTTCAACTCGCTGAGCATGAAGGCCGGCAGCAGCACCCGGGTGGGCACGTCTTGGTAACCGGTGGGGGTGGGTGCATCGGGAACGTAGGCCAGGAAGAGCCGCACGTCCTCCGAATTGCCGGCGTACTCGATCTGCATCGCCATGAACCGGCGGATGGGAGTCTCGCCAGCGGTCCAGGCCTCGTTGAGGCTGATCTCGTGGTTGGTGTAAGGAACGATCGCCTGCTGGTAGACCTCTTGCCAGACCGGCATCATCACCAGCAGCGTAATGAACAGCGACAAGGAGGTGATGACCTGGCTGGGGGGCAACTGCTGCGTGCCGATCGCCTGGCGCAACAGCCCCAGCACGACGACCACGCGGATGAAACAGGTGGTCATCATCAACAGGGCCGGCGCCAGGCTGAGCACGGTCAACAGGAGCATCACCTGGAGCGTTCCACTGAGGCCCTCCGGACTGGTCCATTGCTGGGGGCCGCCGGTGAGCGAATCGGGCATGTCGAGCGAGATGGGGCGGTTGGCCAGGTCCTGAGCCAGGGTGGGGGCCAACACACTGAAGAATGCCAGCCCCACCACCGCCCAGACCAGTAGACGGCGGCTCCGGCCGGCGCGCCAGGCGGCCAACGCCGCCCGGAAGCTCAGAGGGGGATTCTTCGACCTAGCCATCGCTGCTGCCCAACTTTCTCGCCACGGAGGAACGGGGCCGGGCCGCGCCGGCGGTGACGTCGGGGCGTGCGAATTCCGAGTCGACCGGCTGCCGGCCAAACTGGTCGAGCAACTGCCGGAAGGCGGCCGTGGTGCTGCCCGGTTGCCCCTGGCGGCAGAGGCTCACCAGCCGGGTCACTTCGTCCGGGTCGGTGATTTCGGTCAAGGTCTCGGCCGTTTCGGCGGTCACCGAGACGAGCAGGAGTTTGCCACCGCAGCGAAGCAGGTGCATCTGCTGGCGGCCGGCCAACGGAGCGCGGCCGAGCACCTCGACTACGTCGCCGGGCAGCGGCCGAGAGCCCTTGGGGCCCGCCCGCTTCATTACCCAGGCAAGCACGAAGAACAGCCCCACCACGGTGGCCAAGCTGCTGGCCACGGTGACCAGCGAGGAGAGGCCGCCGGGCGGATTTCGCTTGCCGGCGAGGGAATTTGGCCGCGAACGCCTGGAAGGCGAGAGCGGGGGGAATTCGCCTGCCGCCGGGCGGGACCGGCGGTCGGAGAAGTCGGCCGGGGCCAGGACGCCGCGAGGCACCGCGGTGGAGGTTTCCGGCGCCGGCTTCGTGCCGGAGATGGCCGCCTGCAACTCGGATCGCGACTCGGCCGGCGGCGCCGCCGTGTAGGTTGCCGGCTGCACCGGACCGGCCGCGGCGCCGTAGGAAGAGGCGACGTCGGCCGTCGGCAGCACGGCCAGCGCGATCGCGATGCACCTGAAGATCGGAGGCATGAATGCCCTCCCTGGCATTTCTCCTCAACCGTCCGATACCGGATTGCCGATATCGAAACGGGCCGATAGGTTCTCACTCCTTGAAAACCCGAATTCCGTCGGTTTCTTCGTTCTTGGTGTTTACGCAGGGTCGGCTCCGCACAGCCGGCCCTACGAGGGTTGCTTTAACAGACCGGACTCACGCCGGCGATCAACTCAGCCACGCGAACGCAGAAATTGTCGTTGAGCACGAGGACTTCTCCGCGGGCGATGAGACGCCCGTTGACGTAAATGTCGACCGGGTCGCCGGCCAGCTTGTCCAGGGGGACGACCGATCCTTTGCGCAGCCTGAGCACGTCCTCCAAGTACATGTTGGTGCGGCCGAGTTCGATTTTCAGATCGAGTTCCACGTCGTTCAAGAGATCGAGCGTGGCGGTTTCCGTGTTGGCCGGGGTGCCGGAGAATTCGCGAAACGAGAACTGCGCTGCGTCGGGTGGCAGGCTGGCGGATTGCTGGGTGACCGAGGCGAGGGCCTTTTCGGCCTGGCCCAGCAGGTAGTCGATGTCCCCCTGGGGGACCGAGCCCTCCGCCACCAAGGTGCTGCCGGGGGTTCGTTCTTTTTCTGGGGACGGCTGCGAATCCGGCGCCGTCTTGCCGGCCTGGCTGAGCAGCTTCTCGATATCATCCTGCCCCAGCAGCTTGTCGGCGTCTTCGATCGCCGGTTGACTGGCCGCGGGCTGGGCGTGCCCCGCGGCCGGGGCGTCGGTCTCGGGGACGGCCGGGGGCTGGGGATCGCCGGCCGCCGCCGCCGGTGGTGTCGCGCCGCCGCCCAGCAGTGCCTCGATTTCGTCTTGACTGACGGCGTCATCGCCGCCGCCGGCCGCCGCCGAGGCATCGTCTGCGGCCGGTTCCCCGCCACCAGAAGACTGCGCCAGCAGTTTTTCGATATCGTCCTGATTGATCAGTTCGTCGTCCGCCATGGCATCCGTTCCTGGCTTCGCGTGGGACGTCGAGCGGTAGGGGGAATCTTGCCGGCCCTACGGGTGAGACACATCCGGCCGGCACAGCCGGCCCTACTGCTCGATGAAGGAGAAGTCGCTGAAAATGATGGTCTGGAGAAAAGGGCTTCCCAAGGTGCGGTTAGTTTTCTCTAAAATCTTCCTTTTAATCAACCCCAACCCGGCGTCGGTCATATCATCCAGCTTGGAACTGCGGACGGTGACGATGACCTGGTCGCGGAAACGGTGCTTGCTGTGCTCCATGGCGGTGAGGAAGCTCTCCTCGTCGTCGCGGTGGACCGTGCCATAGAGGTGAAAGTCGATCCGTATGGTCGTGTTTGAGAGCGGTTGGAAGGCCGTGATGGTAAACTCTCCCAAATCGACTTCGGTCAGCTCTTCCTCCTCTTTGGGCTGTGACTTGGCCAGAAGCTTCAGATCGACCGATTTTTCGCCGGGTTCCAGCGACATCGCCACAGCGGCCATTTCCGCGGTCTTTTGCGGATCGGGCAAGACCAGAAAGGCGGCAGCGCATTCACCGGCCACGATCAGCGCCAGAATCGCAACCAGACCCAGCCGGGAAAGCAGCGATTTGCGGGCCGGAGCGTTCGACTCGGGGTCCATCGCTTGGGGATCGGTTTCTGCCAGTTCTGCGGATTGTTCGGGCATGGCTTCTTGGCCAGCAAGTGAAAAAACCAGGCGAGCAATTAAGTTTGGGTGTGCTGGGAATTTTGAGTAACGGGCTCATCGGCCCGCGCAGATGAGGAATCCCGCAACTCTTTGCCACGCTTTCCCCAACTTCGCAGGCAACCCTATTGCTTCAAGGCTACATGAAGAATATAGCCCGGGGTTGGGGCGGGGGTCGGTCCGGGGCGGCCGGTCTGGGCGGGAAAATGCCTTGTCGGGGGGCGGTTTCCGCGGCATAACCGGGCTTTACGGCACCCCGTCGTCGGAATACATGCGGTCGCGTTGCTGGGCGGTTCCCTCCAGGGTGTTGGTAAACTCATCCAACATGAGGATCTCGACGCGGGCGTTTTGGGCCTGTTGTTTTTGGTTGGGGCCGAGTTGTCGGGGCTCGTTGGCGGCGGCCACGGAGAGTCGAATCCGCTTGGGATTGATGCCCAGGCGGACCAACTGCTCCATCACTTTCGAGCTACGGGCGTAGGCCAGGTCCCAGCGGTTGCGGTAGGGGGATTCCGGCGGCAACGGCCGGCTGGAGGTGTGGCCGCGGACCTCGATTTTCTGGGGCTTACCGGCGATCACAGCGACCGTCTGGATGAGAGCTTTTTCGTCCTCGGGGGTCAATTCGTCAGAGGCCGGGGCGAAATAGATCACCCCTCCCTGGGTGGATTCATCGGCCGGTCGGATCGCCTGGACGCGGGCGTAGTCGCCCACCGGGGCCTTCACCTTGTCGCCACCGTTCATGGTGTTCAGCCGCCTTGCCCTTCCCAGGCTGGCCATGCGGGCGACGGCGGAATTCATCGGCACGGCGGGACCGGGGATGAGGGCGGCGACGGAGTCGTCGTTGCCGAAGCGTTTTCGCAACGACTCGATCAGTGCCTGGCTCTGTTCGGTCTTTACTTCGCTCATGGAAAAGAGCAACACGAAGAACGTCAGCAACAGCGACATCATGTCGCCGAAGGTCACCACCCATTCGGGAATCCCGGCTTCTTCCTCTTCTCGTGCCATGCCCATGACGTCAGGCCGCCTCCTCGGTGGTGACTCTCAACTTGGGGGGAATGAAGGTGGTGAGTTTCTGCTGGATCACGCGGGGGTTTTCTCCCGATTGGATTCCCATGATTCCCCGCACCACGATCTCCATCACCAGCATTTCCTGGCGGTTGATGTAGCTGAGCTTTTCGGCGGCGGGGAGCATCATCACGTTGGAGAGGATGGCCCCGTAGAGCGTGGTGATCAGGGCCACGGCCATGCCGGGGCCCAGCGCGCCGGGGTCGTCGAGTTGGCCCAGCATGATGATCAGGCCCATCAGGGTTCCGATCATCCCGAAGGCGGGGGCGAATCGCCCCGCCTGGTCGAGAATCTTCTTGCCGTCGGTATGGCGCGCGGCCACGGCGTCGATCTCCGTTCGCATGATGTCTTCGATCACCTCGGGTCGGGTCCCGTCGACGGCCATTTGAATGCCCAGGATGATGAACGGGTTGTCGATTTCCTCCAGGCGATTCTCCAGGGCCAACAGCCCGTCGCGGCGAGCCGTCTCGGCCAGGGAGACCAATTGCTCGATCAGCTCGGGGATATCCTCTTGCTTGTTGAAGAAGATGTTTTTGACCACTCGGATCGTGGTGAACACGCTTTTCAGGGGGAAGCAAACCAGCACGGCGGCAATCGATCCCCCCACCACGATCATGATCGACGGATAGTCGATAAAGGCTTTGAACGACGCCCCCGGGGCAATCGCGATGGCGATCACCAAGAGGGAGAACCCCAGCAACAGACCGACTACGCTGGCGATGTCCATTCGCTACCGGTCCTCGTCTGTTGGTTGGCGGGTGGGGGGCTTGGGGGCAAGCGCGGAGGGAGCCATGGCGAGCGAGGGGATCAGGTGTTTGGCCTGCTGGTAGGCCACGGCCCGGCGCAGCACCTCGTCCATCGACTCCCCTACCACGATCCGCTCGCCACCGGTGAGGGTGATGAACGTGTCGGGTCGCTCCTCCACGTAGCGGATCAGGTCGGCGTTGAGGAGGAAGGGCTCGCCGCCGAGTCGTGTGAGTTTAATCATGGTGGTTGGAGGTTGAGCCGATCGGCAGGAATCGCCTTGCCGGGGGTCGTTTCACGGCGACGGCGGGTTTTCGAAACGGAAACCGGTGCATTGTTTTTCGGCCGCCCCTTACCGTCTCAAGGACAACAACTCGTCGATCATCTGTTGGACGGTGGTAATGACGCGGGTATTGCCGCGGTACATGGTGGAGGCCAGGATCAGGTCGATCAGGTTTCCGCCGACGTCGGCGTTGGAAAGCTCCACGGCACCGGCGATAATGTTTCCGATTCCCTGTTGGCCGGGGTCGCCTTCCACCGGCAGTCCGGAGTTGACGCCCTCGCTGTAGAGGTTTTCCCCCTGCTGTTCGAGGCCGGCGGGGTTGGAGAATCGGGCCAGGCGGATTTGGCCCAGATCGCGGGTGATGCCGTTGGAGAAGACACCGCGAATCACGCCGTCCTCCCCCACGATGAAGCTGGTCAGCGTACCGGGTCCGGAGCCGTCCTGGCGGGAGACGGCCAGGGTGCTGTTCTCCGTGGCAAGTCCGGAAATGGCGGAGAAATCGAGCTCGAATTCCAGCGGCGAGGCGCTGGAGACGTTGCGGCGATCGACCGACACGGTTCCCTCGCTGACGGAGACCAGGTTCCCCTCGCCGTCGAAAGTGATGAGGCCGGTGCCGACGGCGATTTCCGCCCCGCTGGCGGGATCGTTGTCGGCCGAATCGGCGAACCAGCGGTAGGTGGTGGAGCTGCTGTCGCGCGACTCCAAGACGGCGGTCACGCGTACGCGCAGCGGCACGCCCAGCGAGTCGTAGGCGAGGAAGTCGGTGACCGCGCTTTCGCCCACGGCCTGCTGCAGCACGCCCCAGGGCATATTCACGTTCTCCGTGCCGGTGGTGGTTTCCAGCAACATGCCCGAGAGCCCGATGTCCACGGCGTTGTCCACGCCGTTGTTGCCGGTGAGAATGATCCGCCCGTCGGCACTGACCATCCCGCCCGGATTCTGTCCCGAGCCGGAGTCGCTGGGGATCGGGTTGGTGGGGTCATCGGCCACGGATTGGATTCCCAGCGACTGATCCATGAAGTTGATCAGTTGCTGGATGGTGGTATCGGAGGCGATCGTGAAATCCTTGGTTTCCAGCGATCTTCCTCCTTTTTTCCCGGTGAAGTGGAGGGTCCCTTCCTTGAAGACCTGGCTATAGGTGGAGCCGTCGCGACTGAGGATGTCGACCAGGCGGGTGGAGGGAATGACCTTGGGGCCGTCGAGATCAATCGTGGCGTTGGCGGAGATGGTGGCGTCGGAGAAGTTGTCGACGAGGTAGTCGTCGCCGCCGGCGGGGAGTTCTCCCACGTAGTGGAAGGAGCTGTCGTCGGTGGCCAGACTTCGGTACACGCGGCGGACCGCCCAGATGGCATCGGCGGGATCGCCCGACGTGCTGGGATCGGGGATATTGTTGAGAAACACGCGGCCGTTGACGACGTTGACGGGGCTGGTGATGGGGGAGGGCCGGCTTTCGATGCCCGATCCCGGCCCGCCCGGGGTATCGGCGTAGGTGACGTAGTAGCGGTAGTTTCCGCTGAGGATCGTTGCGTCGAGGGTGGCGTTGGCCGTGACGTCGGCCGCCGTGTCGGTGTAGGTTGTGGTTCCCTTGGCAATTTCGTCCACGTAGTGGAAATCGGTGGTTCCCTGCTGGCGGCGATAGATGTGCATATGGGTGAAGTCGGCCTGCGTGGGAACCGGCGACGCCGGCAGGCTGTCGAGGGTGATCGAGTTGTGCGGGGGGGCCTGGCCGGATTGCACCGTGGCGGTGATGATGTCCGAGGGCAAACCTTCGCTCAAAGGGGGCAGCGAAGCGGGCGGTGGGGGGGAATACTGCTTGGCCCAGACCACTTTGTATTCCCAGGTGGTTCCCTCGGGCATCGCTCCGCCGCTGTCGCTGCTGGAGGTGAGCACGCCGGAGACGGAGGGGGGGCTGGCCGTTTCCACGGTTGCCGCGGTGGGCGGGGCCGTGTAGTTGGCGTCGCCGAGGATTTCGGTCTGAATTCGCTGGGCCTGGTTGGCCACGTCGCCGGTGGGCGAGAGCGTGCCTTCCAGAAACACGTTGGCCGTGGGCTGGGCCACGGCCGCCGACCCCAGGGGAATCTCGATCGGCTGCAACGTGGTCCGCTGGATTTGATATTGGTCGTCCACGCCGAACCCCAGCAGCCGGTTGCCGGTGATCGTGGCGATCTCGTCGTTCGAGTTGAACTTGAAGATGCCGTTGCGGGTGTAGAGGGTTTCGCCCTGGTTCCCCTCGACCATGAAGAAGCCGTCCCCCTGGATGGCGAGATCGGTGGGGTTGGAGCTGATTTCCAGGGTTCCCTGGTTGAAGTTGGGAGTG
>CAYZWG010000189.1:0-10292 GCA_964481605.1 uncultured Planctomycetaceae bacterium
CGTGGCTCCGCTTCCCGTGGCGTTACGAAGCGGGAGCTTCGTAACGAGTGGGTAAAGGCGCTGGCGGCCGGCGCAGCCGGCCCTGCTAGGCGACCTTCTGTTTATCGCTGCGGCGCGGCTTGGTGGAACGTGTGGGGCGGGTTTGGGTTTCGAGTTCCTCGGCCGAGATCAAGTTGATCAACTGCTGTCCCAGGGCGTCGATGTCGATAATCAGGCGGTCGACGCGGCTGACGAAATAGAGGTAGAAGATCAAGGCGGGGATGGCCACGGTGAGGCCCGCGGCGGTGGTCAACAAGGCCTGGCTGATGCCACCGGCGAGCAGTTCGGGCCGGCCCATGGCGTCGCTGGTGGCGATGGCGTTGAAAGCCCGGATCATTCCCACCACGGTTCCCAGCAAGCCCAGCAGGGGGCTGATCGTGGCCACGGCGTTGAGCACGCGGAGGTAGCGGCGGAGCTGGTTGGTGATTCGCTCGCCGGCGTCGATCACCCCCTGTTCGACCTCCACCGCCGGCCGCCCCCATTTGCGCACCGCGCCGGCGAAAACCTCCGCCACGGGCGTGCCGTTTTCGCGGCAGAGTTCCAGGGCCTTTCGCCGGTCCAGTTCGCCGTCGCGCATTTGCCGGAGGAAACGTTTTACGAACGGTTTGGGAATGATGCGGCCGCGACGAAGACTGATCGTGCGTTCAAACACGAAGGCCACCAGAATCAACGAGCAGATTCCCAGGGGGATCATCAACAGTCCCCCTTCCTGGATGATGCTCCAGAGGTTCTTGGTGGGGATGGGATTCTCGGCGGCGACCGGTTGGGAACGCGCCGTCGCCTGGGGGGACGGGCCGGGCGGAACGCTGGATATTTGCGCCGCCGCGCGACGGCCACCATAGGCGACCGCAACCAACAGCGCGATCGCCACCAGTATCTGCACCGGGAAGAGACGGCTCGTGTTTTGATTGGGTGTCATCGGGTTTCCTTGGGTAATGATTGCCGGGCCGCCTGTTGTGCGTGACGGTCAGCGTTTTTCGGCCGGCACAGCCGGCCCTACGGGGATTTCGCAATGGATTGAAGTTGCAATCGGGCCTGTTTGGTGAAAGGGCTGTGGGGGTAACGCTCCAGCAGCCGGTGGTAGAGTCGGGCGGCATCCTCCGGGTTGCCCGTCTGCTGGCGGCACTTGGCCGCCTGCAAGACGGCCGCGGCCTGCAAGGGCGGATCGTCGTAGAGGATTTCCACCCGCAGGTATTCGCGGAAAGCCTCGTCGTAGCGCTTCTGATGAAAGTACGTCTCGGCGATCATCAGTTGGGCCTTGGCGGCGGCCCGGGTCTTTTCGGCCGCCGGCGCGTGAATCACCCGGCCGTACGCCTGGCGGGCGGCCTGAAACTCCGCCCGGGCCGCCAGGCAGCGGCCGAGCACGTAGTCGATTTCGTACTGCTGGGCGAAGTGGGGATGCCGGGCGGCAAAATCGGCCGCCAGGGCGTAGGCCCGGGAAAAACGCCCGGCCTCGGCGTGAAGCTGCGCCAACCGCATCTGGGCCAGCGCGGCGATCTCCTCCGGCACTCCTTCCGCGGTCGCCGCGATCTGCTCAAACGCTTCCGTGGCGGCGCGGGCGTCGTCCCGCTGGAAGGCGGCCTCGGCCAGTCCGTAGCGAGCCAGCGGGCGGAGCGAGCTTTGGGGGAATTCCGCCAGCAAGGCGGCAAAGGCATCGCCCGCCTCTTGCCACCGGCCGTCGAGGAAGGCGAGTTGGCCGCGGAGGTATTGAATCCGATCGCCCAGACCCTCGTCGCGGGCGTGGTCGTCCAGTTGCAGGGCAAACCGCCGGGCGGCGTCTTTTTGGCCCGCCTCGATCGCCCGGTTGGCCAGCGTGAGCGTGGCCCGGACCCAGTAGCGGCTGTGGGGGAATTCGTCGTGGATACGGCGGTAGAGGTCGCCGGCGGGCTGGGGCCGGCCCAACTCGTCCAGGGCCCAGGCCCAGCGGTAGAGGACGGCGTCGGCGGAGGCGAAAGGCGGATCGAGGGCGGCCAGGCGGGCATAGCGGGACTCCGCCTCTTCGTACCGCCCGGCCGCATCGTGGATTTGGGCCGCTTCCCAAAGCGCGTCGCCAAGCTGGGGTGAATCGGGATAGCGGGCCACGACGCGGCCGTATCGGTCCAGCGCGGCGTCTGGGCGGCCGCAGGCTTGCCAGGCCCTGCCACAGAGCAGCGCCGCCTCGGCGGCTTGCGACGGCTGGGGGTCCAGGGCAAGCAGTTGGTCGAGCGGCCGCGTGGCCTCTTCGTATCGACCGGCGCGGTAGAGACTCCAGCCCCGGCCCAGCAGTCCGGCCACCTTGGTCTGGGCCGAATCGGCCTCTTCGGCCAGCCGTCCGTAGAGGGCTTCGGCCCAGTCGTTCGCCCCGCCGTCGAAGGCCGCGTCGGCCGCCCCTTGGATCGTCTCCAGCAGGAGTTGCCGATCGGGGCCGGCGGCTTCCAACTTGGCCAGCGCTTGCCGAGCCCGGTCCCACTGGCCGGTTCGCGCCAGGCAGACGACAAGCCGGGCGGCGGCACCGGCGGCCGCCTGGTGGTCGGGCATTTCGTCCCGCACGCGGCCCAGCCACGGCAAGGCTTCGTCGAATCGGCCCTCGTCCATGGCAATCGTGGCCGCCGTGACCAGGGCCTCGGCCAGGAGGTCCCCCCGGGCCCGGGCGATCACCGGCTCAAGCGTCGCCAGGGCTTCTTGGGGCCGGCCCAGCCCGTCCTGGCAAAGGGCCAGCAGGTAGCGATCCTTCCGTCGTGGGGCGTCGCCGCCGGCCGCCGTGGGGATTTGCTCCAGGGCCGCTTCCGCCCGCTCGTATTGTTTTTGCCGGATGCGGCAGCGGGCGGCCAGGCGGAGGACGTCGGGCTTCAAGGGGCTGTGGGGAAAACGCCGCAGGAATTCGCCCGCCAAGCGGTCGGCCTCGTCGTTTTCGTCCGTTTCCAGGGCCAGCCGGATAAGGCCCTCCAGGGCGTCGTCCTGCCAGGATCGATCCTCGCCCGGCGCCTCCAGCACCTCGCCGAAGGCGGTGCGGGCCTCCGCCCAGCGGCCGCCTTGAAGATAGGCGTCGCCAGCGTGAAACCGCATCGCCGGAGCCAGCCGATGGCGGGGATGCTGTTGGGCGGCCCGGGCCAGGATGCCGGCGGCCTCGGACCACCGACGCTGGGTCTTCCGCACCAGCCCCAGCCAGTAGGTTGCCTCGGGGCCGACCGGGTCGAGGCCGCGGATCGATTCGAGCACGTCGGCGGCCTGGTCGTAACGCTTTAGCTTGATCAGCGCCCAGGCATGGCCCAGCCGTGCCGTGGGAGCCAGCGGGCTCTGCTTGAGGTTGGCGGAGAAGGGAAGAAAGCTGGCCACAGCGGCCTGGTAATCACCTTGGGCATATTGAAGCGACCCCAGGTGAAACTGCGCGTCGTCGGCCAAATCGGAGGAGGTCTTGGCGGAGACGGCCAGGTCGTATCGCTCGGCCTCTTCCAGGCGGCCAAGCTCCTCCAGCGCCCGGGCCAGCCCGAATCGGCAGTCGTCCTGGAGCTTGCCCTGGGGAAAGTTGTCCAGGCAGCGCTGGAAATCGGCTTTTGCCGCGGCCGGGTCGCCGAGTCGCCGTGCCACGTTGCCGCGGTAGGCGAGTGCGTAGGCGTTCAAGGCGTCGTGGGGAAATCGCTCGATGAATCGATCCAACAGGTTTCGGGCCGCGTGGAGATCGTCGCCCAGGTACGCGCTTTCACCGCAGCGGAAGAGGGCCCGACGAAAAAAGGAGCCCTGGGGATAACGCTCGACGTAGTCGCGGTAACGGCGGTTGGCCTCGGCGGGACGGCCCTCTTGCAGGAGGGCCTCGGCCAGGTAGAACAGGGCCTTGTCGCGTTGGGGGTGATCGGGCGCGTCGCGGAGAAAGGTCTGGAAGGCCTCGACCGCCATGCTCCAGCGTCCCCGATCGTACAACCCCGCGGCCATCGCGTATTGGTCGCCGGCCGAATCGGCGCCGGCAATCCGCGCCGCCGCGGCAACGATCCAGACGCTGAAAAACGCCACGCTTAGCCGTACGGAAAATCGCATGACCCATCCTGAAAACGTGCCGCGATTCGATCCCAGAGCACCGTGCTGATGACCACGCGGCCGCCGGTCACCGTGCGCTCGGCCGCGAGAACCGGCCGCTCGTTCCTCTGGTCGGATGGTGCGATAGGCGCCGCCGGCAGGCCCGGGCGAAACGCGAAAACGCCCGGCGGCATCGGCTCGAAGCGACCGTTGCCATCGGGCGGGTTGGACGGAACGTTTTGCTCAACCGGCCGACGCGGATTGTGCTAGTAGGGACTGCCCGGGCCGCCATCGACGTTGCCCACCATGTGCAAGTGGTTGTGGTCGATGTAAACGACTTCTTGCGCGTCCTCGTTCTTGACGGTGTAGGGAATGGGCCAGCCGACCCGAGTGGCCTCGCTGAAGTAAATCGTGCACTTGTACTGGGCATGGTGGTGTTGGGCCGGTCCGACCAACGGGTAAACCCGTACCGGGTCGACGTAATCGGCGATCGGATCGACCACGATGCGGACATTGTTTCGTTGAATCTCGTGCAGAAGAGGAATCCCGCCTTCCAGCGGCCGAGCCTTCTCCAGCGCCCGCATGATTTCATCCTGGCTGGGTGGGTCCAATGCCACGGCGGGGCCTCCCTCGGTGATCGGACCCAGAATGGGAACCATGTCGTAGCGTTCGTGTTCCCAGGCCTCGTCTTCCAGCGCGTCCTGAACATAAGGACTCACCGGGACCGGCACCTGCCAAAGTCCCATGTACTTGGGGCCGTAGGTGGTGGCGCAACCGCTCGAGCCCGCCAGCAGGGCCGAGACAAGTCCGAGAACGGTCAGGGAAGCGATTTTCCGGAGCATGAAAGTCACCTCAACGGGTCGGTGCGGTGATACCGGCGGCACTCAAGAGCCATCCGGAAGGAGCCATCCTGGGAAATCCCCACGGGGGGGCCATCGCCTCCGCCGTGCGACCATCCCCGCGTCTACCCCTAGTTATCGTGACAAACTGCGCCAAACTTGCGGATTTTTCGGATCAGGCCGAATAATCCGGAAAAACGCAAAAAAGAGCCCTCGCGCGGCGTTTTCGCCGAACGAGGGCCCCTCTCGCTTCGAGCAGGTCGGTGGCTCTTTAGTGGTGCACGCGATGACTGCGGAACAGGCCCGAGAACGGACCGTGCGTGGAACCGTCGTCAAAATCCAGGTTCCACCAGCCGTCGTGCCATTCCAGCGTCACCTTCCGCCATCCCAGCGGGACTTGCGGATAGGGATAAAAGGGGCCGATGTAGGGCCACGCCGTGGGCGAATACTGCTTGGGGTACGCGACCCCCGCATAGTTCGGGTAGGCGGCGTAGCTGGGCCAGGCGTAATTGGGCATGTGCGGCTGGTCGTACCGGGCCGGAACCGTGTTGGCTCCCACCGGCGTGACGTACCGGGGCATGGGCGCCGCGCCGGGCTGACCCGCCGGCACCGCCACCCCGCCCTGAACATAGGCGATCGGGATCGGTTGACCCGCCGCAATCATCATCTGCGGCTGACCCGCCGGAATCATCATTTGCGGCTGACCCGCCGGAATCATCATCTGCTGTTGGGCCGCCGCAATCATCATTTGCTGTTGGGCCGCCGGAATCGTCATCTGCCGCTGGGCCGCCGGAATCATCATCTGCGGCCGACCCGCCGCAACCCTCGTCGGCTGCTGATGAGCCACCTTCGCGGGTGCCGGTGGTTCGATTTTCACCACGGCCGCCGGAGGAGTCGCCTTTTCGACCGACTGCTTCAAGCTACCCACGAGCGTGGGCCGGGGCGTCGCCGAGACCACCTTTCTGGGCGGGGCAAGCGTGGGCTTCGCTCTCGCAGTGGTGGCCGTCGCCGGCTGAACCGCAGCCGGGGCAAACGTGGGCTTCATTCTCGCCGTGGTGGCCGTCGCCGGCTGAACCGCAGCCGGGGCAAACGTGGTCGGAACCGGGCTGGCAACCGCGGGCTGGACAATCGGACGGCTTGCCGCGGCCATCTCCAGCCGCCTCGCCTGCGGATCGGCCTTCACCGGTTGCGAGTGCGTCGCCTCGATGGCCATCGAAATCGGCTGGTGACGCCGCTCGCGCGAGATCGCCCCCGCCACCTGGCGAAGCGGTGCCGCCAACAGGTTGGGCATGGAGAAATGCGGCTTGGTGTCGGCAGTTTCCTGCGTGGCAGTGGCCGGCTTTTGGCCCGATTCCACGCTCAGGTTGTTCACCACCCGTTTCACCCCCGGCGTCTGAAACACCAGACGCAGGGCCGCGTTCATCTGTGCGTGGCTGGTAACCCGGCCTCGAATCCAAGCGGTTCCGTCCTGGTACTTCACGCCGATTTTGTAGGCGTGAAGTTGCCCGCTGTTGCGAAGGCTGGCCGCAATCTGTTCGGCAACCTTCTGGTTCCCGGCCAACGCCGTCATCGGCCCCATGGCGGTGGCTGCGGCAACCACCAATACAACAAACAAGCGTCGCATGCCTTCCCTCCTTCTTTCAGCGACTCCGCCATCGAAAATCGCGGCTGCCCCGGACGGGGTCCCACGCACCGTGGCGGTACGCCGTGGGATGCCGATTTCCGAAAGCGCAGCACCGGAACCACTCTGTTCAGGGCCCCGGTGATCTGGGTGATTCGTTGTGTTGTCCCTGGCTACAAGACTCGAAGTCTGCTTGGGAGAGACGGCGACACGCTCCACGACCGGCACCATCCTGGTCGTCGAAAGTTTGTCCCCCCTTTGCGCAACCCCTACTCGGCGAGGTCGCTGCCTGCCTATGGTTTCGGTTCGCAGTTGTGCCGAAGGGAAGCTTTTTTTCGATTTTGATGGTGTTCGGGGTCGTGCGGCACAATTGGACCGCGCGGTGGCAGCCGGTAAGTCGCGTGACGCCAAGGGGTTATACTCCGAACTTGTCCGGTGGACGAGGTCCCCGTAGAAGCCGGTCCAAGGGCCGGTTTTCTCAACGGCCGCGGGGAGATTTCAGGTCTGAAGGGGGGGCTCCCGCAAGCAAGGCAGGGGCTCGCCGAGAAGAAACAACAAACACGTCCCGGCCCTGGGCCCGAGAACCTGGTCTGGCCACCCAGTCGGGGTGCTGCCGTGCGAGGGCGGAGGCGACCCCGCATCTCTCGCCTCACTGTCAGCGGATCAGCCGCTGAAGCTCCTTGTCCAGGTCGGCCACGTGAATGTTGCGATCCACCACCTTGCCGTCGCGGTCGACCAGGATCATCGTGGGCAGGGTGAGAATCCCCATTTCCGTCGCCGGCCGGCTGTCCAGCCCCCCCTCTTCGTGAATCTGCGGCCAGGGCAGCCGGTTTTGCGCCAGGTAGGTCTTCATCTGTTCCAACGAGTTGTCCAGGTTCACTCCGATGATGTCGAATCCCGACTTGCTGTAGCGAGTGGCCAACTCCTTCAGCGCGGCCATGTCGGCCTTACAGGGTTCGCACCAACTTGCCCAATACTGGATCAGCACGACTTTTCCCCGATAGCGGGCCAGATCGACGGTCTTCCCCTCCGGGCTGCCGCCCCGGAAGCGGATCACCTTGCCGACCGAGTCGAGTCGCGTTTGGGCCCCCACCGATTTCTTGGCGGCCGCCGAGTCGGGAAAGCTCTTGGCGATGCGAGCGTACCAGTCCTTGGCCTCCTCTTCTTCGCCGGCAAACTCCTTCGACATGGCAACCTGAAGCATCGCCTCGGCCGTGTTGGGACTCTTCGGATAGGCCTCCGCGTATTTCTCCAGGTTCTTCAGCCATTCCGCCTGAACCTTGCTGAAATCGGACGTTTTCGAGCCTTGCAGCTTGAGGGTGTACTCGGCCGTGATCTCCACGTACTTCACGTAGGCCGCCAGATCGCTGCCCGGCTGGCTCTTTTCCAGCTTGTGGTAAAGGGCGTCCAATCGCTTGATGCCGGCCGGGTAGCCACCGGCCTGGGCCGCCGCGCTGACCGTGTCGGCCAATTGCCGAATCCACATCTCCCGCTCCTGCTCCGCCGCGGCCGCGGTGGCCAACTCCTCCAGCAGGTCCGCCCGCCGCGCGTTGTACTTGGCCATCTCGTCCGCCGTGGCGGCCTCGGCCGCCGCCGCGTCCAATTGCTGAAGCTTGCCCAGCAACTCTTGCGTGGCGCTGTCCTCGGCCGTCTGCTGCGGTTCCGCCTGGCGCGGCACCGGCGAGCCGAAAAAGATCCCCTCGGCCGCCAATTGGTCCTGCACGTTGGTCACCGGGACGGGCAGCTCCACCACCCGCCAGACCTCGCCCAGTTCGATCAACGTCCCAATTTGCACCTCGCCGTTGGCGCCGTCGGTCTCCGTGATCGCCACCACGTTTTCGTAAACCCGGATATCTTGCTTGCAACCGTCGGTGCCGGCCGGGACGATACCCGGTCGGTTTCCGCTGAACTGAATCCACTTCGTTGCCTCGCCCACGGCCTTCTGCTGTGCCGCAAGCTTCTCGAACCGGCCGGCAATCCCGCTGATCTTTTTCGCCAGAAGTTCCGTCTTTGCCGGCCCAAGCCCGAGCGACTTCAACTCGGCGTCGCTCAGCACGACGCGGGCAAAGCGATCGGCGTCGCGATGGGCCAGGGCGGCAACCACCTCGGCGGTCACCTCCTCGGCCGAGATCGCTTTCCAGGCGTCGACGGTCCCGTCTTCGTCGCGGTCGATCCCCCAACGAGAGCCCGCCGTGTGGAACCAGCGATATTGGTCGGCGCGACCGTTGCCGTTGCTGTCGATGTCCCGATACACCTCCAGCCCGTTGAGGTAGTAACGCCACTGATCGACGACGTTGTCACCGTCGGTGTCGAGAAAGACCCGCAGCACGATGCCGTCTGGATTCTCGATCACCCAGCCGACGCGGCCGTCCACCTTGCGTGGGGTAATCGTGCATTTGGCGGCTTCGCTGGCCGGAGGCGTGGATACCTCGACGTCTTTCTGAACCGGAACCAGCTTCAGGGCCTGCTCCGCCGTGGGCGACGCGGCCCAGCAAGGGGTGGTCAGCACCATCCAACAAGCGACAAGCAAAACAACGGTCCGTCGCGTTCGCATTTCGGAACTCCTAACCTGTTGGAAATTCCATCGTTGTATCGAATTCTCGGCCCCACACCCAGTTGTCCGCGTGGCCAGACCGCCCTGGGCGGAAGCGTACCTCCATTCGTCCACGCACGGTGCGGGCGAACCTTCGACCGCACCCCCGGTCTCCTTATTTCGGCCGCCCGGGCCGGCAACATCAACGGATTAAGTTGATTTTTCCGGTTAGAGGGAGTTTTTCGGGGGGGGGCATGGGCTCCACCATGTCGGGTGGACAGCGGGCAAGGTGAGTGGGCGGGGTCCCCGGGCAAAGCCCGCCAGCCGGTGGGGGCTGGCGGGGCGTCCCACCCGCCCCGAACGCGGCGACGGGCCCCCCTTTGACACGTTCGGGGCTTGAGTTATGCTTGATGAACGTCTCGGTTTGGGCCGAGGTGGATGGGGCGCGTAGCTCAGTTGGTTAGAGCGCATCCCTGATAAGGATGAGGTCCCAGGTTCGAATCCTGGTGCGCCCACTTGGCTCTTCTTGTGCCGCCGCCTTCTTGTCCTGTTCGCGTTCAGCGGCGCATCCCCCTGGGGAGTGGGATCCGGCCTGGGAGCGGTTGAAATCGCTGCCCGCTCGGGCCAGATCGACAAGCCTTCCATGCCTTGGCCATGCAGGCGCCCATAGGCGATGGTTTCATCGGGGCGGACCGTTCGGCTGCCCATTCTTCCATCGCGGACTGCCTAATGCGTGCGCAGCCGGTGGTTCCGCGGGCTTTCGGCGGGGCTCTTTCGCCGTGGAGTTTGGTTCGTCTAACACCGTGCCGAGCAAGGACCTAACGAATCGGCCGCCGGCCGGCCCGGGGCGGATTGGCACGTCAATTGCGGTCGGCCTTGCCCGAGCCACGTTGTCGACATCGGCAATTCGACTCACTCGATCCATGTGCCTGTCAGGGACCGCCTCCGGCGGATCGTTGGGCGGATCAACTCGGGGTTGACGCCTGCGCGATCTCCGGGAGGAAAAAACAGGTCGGCTGCTATGCCGTTGCGTTTTTTTTGCATTTCAAGCCTGAAACGCCTGGAAATGCCCGGAAAAACAGCGTCGAGGTGCCACACGCGAGCAACCGGCCATGGGCGGCCAAAGTGCCTGCCACCAAATAGATTACGCCACGGTTTCCAGAAAAAACGCAACGGCATAGTTGGACAGCGCCACTTAGGGCTCCTCCCCGCCGGCCCTGTCATATTGAGCGAGGCCAAGAAACACGACAAGTTTTCTGCTATTTGCGGC
>CAYZWG010000190.1:0-2558 GCA_964481605.1 uncultured Planctomycetaceae bacterium
CGGGGAACGCGAGGGGCGGGCGAAAATGTCCAGTGGAGAAGAATTCCTGGAAGAATTTGGGGACCACCCATCCGTGGCCCTGCCCCTTCAGGCGGCGTGCCCCCATCCACTGCAAGTGTTTTTGCCACAAGGGTTTGACAGCATTTCGCCGCAGCGGCATGATGGATGTGGGGGCGGTCTGGCCCCCTCGCTTTGTGGAGCCCGGGTGCCGACGGGCCCGACGGGGTGGAACTCTTCTTCTGCGGCCTGCGTCTAAAGCTGCGAAGCCGTGAACGACGACGCCCAATTGATCGATGCGACCTTGGCCGGGGAATCGGCCGCGTTTGGGCAGTTGGTCCGTCGCTACCAGGACCGGTTGTTCAACACGATGGTCCACGTGGTGGGGGGTCGTGAGGACGCCTTGGACGTGGTTCAGGACGCATTTGTGCAGGCGTTCGTGAAGTTGGAGTCGTTTCAGCGGACCGCCGCGTTTTATACCTGGTTGTACCGCATTGCGTTCAACGTGGCCGCCACCCAGCGTCGTCGCCGGCGGCCCACTCTCTCGGTGGAGCAGGCTCGGAACGAGGGGGGGGAGGAACCGGTGGACGCGGGGGCCGGGCCGGTGGAGCGGGTGGAGCGAGAGGAGTGCCGGCGGCAGGTGCGGGCGGCCATCGGCACGCTTAGCGAAGCGCATCGAGACGTGCTCGTGTTGCGGGAGATCGACGGGTGCTGCTACGAAACGATCGCCGATATTCTCGAGTTGCCGGTGGGCACGGTTCGCAGCCGGCTGCACCGGGCCAGGATGCAACTGCGAGACCAACTCAAGGAAGTGCTCGCCGGGGAAGACTATTGATGGTTGCGTTGCCAAGGTGAGTTTCCGGGGGGAAACAGAGCGTTTTTTCGAGGGGTGACTGCTAGCATTGCCGCGGCTTTGAGCCCGGGGTTCCATGGGGAATGCCGTCTCGCGAAAGAGGCGGTCCGGGCCAGGGGGCGGCAGCGGGGAACCGCCATGTTCGACGATCTGGAAGACGAATTGCTCAGCGCCTACATCGACGGGGAACTGACCGCCGAGGAGGAGACGCGGGTGGAGCGGTTGCTGGCCGCGGAGCCACGGGCGCGGCAGCTCGTGGAGGAGCTGCGGGCGTTGAGTTCGACGCTGCAATCGCTTCCGGCCTACGCCTTGGGAGAAGACCTCAGCGGGCGGGTGCTTCGCCGGGCGGAGCGGGAAATGCTGGCCGAGCCGGCCCGGCCGCTGCCGAGATTCCACCAGGTCGATCCACCCCGGCGGCGGGAGCGTACGGTTTGGCGCCGCGTTCTTCGACCGCGGAATTTCGTCTGGTCAGCGGCAGCGATCGCGGTGGCGGTTTTGATCATGGTGTGGGAGAGGCCCCCAGAGCGGCGGCCCGGCGAGCTGGCCCAGAGGCCGGCCGAAGGGGCCCTTGGGCAGCTTGCCGGAGAGCCGGTGATCGAGGCGATGGAAGAGCCGGGGCCGGAGACGATTTCCCCGGAGGAGCCGGGGGATGGCCGGGCGGAGCCGGTGCCGGCGCTGCCGGCGGATCAGCCGGCGAAAATGGTGCCCCCGCCGCCGGTGGAGACGTTGGCCGACGGGCCGGCGCCGCGGTCGCCCGATGCGGTGGCGAAGCCCCAGCCGGGGCGGACGCCTCCGCCGGCCGGGCAGCGGGCGGTGCGGTCGCTGGTGGTTCATTGCGACGTTTCGGGGGAGGAGGTCGGCCGCAAGGCGCTGGCCGAAGTGCTGGCGGGGGAGAAGATTGCCTGGCACCAGGCCAGCGACGCCAAGAGCGGCAAGAAGGTGGTGGAGATCGAGGTGACCGCCGGGCAGATTCCGGGACTTTTGGCGGCACTGAGATCGAAGCCGGAGGCGTTTCTGGGAGTGAGGTTGGGGCAGACGGCCGGCACGGCGGCGCCCCGCGCCCCGGCCGGTGCGCGTGCCGTTTTGACGCCGTCGGGGCGGAAGTCGAAGGCGGTGCCGGGCGCGGGGGCGGGCTGCCTGACCGGTTCGGGCCCGGTCGCCGCCGGCGCGGCTCGCGGCAAGGCGACGCTTCGCCTGGAGGGAACGTTTCAGAACGGCCAGGGGGTAGCCGAGATCAAGGTGCCGGTGAAGATCAAGGTCGGCGTTTCGGCGGGCAAGAAAAAATCATCGAAACAGAAGGCGGGGCCGGGACCCGAGAAAGCGGACGCGGCCGATCGGCCGGTCCGGGTCCAGCAGCCGAAGTATCGGCTGCGATTCATTCTTCGAGGAGTCGAGTCCGGGTCGGAGACGGCGGCCAAACCGTCGGCAGATTCTGCCCCATCGGACGACTCGCCCAACGCAAGCGACGCGCCATAATCTCATCCCGGGCGTGTTTTCTCTGGTCATCATCCGTCGCTTGCGTTGCGCACCGAACGCTCAGCGTGGGTAGCACCGGTTCTTGAACCGGTGTGGTCAGCGTGGGTAGCACCGGTTCTTGAACCGGTGTGGCTGGTGCCACAAGAGGTCAGCACCGTAGGCCGGGTCGCGACCCGGCACCGTGGCCCCGGCTCCCACGCAGGACGTTGCCCCGGCGGCGCCGGATCACGAT
>CAYZWG010000190.1:2658-8851 GCA_964481605.1 uncultured Planctomycetaceae bacterium
AACACGTTCCAGGGCTGTCGACAGGTTTTCCCCGGCGGGACGGCCGCAAGAAGGGACGGCAGCGGAAGCCGTCCGGCGACGGCTGGTGCGTGAATTCCAGGCCTTGGCGTGTTCGCGGCGGGGTGCCCTCGGGCTGCCGGCTGGAAGCGTCTGTTTGGGGCGTGCTAGAATCGAACCGTGGCGGGGGCGGCGAGGTCAGCAGACCCACGCCGAGCGCTGTCAGCAGACCCACGCCGAGCGCCGGTAGTTGCCAAACACCCGCAATCCACCGGGGCAAACCCGGTGGGGATACTCCTTGGCCGTTCCCCCTCCCCAAAATCCGCGACGATCAGGGATCTGCTCACCACGCGAAACAGGAATCTCTTGGAATGGACGAATTCTCCACGCTGGCTCCGCCGAACGAATCGAGGGAGCCCGAGTCGCCGGCGGTCGAGGCCGCGTCGGCCGAATACCTGGGGCGTTGGAACCGGCTGGTCAGTACGACCAACTGGGAAAAGGGTCGGATCATTTCGCTGTGGCGGGGGGCGCTGGCCGATTCGGGCGCGCCGCAGCAGGCCTACAGCGACGAGGCCTGGTCCCGGCGGGTGAAGAACGTCAGCAGCCAGCACGTGGGCCGCCTGCGGCGGGTGTGGGATCGATTCGGCGAGACCCACGAGGATTATCGGGGGCTTTACTGGAGCCATTTTCTGGCGGCGATCGAGTGGCTCGACGCGGAGATGTGGCTGGAAGGGGCCGTGCAGAACCGGTGGTCGGTCGGCCGGATGCGGTCCCAGCGGTGGGAAGCGACCGGCGCCGTGGCCGAGCAAAAGCCGGACGACGGCGATCTGGCGGCCACCGAGTTTGACGAGGATTCGGGCCTGGCCGAGGAGGCGGTCGCGGAGACGGCCGACGCGCGACTGGGCGAGGTCCAGGACGTCGATCGTTCGGGCGAGGCACCGGCGGATCAGGCCGGAGACGACTTGCAGGCCGCCCTCGACGACGGCCAGCCCTTTGACCCCGGCGACGCGACGGCCGATGCGGGGGCCGACCGGCCGGCGAGCAATCCGGTCGCGCCGCTGGCGAACCTGCCGCCCTTGCCCGACGATTTGGGCGAGGCGTTCGAGTCGTTCAAGCTGGCGATTCTCAACCACAAGCTGGCCGGCTGGGAAGCCATCTCGTGCGAGGACGTGCTCACCGCGCTGGAGGCACTGAAACGCCTGGCGGTGGCACCGAGCCAGGGGTAGCGGCAAGTTCCAGGAAATCCATACCCGTGCGGGGGAGACCTGCGCCGCGGCGGTTGCGGCGGGGTCAGGAGACCCGCGCCGAGCGCGAGCGCTATGGCCGGCGGGCGGCTTGCTGGAGGAGTTCGATCCAGGCGCCGACGTAATGGCCGTGGTCGTGGAAGGTGCGGCCGCTGACCAGGTTGCCGTCCACCACGCAGGGCTCGTCGACGAAGATGCCTCCGCAGACCTCCAGGTCGAATTTGCACTTGGGCACGGTGGCCATCCGCCGGCCCTTGACGCAGCCGGCATAGGCGGGAATCTCGACGCCGTGGCAGACGCAGCCGATGGGCTTGCGGGTCTGGAAAAAGTGCCGCGTGATTTGCACCAGGGCTTCCTCGTAGCGGATATACTCGGGCGCGCGGCCGCCCGAGAAGAAGATGCCGAGGTACTCCTCCGGGTTGACGTCGCGGAAGGCGAGATCGGCCTCGATGGTGTAGCCTTCCCATTCCTTGGTGATGGTCCAGCCGGGCTTCACCTCGTGCATCACCATTTGGTAGCGTTGTTTTTGGGGGGCGGCGACGACCGGCTGGAAACCAGCCTCGATGAGGCGGTAATAGGGATAAAGCGTGTCGACCGTCTCGGTGGCGTCGCCCACGATGATGAGAACCTTGTCCACGGTGTGTCTTCCCTTCGTGTGAGATGGAAGAAGCGCGTAGGCCGGGCCGCAGCCCGGCATGGATCGGACAAGATACCGCGCGCCAGCCGAACGGACCTTCTACTGTAAGCATTCGTTCGACCCGTCGCAACTAGCAAATCCGGCCATCCGGCCGGCACAGCCGGGCCCTACGGTTGCGAGTTCGGTAGGCCGGATCGTGATCCGGCATTCGGGGCTGTCCCAGCATTGCCGGATCGTGTCCGGCCTACGTTCTGCGACCGGCACAACCGGCCCTACAGGCTGGCGGCGAGGAGTCACCCTGATTAGGGGGGAGGACAGAATTTCGGGGCGGAAGTTGGTGCCGTATGTAGATTTTAACCTTCTGCGAATAAAGAGGTTACGAAGAAAGCGTGGTGGCTCGGCGGAAGGCTGGGCGGGGGCCTCTCGTTGCAATGCACCGATCGTGAGGGTAGAATAAGTGGCATTGGAGTTCCCCGTCATGCCCAAATTAACGATTTGGGCGCCTACCGACGACGGGGTGAATCCGTAGAGGTCCATGGGCCGGCCTGCCGAGGGTTGTCGCCAAAGGGCGAAACCTTGGAGGCCAGCAGTCAGACCCACCGCCAGTGGGGTTGTGTCGCAAAGCTTTTGCGGCGGCCACGCCCCCGTTTCGGCCTTGGGACTCTGCGGAGGGTGATCGGCCACGGACAGCCGGCGGAGATGGGGCAACAGCGTGGGTCACGGACGACACCCTAGACCAACCCACCGAACCCCTGCGCCGCGACAAGCTTCGCCGACGCGGCAACCCGGAGGTAAGTCCCGTGACCACCACAGCGGAACTCAGATCGCATACTGTCAGAGAGTTGGCAGCACGGGCGAAGGCCCAAGGCATTCCCGGCTGGCACGCGATGCGAAAGGCCGAATTGATTGGCGCCCTGCTGAAGCGAGCCAAGGCAGAGCGGGCTCGCAAGGCCAGGCGATCGGGCACGCGGGTGGTGAAGAAATCGAGCGAGGCGTCGGCCAAGAGCGCGCGGGGGTCTTGCGTGTCGGGTGCGAACGGCAAGGCGAGGGGGCGGTCGCGGCGATCTCAGAAGCGGCTCGACGAGATGAAGACGAAGATGACCCGCTCGAAAGACTTGGCCTTCGGGGTGGACGCCGGCAGAAATGGCAACGGCAACGGCAAGGGTAGGCAGAAGGATCGCTTCATTCTCATGGTTCGCGATCCCTATTGGTTGCACGCCTACTGGGAGCTGACCCGATCGAGCGTCGACCGGGCACGGGCGGCCCTGGGGCAACACTGGCACGGTGCGCGGCCGGTTTTGCGGCTTTGGGAACTGCCGGGCGAGGGGACCACCAGATCGGAAAAGAAGGTCGTTCGCGACATTCCGGTGCACGGCGGCGTGAACAACTGGTACATCGACGTGGACAATCCGCCCACCACGTTTCAGGTGGACATCGGCTACCTGACCGTGGACGGCAAGTTTCTTTGCCTCACCCGGAGCAACGTGGTGACCACGCCGCAGGTGGGAACGGCCAAGGTCAGCGACGGCAACTGGGCGGGGATTGCGGCCGACTTTGACCGGGTTTACGCGCTCAGCGGGGGCTACGACGGAAGGGCCGACGGCAGCGACCTGAAAGACCTCTTCGAGGAACGGCTTCACCGCCCCATGGGTTCGCCCATGGTGACCCGATTCGGGATGGGGGCCCAGGCGGTGGCGCGTGCGCATCGGGACTTCCAATTCAACGTCGACGCGGAGTTGGTGGTGTATGGGAGGGTGGATCCGGATGCCCACGTGACACTCAAGGGCGAACCGGTGCGGCTCGATTCGGACGGGACGTTTTCCGTTCGGATGAACCTCCCCAACCGCCGCCAGGTGCTGCCCGTGGTGGCCTGCGGCGCCAACGGCGTGGAGCAGCGAACGATCGTGTTGGCCGTGGAGTGCAATAGGAAGAGGATGGAGCCGGTGATTCGCGAGCCGAACGCTTGATCGGGCGGCGGGGTCAGGAGACCCGCGCCGAACAGGGGTCGGGAGACCCCCGCGGGTGGCCCTGATAGCTTGCCTATCAGGGTGGCGTAGCCACAAGAGGCACCTGTTCGGCGCGGGTCTCCCGACCCCGCCACGCGTGCCCCGGCAGTCCGGCACGCCGCAATCCTCGCCTCCCGTGCCTCACGGCACCCCGATAGCGGAGCTATCGGGGCCACCCGCGATCCGGCCTACGGTGCTTGTGACACCAGCCACACCGGTTCAAGAACCGGTGCTACCCACTTCTCAGCCGGGCGCTTGCGCGTCCCCCCCTTTCGCCACGCCGATCCCAGCGGCTAAACTGTCTCTGCCGAGGGCGTCCGCGATCTACCCTGGCTCGGCAGGGGCGTGGCGGAGCATGCCCCGGCGAATCGCCACGTAATCCTTTTGCGAGTTCCAAGAAAACCATGTCGAAGGACATTTCCAGGATTCTCGAAGGTTGGCGGTTTGATCCCGAGGAGATCATGGTGCGGGTGATCGAGGGGGACGACGGGCGGAAGAAGCTCCAGTTGCGGATCGACATGGGGCTGTTGCAGATGGAGACGTCGGGGCGGCCGGACGGATTGCGGCCGGAAGACTACGAATCGTGGCTGGACTATTACGAGCACCAGCAGCAGGTTCACGACCGCGAGAATCCCGATTCGGCCGCTTACCAGTTGAGCGAGGAGGCATGTTCCCGGCTTTGGCGCGAGGGTGTTCAATATTACCACCGCTACTTGGGCTTCTGGCACCTGGAGCAGTACGAGTTTTGCGCTCGCGATACGGCGCGCAACCTGCGGTTGTTCGCTTTTGTGGGGGAGCACGTGCGGGACGAAAAGGCCCGCTTTCAATTCGACCAGTGGCGGCCCTACGTGACGATGATGCACAGCCGGGCGGTGGCCATGCCCTTGCTGGGCAAGGGCGAAGTGGGCGAGGCGATCCGCGTGATCGAGTCGGCGATCGGCGCGATCAAGGATTTCCTCGAACAGTACGAAGCCGTCGACCGGAGCGACGAGTGCTCCGAGTTGGTGAGCCTGGAACAGTGGCGCGATGAGATTCTTTTGGAGTCCAGCGCGAAGGCGGACGTCGAGTCGGAGAGTGTGCTCGACGTGTTGCGCCGGCGTCTTCAGGAGGCCGTGGCCGACGAAGCGTTTGAAGAAGCGGCACGGCTTCGCGACGAGATTCGCCGGCACTCTGAATCGTCCGGGTAGTCGATGTCCTTGTCGAGGCGGCACGCCGGCCGGTGGACGTTTCCTCCCCCAGGCAGAAGACCAACGTGAAACTCATCCGCAGTCTTGACCAGCTACCCCACGAGCTACGCGGTGGGGCCGTCTCGATCGGCAACTTTGACGGGGTCCACCGGGGGCACGCCGAGTTGGTGGGAAGGTTGGCGGCGCGGGCGGCCAAGCTGGGGGGCGCGGCGGTGGTGTTTACGTTCGATCCCCATCCGGCCGCCGTGCTGCCGGCGCGGCGGGCGGCGCTGCCCTTGTGCTGGACCGAGCGGAAGGCGGACCTGCTGGGCCGGCTGGGGGTCGACGCCCTGATCGCCTACCCTACCGACGAGGCGTTGCTGGGGCTGGCACCGCGGGTGTTTTTCGACCGCATCGTGCGGGAGCGGCTGGACGCCCGGGCGGTGGTGGAAGGGCCGAATTTCTTCTTTGGCCGTGGACGCCGGGGCAACGTCGATCTGCTTCGCCGCTATTGCGCCGGGGCGGGGCTGGAGCTGGAGGTGGTCGAGCCGGTCCAGGTGGAGGGAGAAATGGTCTCCAGCTCGCGGATTCGCGGGCTGCTCTTGGCAGGCCGAATCGACGCGGCCGGAAAGATGCTCACCGAGCCCTACCGGATTCGCGGGTTGGTGGCCCACGGGGCGGGGCGGGGCGCCGGGCTGGGGTTTCCCACGGCCAACCTGGAGGGCGTCGACACGCTGCTGCCGGGGTCGGGGATTTACGCCGGCCGGGCCTGGATCGATCGCCGGGCATGGCCCGCGGCGATCAGCCTGGGACCGAATCCGACCTTCGCGGAAGCGGCGTTGAAGGTGGAAGTGCATCTGATCGACTTCGAGGGATCGCTCTACGGGCAAACCCTCGAGGTTGACTTTCTTGCCCGGCTGAGAGATATTATAAGGTTCGATTGCGTCGACCGGTTGCTGGCGCAGATGAAGGTTGACGTGGCTGCCGCCGGCAGGATCGCCGCCGGGGTTTAAGGGCGGTCTGCGGCGGGGTCGGGAGACCCGCGCCGAGCGGCGCCGAGCGGGCTTGTATTTTGCTGGTTTCGCTCAGCGACGGCGATCGCAACCCGAAGCGTGAGCGAGGGATTCCAGGTTGGTGATTCTC
>CAYZWG010000190.1:8951-10290 GCA_964481605.1 uncultured Planctomycetaceae bacterium
GCGACGGCGATCGCAACCCGAAGCGTGAGCGAGGGATTCCAGGTTGGTGATTCTCCCTCGCTTACGCTTCGGGTTACAATCCACGAGCGACCAGCGGCCCTTGAACCCGCGTTGTTGCCCTATTGTCTGATTCTCAAGTTGGAGGGAGCCCGCCCTTGTTGCCATCGAAAACACCGGCCGTGGAAGCCGCCGCCATGCGAGTGGACTGGCCCCGTTTCGTCCGTTTGATCCGATCGAAAGACCACATCTTGCTGGCCACGCACGTGCGTCCCGACTGCGACGCGGTGGGCAGCGAGTTGGCGATGCTGGAGGTTCTCACGCGGCTGGGCAAGACGGTGGGCACGGCCAATCCGTTCGAGCTGCCGCCCGGGCTCGGGTTCCTCGATCCCGGGGGCCGGCTGCGGCCGCTGGGCGAGGTGCCGCCGGAGGAGCTCGACCGTGCGGAGTTGCTGCTGGTGTTGGACACCACGGCCTGGGCTCAACTGGGAGAAGTGGGAGAGTTGATTCGCACCACCCGGGCCACGGTGGCCGTGGTGGACCACCACGTTTCGGGCGACGACTTGGGCGCCGAGTTATTCAAGGACACCACGGCCGAGGCCACGGGGCGGCTGGTTTACGAGGCGGCCCGCCAACTGGGGGTGGAGGTCACGCCCCAGATCGCGGTGCCGCTGTTTGCGGCGCTGGCAACGGACACCGGCTGGTATCGCTTCTCCTCGACCACGGGGGAGACGTTCGAGTTGGCGGCCCGTCTGGCCCGGGCCGGAGCCCGGCCGGACGCCATCTACGAGAAGCTCTACGAGACGGAAACCCTGGCCCGGCTGAACCTCACCGGCCGCGTCTTGGCCAAGGCACGAACGGAGCTGGACGGCCGGCTGATCCACACCTGGATCGGGCTGGAGGATTTTCGCGTCTCGGGCGCCTTGCCCAGCGATAGCGAGGACTTGATCAACATGACGCTGGCCGTGGGCGGAACGCAGGTGGCGGTGATCCTGGTGGAGCGACCGGGAGGAAAGTTCAAGATCAGTTTTCGCAGCCGGTGCGATTTGGATTGCAGCGAGCTGGCGGGGCGGTTTGGGGGCGGAGGCCACAAGAAGGCCGCGGGGGCGACGGTGGACGGACCGCGAGAAGCAGCCCAGGCGAAAATTCTTGACGCCGTGCGCGGGGCGATGCGATAATGCGGCGGTGTGTTTGTCCGCCGAGCTTGCGCCGCGTGCGGAGTCGGGAGGGCGAGGCTCCCGCCGAGCCGCGGCGCGGGGCATTCCCCCGTGATTTCCCGGCTCGGCGGGAGCCTCGCCCTAGGGTGACGAAAAACTCTGCTGTTTTTGAAAGTCGTTCATCC
>CAYZWG010000191.1:0-3375 GCA_964481605.1 uncultured Planctomycetaceae bacterium
CGGAGTTTGGGGCGCGCTGGGCTCACGAAACGGCTCGGAAGTGTCCCAGCTCTAGCGTCCTGGCTGCCTTCGGCCGGCACGGCGCGTTCGGCGCGGGTCTCCTGACCCCGCCGGCGTTGGCGTGGGTCGCGTTCGACGTGGGTCGCGTTCGGCGCGGGTCTCCTGACCCCGCCGAGAGAGAGGACCGGTGGTCCCCCAATCGCCACGGCTCTTGCCGCTTGGGAGACCTGCACCTCGGCGCTTTCGGCGGGGTCGCCAGACCCGCGCCGAATGTGGTGGTGCTGTGCGGCGTGCCGGCTGGGGGGGGATTTTCGGAATCGTGGGAATAGAACGCCCGCCGGCCGTCTCTAGGTGGTTGGCGGGGACGCGAGGTGGTGGGAACGCGGCGGGACGCGTTTCACCCGTTCGCATACGTGCGACCCGGGCTCGCCAGTGGGAGAAGCCCGGGTGTTCCGTTCGACTTTTTCAGGGAGATTGCCATGTGTCGACTGATTCTCCGAGGCAGTGGCTGCCTCGCTTTGCTGGCGTGTTTCATTGGTTGTCCCCAGGCGGGCAATGAAAAAGCCCCCGCCACCGCTCCCGTCACCGGGACCGTGACCTACAAAGGCGCTGCGGTGGAGGGCGCCGTGGTGACCTTCTCGCCGGCCTCGAGCGGCGGATCCGCGGCGGTTGCCACCACCGATGCGCAGGGCAACTTCACGCTCAAGTCGCAGTGGGGTACGGAGGGAGCGGAGCCGGGCAACTACAAGGTCGCCATCTCCAAGTCGGAAGTCGAAGGCGGGCCAGGAGGAGAGGAAGAGATCGAAGACGCTAGGATCGGCGGGGCGGAGGAGGCACCCGCGGCCACGGTCACCGAGGACTTGCCGGCGAAGTACAAGTCGGCCGAAACGTCCGGCCTGACCGCCGAAGTGAAAGCCGACACAACAAACGAATTCAAGTTCGACCTGACGGACTGATCTCGGCGCGGCTTGTCAATCTGGTTCCCAAGCTCCAGCTTCAACCTGGTTCCCAAGCTCCAGCTTCAACCTGGTTCCCAAGCTCCAGCTTCAACCTGGTTCCCAAGCTCCAGCTTGGGAACCCACCGGCGCGGCGTGTGACTTCATCACAAGCGAGGCTGGGCTTCGCACCGAATGTGGTCCCAGGCTGGAGCTTGGAATCGAGCCGACGAGTTTCTGTTGCGGCAAGTCGGCAGCGCCAGCCGCCCGGCATTCATGCTGGTTTTCCGGTTCGGGGGGGCTTGTCCCCCGCGGCACGCACGAACATCTCGTCGGCACTTCCGTTTCCGGGTGCACAGGAACCCGAAGCGTTAGCGAGGGAGGCGCAGCGTTGAGCCATCTGCCTCGCTAACGCTTCGGGTTACTTTCAAAAGGTCCGCCGTTTGCACCCGGAAACAGAACAGCCATCTCGTCTATTCTTTCGGCCACGGGAACATGTTAGAATAGGGATTTTCGGCGGCGGAAGGTTGCCCTTCGGCCGTTTTCTGACCTCACGGACCCTGGCACGGGAGAGGCGGCTTGCTGATTGGGCCGGTTTTCACTCGCGAAGCGGCGATCGCCCCGCGGCGGCCGCGGATTTACGTAGCACGGACCGTGTACGTGATCTTGCTGCTGCTCTTGATGAGTACGGCCTGGGCCGTGCTGACGGGCACCCAGCGGGTGAGAGACGTGGGCGATCTTGCCCGATTCGGCACGGTCCTGTTGCAGATTCTGGCCCCCTTGCAGTTGGCGTTGGCCCTGTTTTTCTCGGCGTTGTTGGCCGCCAGTGCGGTGGCCCAGGAGAAGGACAAGCGAACGCTGATCCTGCTGTTGATGACCAATCTTTCCAACTGCGAGTTGGTTTTGGGTCGGCTCTTGGCCAGCTTGCTGCAGATGCTGGTGCTTTGCGCGGCGTCGCTGCCGCTATTCATGCTTTCCACGTGGTTTGGCGGCGTGTCGTTCGACCAGATCGGCCGCGTTTTCCTGGTCACGCTGGTGAGCGTGATCGCCTGCGGCAGCCTGGGCTCCACGCTGGCATTGTGGCGAGAAAAGACGTTTCAGGCGCTGGCCATGACCGTTTTGGTGTTGGTCCTCTGGTTGGCCGCGTGGGAAATCGTGGCCTCGGGCGCACTGGGGGCCGGCTGGCTGGAGATTTCCTGCCAGCAGTGGGCGGCCGCCTTCAGTCCCTGGAGGGCCATCCAGGAAGCCACCCGGCCGTATGTGCTGCCCGAGTCGGGAGGCCTGGCGGGCGTGTGGGCATCGCTTCGCGGAATTGCCGGGTTCGTGGCCGCCGGCGGCGCGATCGCGGTCTTGCTCAACGGCATTGCCATCCTCAGAGTTCGCGTCTGGAACCCATCGCGAGAGGCCCGCCAAACCGCCGGCGAGGACGAAAGCCGGCAGCGCGAAAGCATTTGGGGAGCCGAGTACGACGTAGCCCAGACGGGCCAAGCCGACCTCCAGGCCCAGGAGAGCCCGGCCCCAGCCCGGTCCACGGCCCGCAAGGCGGCAAAAACCCGCCAGGTCTGGGACAACCCCATCATTTGGCGGGAGATGCGCACTTGGGCCTACGGCCGCAAGATGCTGGTGATCCGCCTGGCGTATCTTGTCCTGTTTGTCCTCTGCGTGGCCAGTTTGCACCCGTTGGCCGCCGCCGGGCCGGCATCGCAGAACACCCCCACCATTGCCCTGGTGGGCCTGTTCTTCTTGAGCCTGGTATTGGTCAACGCCCAGTCGGTCACCTCCTTGACGACCGAGCGGGACGGCCGGGCGCTGGACCTGCTGTTGGTGAGCGACCTGACCCCCAAGGAGTTCGTGTTTGGCAAGCTGGGCGGGGCCTTCTACAATACCAAGGAGATGGTCGTGCTGCCGCTGGGGCTGTGCGCCTACCTGTGGTGGATCGAGGTGATCGATTTGGAAAGCCTGGTCTACCTGCTGCTGGGGTTGGGGGTACTGTATCTCTTCGTTGCCATGCTGGGGGTTCACGCCGGCATGCACCATGTCAACAGCCGCAGCGCCATCGCCACCAGCCTGGGCACGGTCTTCTTTCTTTTCGTGGGCGTGGCCACCTGCATGAGGATCATGGTGGCGTTCAGCGGCTCGTTCGAGGCCCAGTTGCAGCCCTTCCTGGCCTTCATGGTGGGCGGGGGCGTGGGGCTCTACGTGGCGATCGGGGCCCGAAATCCCTCCGCGGCAATCGGCGTGGCCTCGTTTATCTGCCCTTTGGCCACTTTCTACGCCATGACGAGCTATCTTTTGAATGAACCGCACCTGGCCTTCGTGGCGACCGCCGGCGCCTACGGGTTCACCACCGTGGCCATGTTGATCCCGGCGATCGACGAGTTCGACGTGGCCACCGGAAGGACCACGATCGGCGAGCAATAGCCCCGGCCGCCGGGCCGCG
>CAYZWG010000191.1:3475-10151 GCA_964481605.1 uncultured Planctomycetaceae bacterium
GCCGCCGGGCCGCGCCAGCGCTCACCGTAGGGGGGGAAACCGGGGTGGAAGCCCTCGTACCATACACACCCGGACTGGTGGCCATGGCCGGGCTGGTTGTCGCCTCGGCCTTTTTCTCCTCCAGCGAGGCGGCCCTGTTTTCGCTCGATTCGCGCGATCGCCGCCGGTTGGCCACCGCCGGGCAGGCCGGCCGAACCGCCCACGCCTTGTTGAGCGACTCCGACCGGCTGCTGACCGCGGTGCTCTTCTGGAACCTGGTGGCCAACCTCACCTATTTCACCATCGCCTCGGTGGTCAGTTTACGGTTGCAAGATTCGGGCCACCGCGCCCAGGCCGGGGTTTTCGCGGTGGGAAGCCTGTTGGTGCTGATCGTCTTCAGCGAAATGCTGCCCAAGAGTGTCGCCGTGCTGAAACCCCGCGCCCTGGCCCTGCTGCTGGGGGTGCCGCTGGCCGCCTCGGTCCGCCTCGTCGACCCCATCCTGCCCGTGCTGCGGACGGCCAACCTCCTTTCCCGTCGGCTCTTCTGGCCGCGGTTTCAGCCCGAGCCGTATCTCCGCGTGGGCGACCTGGAGCGGGCGGTGCGGATGTCGACCGCCGATGCGGCGCTGATCGAGCAGGAGCAGCAGGTGTTGCAGAACATCGTGCTCTTGTCGGAAATCCGGGCCGACGAATTGATGCGTCCGCGAACCCGTTTCCTCGCCTTCCGGCCGCCGGTCGTGCTGGCCGACTTGGGAGGCCGGCTGCCACCCAGCGAGTACCTGCTGGTGACCGAGCCGGACAGCGAAGAGGTGGCCCGGGCCATCGCCTTGAAGAACCTCTCCCATGTTCCCGCCGAGGACCTCCAGCGGCTGGCCGAGCCGGTGGCCTACATCCCCTGGTGCATGACCACGGCGGAGGCCCTGGAGACCCTGCTGCGAGGTTCCTGGCAGGTGGCCACGGTGATCAACGAGTTTGGCGAGACGATCGGCATCATCACGCTCGACGACATCCTCGACGTGATCTTCAGCAAGACCTGGAGCCGCAGCGAGCGGCTGCTCTCGCGGGCGCCGTTGCGCCAGACCGCCCCAGGGGTTTGGCAGGCCAGCGGCATGACCACGCTTCGCCGGCTGGCCCGCCGGTTCCAGGTCGAATGCCCCCCGCGCAAGAGCGTCACCATTGCGGGGGTGGTCCAAGAGGTGTTGCAGCGGCTGCCGGAGCCGGGCGACGAGTGTCGCTGGGGGCCGTTCGTGTTCAAGGTGATCGACGTACCCCGGCGGGGTCAGCTTCACGTGGAACTCCGATTGGCCGAAGACGCCCAGGAGGAGACGACGTGATCCTCACGGCGCTGCTGCTGGCCTGCGTGGGGCTTTTTCTGAGCGCGTTTTTCAGCGGCTCGGAAACCGGATTCTATCGCGCCGGCCGCCTGCGGTTGGCGCTCGACGCAATGGGCGGCGACCGCCTCGCCCGCGGACTGGTGTGGCTGACCAATCGTCCTTCGATGTTCGTCGCCACCACCCTGGTGGGCAACAACCTGGCCAACTATATCACCTCCCTGGCGATCGTGATGGCCACCCGCTGGTTCGTGGCCGGCGACGTGCTGGCCGCCGAACTGGTGGCCCCCTTGCTGCTGGCCCCCGTGTTGTTCGTCTACGGCGAGTTGCTCCCCAAGAACCTCTTCCTCCATGCCCCCAACCGGATGTTGCGAAAGGGCGGGCCGCTGTTTCTGTTGTTCGTGGTGTTGTTCTTTCCGGTGAGCGGATTGCTCTGGTGCATCAACCGGGGGTTGGCCCGGCTGCTGGGCGAATCGCCCGAGCGGGTGCGACTGAAGCTTGCCCGGCGCGAGCTTCAGCAAGTGCTGGAAGAGGGCCAGCAAGCGGGCATCCTTCATCCGGCCCAGCGGCGGCTGGCCCAGGGCCTTTTCGCCGTGGCCAGCCAGCCGGTGGTCCGCTACGCCACGGCCCTGGCCGACGCGCCCCGGGCTCGCCTGGACATGCCCAAACAGGCCGTCCTCAGCCTTGCCCAGCGGCTGCGCCTGCCCTCGGTGCCGATCGAGGGTCCCGGCGACGCCCAGCGGCTGATCGGCTACGTTCGCGTGATCGACCTTGCCCTGAGCCCATCTCCCCGGCTGGAGCCGATCCGGCCGCTGGTCGCATTGAGCCCGGAGGAGACCCCCCTGGAGGCGTTGATGAAGATGCACACGGCGAGGGAAAGCCTGGCCCAGGTGGTCGATCGGGAAGGTCGCACGCTGGGCGTGCTGACGGCCCTGCGGCTACAGCAGAGGCTGCTCGGCGGGGCAAGGTGACGGGCCGGGTGGCGGGTGGCGGGTGGCCCCGATAGCTCTGCTATCGGGGTGCCGAAGGCACAAGAGGCCGGGATTGCGGCGCCACGGAGTGCCGAGACGCGGGGAGCGGGGTCGGCAGCCCCGCGCCGAACAGGTGCCTTTTGCGCCGAACAGGTGCCTCTTGCGGCTGCGCCGCCTGAGATAGGCGAGCTATCAGGACCACCCGCGTGGCACAACTCAGCAGTCCAGCGGCACGCCGCGGCGGCGCAACGCGTCGGCCAACTGCCGGGCCGATTCATAATGCACCGCGTCCAAGCCGGCACACCGCGCCCCTTCCACGTTGGCGGCCACGTCGTCGACGAAGAAAATCTCCTCGGGCGAGAAACCGGCCTGCTCGGCGGCGATCCGGAAGACTTCCCTGTCGGGCTTCATCGAGCCGATCTCGAAACTGAGAATGCTCCTGGAAAAGCACTCGCGCACCAGGCAGTAGCGGGTGGCGCAGTGTTGCCAATGGGCCGAGCAGGTGTTGGAGAGGATACCCAGTCGGCGGCGGGTCTGCACCAGCGAGGCGACAATCGGCAGGATCCGCAGGTTGAGCTCGAAAATCTCGGTCGCCGCCCGGGCCAGTTCGTGGTAAGGGGCCCGCGTGTCGGTTCGCCGGCAGAATTCGCGATAATACTGCCGCAGGTCGATTTGTCCCAGCTCGAACCGTCGCTGAAGCTCGTCGTCGAAAACGGCCTTGGCGACCAGCTCAGGCGCGATGCCGGCCACGGAAGCCATTTGCCGACACATCTGGCCGGGGTCGAAATCGACGAGGACCTTGCCAAGATCGAAGTAGAGGAATTCGATGGCCATGAGGTGCTTTGGGTTCAGTTGCCGTAGGGCCGGCTGTTGCGGAAAGCGGACATCCGTGCGCAGGTGGGAGGGCGAGGCTCCCGCCGAGCCGTGGCGGTGGCATTCACCGTGAGTTCCCGGCGGGAGCGGGAGCCTCGCCCTCCCCACTTTCCGCTACAGAAGCTAATCATCGGCCGCCTCCAAGCGGCGCTGCCCAACTACTCCAGCCAGCCGTCCAGATGCTCCGCCACGAAGGCGTCGTCCACCAGGTGGGGATACGCCCCGCAAACCCGGTCCAACTCGTCGCCCTGCCCTGGGCTGAGCGTTTCGCCAGGGTCAAGACACCATCTGCCCGCCAGCAGCCCCTGCCGCCGCAACACCTCGTGAACCCCGGCAATGCAGCCGGCGAACCCATGGGCCGCGTCGAACAGGGCGGCGTTCATGTCGGTCACTTCGACGTTGCGGGCGAGCATTTCGGCCGGAACGGGTCCGCCCGAGGCAACGATTTCGTGGCAGCGCTGGAGCAGTTCGACGGCCGCGCGGGTCCACACGGCCCAGTGTCCCAGCAGCCCGCCCACGAACCGTCGCTGGACGGCGTGGCCGGCCACCTGGAAGCGGTAAGGCGCGAGCAGGTCGATCACGATGTTGTCGTCGTTGCCCGTGTAGAGGGCTACGTCGTGGCGGCCGGCTTCGGCCAGCGCGCGGACCACGTCGATCGTCTGGTAGCGGTTGAAGGCGGCGATTTTCACGGCCACCAGGTTTTCCAAGGTGGCAAACTTTCGCCAGAAGGAGTAAGGCAGGGGACGCCCACCCACGCCGGGCGAAAGGTAGAAGCCGAACACCGCAATCACCTCGGCCACGGCGCGGCAGTGGGCGGCGAGTTGGTCGTCGTCGGCGCCGGCCAGCGCGCCCAGGTTGAGCAGCCCTGCGTGGAAACCATGCGCTCGGGCGATCTCCGCCTCGGTCACCGCCTGGCGGGTGGAACCGCAGACGCCGGCCACGCGGACCATCGGCTCGGCACGGCCGGCGTCGGCCCGATCGAACTCCTCCGCCGCCAGGGCCAAGAGCGGCTCGTAGAGCCCCACGGCCGCGTCGCGGATGGCGAACTGGGTGGTGTGGACCCCCACCGCCACGCCGCCCGCCCCGGCCGCCACATAGTAACGCCAAACGGCCCGCTGCCGCCGCTCGTCGAAGCGACGCTGGGCATCCAGGGCCAGGGGGCTGGCGGGAATCACGGTTCCCCGCCCCAGAACAGCACGGAAATCGTTTTCCACGGAATATGCCTTTTCAGATCAATACCGGGTCGCAACCCGGCCTACAATTGCCGCAGGGCCGGCTCTGCCGCCACGGGTGGCCCAGGTTTTTGAACCTGCACCCGGCGGCAGCCGGCAAGAGGTCAGCCAGTGCGTGGCAACGCCCAGGCGGCGGTCCTACTTGATGGGTGGAGTGATTTGCGCTGACCTCTTGTGGCACCAGCCACACCGGTTCAAGAACCGGTGCTACCCACGGCCGGGGCAACAGTTGCCGCAGGGCCGGCTCTGCCGGCCGCTTGCCGCGCTCCCTCCCCCATCATCCGTCATCCGTGTCCTTGACTTCCACCAACTCCACCACCGCCCCGTCCTCCGTCTGATAAAATCCCACGATCCGCGGCCCCACGTCGAACGGTTCCAACAACACCTCCAGCCCTCGGCACGCCGCCGCGATATCTTCCACCCGATAGGCCACGTGCGGCATCGTGCGGACCGCCTCCGGCACCGGGCTGTCCGGCTCGAAACGCAGCCACTCCACGCGGTAGGGGTGTTCCAGGTAGTTGGTCCTCCACACCCGGGTGGCCGGCACGAAGCTCTCGCCCGCCTTCTTCTCCCCGGTGACAATGCCAAGGTGCTCGAACTCGATCATCTCTGCGGGCCGTCCTGGGCGTGGTACTTCATCAACTCGACAACGGCGCCGTCGCCGGTTTGATAGAACGCCACGATGGCCATGCCGGCGTCGAACGGTTTCAGCAGGCACCGCATCCCCTGGCCCGCGGCCTCCACGTCCTCCACCCGATAGGCCACGTGGGGCATCTCGCGGACCGGGCCGCGGACCGGGCTGTCCGGCTCGAAGCGCAGCCATTCTACCCGATAGGGATGGGTTTGAAAGTCGGTGATCCACACCCGCGTAGCCTCGACGAAGATTTCGTCGGCCTTTTTCTCTGTGGTGACGATTCCCACGTGGTCAAACTCCATCGTTTTCGCTCCTCTTGCGGGGATGTTTTTCAAAACTTTCCGTCGCGGGCCTGGAAATGGGTCGGTTTGCTAAGGGTGTGGCCTCCACGCAGCAGCCAATCCGCAATCCAGCGGATCATCTGCTCGACGGCCACGGCCGGCCGGCCCAGCAGTTGGTGGCCCCGCCGCCCGTCGCTGAGCAGCGCGTCGCGTGCCTCCGTGCCCTGGAACGAGACGGGCTTGCCCATCAGCCGCCCAAACTCCGCCGCACACGCCCGCACACCCAAGCGATCCGCCCCCGCCAGGTTGATCACGGCCGGGGGGCTGGCCACGTGGTCGAAGGCCCGGAGGGTCATCGCATTGGAATCGCCCTGCCAGATGGCGTTGAAATAGCCCATGGCCAGGTCGATCGGCTGCCCGGCGAGAACCTTTTGGGCGATGTCCAACAGCACGCCGTAGCGCAACTCGCAGGCATAGTTGAGGCGGAGGAGGACGCAGGGGATTCCCAGCCGCCGGCTGAAATAGGAAAACATCCGCTCGCGGCCCAGGCAGCTCATGGCATATTCGCCCACCGGGCCCGGGGGCGTCTCCTCGGCGGCCCCGCCGCTGGTGACCGGCACCAGGGGGTAGACGTTGCCGGTGGAGTAGGCGACGATCCGGCTGGTGGAAAAGGCCTCGCAGACCATTCCCGCCAGGTAGGTGTTCATCGCCCAGGTTCGCGGTTCCTGGCCGGTGGAACCGAATTTCTGCGCCGGCAGGTAAAGTACGTTTTCCACCGAGGGCAGCTTTTCCAGGGCAGAGCGATCGAGCAGGTCGCAGCGGATCGTTTCGATTCCTTCCGCCTGCAACCGCTCAGCCAACCGGGGCGTGCTGAAGCGTGCCACGCCGATCACCCGCCGCCGGACGCCCGCCTGGTCGCTCGCTCGGCGGACCATGCCGGCCAGCGAGGGGCCGATCTTTCCGCCCACGCCCAGCACGATCAGGTCGCCGGCCAGCCGCCGCATGGTCTCCACGACTTCCGGCGTGGGGCGACTGAGCCGTTCTTCCAGCGAGGCAACGTCGGCAAACACGAGGCTCCTCCTCTGACACGGACCGCAGGGCCGGCCCTACGGGGCTCGGTCCCAAGCTCCAGCAATCCTTCTCGGTCCCAAGCTCCAGCTTGGGACCGCACGTTCGCGAAGCTCTGCTTCGCTCGCAATCAACACCGGTGGGTTCCCAAGCCGGAGCTTGGGAACCAGGGTGTAGCTGGAGCTTGGGAACCAGTTTCAGGCTTTCCTCCTCGGTCTCAAGCTCCAGCAATCCTTCTCGGTCTCAAGCTCCAGCAATCCTTCTCGGTCCCAAGCTCCAGCAATCCTTCTCGGTCCCAAGCTCCAGC
>CAYZWG010000192.1:0-5030 GCA_964481605.1 uncultured Planctomycetaceae bacterium
CACCCGGCCTGGTTGCCAAGCACTGTTCGGCGTGGGTCTCCCGACCCCGCCATTTCAGTCTGGTTCCCAAGCTCCGGCTTGGGAACCCACGAACTCAGAGTTTTGTTCCACGGCAAGCGAAGCAGAGCTTCGCTCCAAATGCGGTCCCAAGCTGGAGCTTGGGACCGAGAGCAGTAGCTGGAGCTTGGGACCGAGAGCAGTAGCTGGAGCTTGGGACCGAGAGCACTTGTTCGGCGTGGGTCTCCCGACCCCGCCCCTTGTTCGGCGCGGGTCTCCCGACCCCGCCACTCGATCTGGTTCCCAAGCTCCGGCTTGGGAACCTGCGGACCGAGAGTAGATCTGGTTCCCAAGCTCCGGCTTAGGAACCTGCGGACCGAGAGTATTGCCGCTTTGAACCGAAGGAATACATCATGCCTCTTTCTCGACCCGTGATGCTGGTTTTGTGTGCGCTATCCATACCGTGGGCCGGGCAGGCGATGGCCCAGACGCCTGCTCCACCGGCGATCGAAGCGCAAAAGCTCTTGCAATCGAGCGGCTTTTCCGGCGGCCTGGTGGTCCATCTCGGCTGCGGCGACGGCCGCCTGACCGCCGCGCTGGGGGCGGCGGAAAGCTTCGTCGTCGACGGGCTCGACCCGGACCCCGACCGCGTGGCCCGGGCCCGGCGATACATCGAATCCACGGGACGCTACGGCCGGGTGTCGGTGGCCAGCCACGACGGCGGCCGGCTGCCCTATGCCGAGAACCTGGTCAACGTGCTCGTGGCCGAGAAGTCGAGCCACGTGCCGCTGGAGGAAATCATGCGGGTGTTGGCCCCGGGCGGGGTCGCCTTCCTCCGGCAGCAGGGCGGCTGGCGGAAAGTGGTCAAGCCCTGGCCGCCGGAAATCGACCAGTGGACGCATTACCTTCACGGCCCCGACGGCAACGCCGTGGCCGACGACCGCCGGGTCGGCCCGCCGCGTCATCTCCAGTGGGTGGGGAGCCCTCGCTGGGCACGAGCCCACGAGCAGATGGCCTCGATCAGCGTGGTGGTCTCGGCGGGCGGACGCGTGTTTTACATCGTCGACGAGGCCCCCACCTCCGATATCGCCTTTCCCGGCCAATGGGCCCTGGTTGCCCGCGATGCCTTCAACGGCGTGGTCCTCTGGAAGCGGGCGATTCCCACCTGGGAGGATCACCGCCGCGACTTCCGCTCCGGTCCGCCCCAGCTTTCCCGCAAGCTGGTCGCCGTGGGCGACCGCGTCTACGTGACGCTCGGATTCCGTGCGCCGGTCACGGCGTTGGACGCCGCCACGGGCAAGACCGTGCACACGTATCCCGGCACCGCGTCGGCCCAGGAGATCATCCGCGGCCCCGAGCGGTTGCTGGTGGCGGTGGGCGATCCGTCGGGCCAGTCCGCG
Organism: uncultured Planctomycetaceae bacterium; assembly: GCA_964481605.1. GTDB lineage: Bacteria > Planctomycetota > Planctomycetia > Pirellulales > Thermoguttaceae > CAYZWG01. The sequence continues at coordinate 1,398 of CAYZWG010000192.1, forward strand.
GCCGAAGCGGCCCGGCGCCGCGGTGAACCCCGCCCCAAGGTGGAAAAGTGCATCGTTGCCTTTGCCGCCGGCGACAAGCTTCTCTGGCGGAAGGCCGACCTGGACACGGCCGAGTTGATGCCCGACACGCTGGCGGTCGCCGAGGACAAGGTGTTTTTCCAGACCACCGAGCGGATCGTCTGCGTCGATGCCACCAGCGGAGCCGAACTCTGGCACACCGAGCGACCGTTGAGCCTGAGGCGTCCGGCCTGGGCCACGCCCACCCTGGTCGTGCGGGACGGCGTCGTGCTCTCGGCCGATCGGGCCGCTCCCCGACAGCCTCACGAAGGTGCCCGGCCGCACTCGGTCGAGTATAGTGTCAGCCTGGCGGGCGGCGGCGTGGCCGGCCAACTGGTGGCCTATTCCGCCCAGACCGGCCGGCAGTTGTGGCACTGTCCTTGTGCGGAAAACTACAACGCCCCGGTCGACGTGTTTGTCTCCGACGGCCTGGTCTGGGCGGGCGAAACCGTTCGCCGCAAGGGGCCCGACTTCACCACCGCCCGGGACCTCCACAGCGGGAAAATCGAGCGGACGCTGGATACCACGGCGGCCTTTGCCAACGCCGGAATGCCCCACCACCGTTGCTACCGCGACAAGGCGACCTGCCGCTACATCCTGGCGGGTCGCGTGGGGGTGGAATACATCGACATGGAGAAGGGCCGGCCGCTGCGCCACCACTGGGTTCGCGGAACCTGCCAGTACGGGATCATGCCGGCCAACGGCCTGCTCTACGTGCCGTCGAATTCCTGCGCCTGCTACCTGAAGGCCAAGCTGACCGGCTTCAACGCCCTGGCGGCGGAAGCCTCGCCGTCGCCCAAACAGGCGGAGCCCTCCGCCTCCGCCAGGCTCCAGCGGGGCCCCGCCTACGCCGACGTCACCCGCCTTCCCGCCTCCGCCTTTGCTCCTCTTGCCGCCCCAGCCTGGCCCACCTATCGCCACGACGCCGCCCGCAGCGGCGCCACGACGACCCGCATTCCAGCCCGCCTGACCACCGCCTGGACGACCGCGCTGGGCGGCCGGCTGAGCCCACCCACGCTGGCCGATGGGCGGCTCTTCGTGGCCCGCATCGACGCCCACACGGTCCACGCCCTGGACGCCGCCGCCGGCAAGCCGCTGTGGCGGTTCACCGCCGGCGGCCGCGTCGACTCGCCGCCCACCGTCCATGGCCCGCTGGTGCTGTTCGGCTCGGCCGACGGTTGGGTCTACTGCCTGCGGGCGGCCGACGGCCAACTGGCCTGGCGGTTTCGCGCCGCGCCCGCGGAGCGCCGGGTGATGAGCTACGGGCAGATCGAATCGGCCTGGCCGGCCCACGGCAGCGTGCTGGTGCGCGGGGGCAACGCCTACGTGACCGCCGGCCGATCGTCGTTCCTGGACGGCGGCATCCGGCTCTACCGGCTCGATCCCCAGTCCGGCCGGGTGCTGGCCGCCACGACCATCTGCGACATCGACCCCAAGACGGGCCGCCAGCCGGAGGAGACGATCGTGCGGTTCGACATGGACGGGGCGCTGGGCGACGTGCTCTCCGCCGACGCAGCGTCGATCTACATGCGCCACCTGCGGTTCGACGCCCGCAGCCTGGAAAAGCAGAAGCCCGCCCGGCACCTGTTTACGCCCACCGGGTTCCTCGACGACACCTGGTGGCATCGCTCCTATTGGCTCTACGGCGACCACTACGTGGCCGGCTGGGGTGGCTGGTGGAACGTGGGCAACCAGGTCCCCTCGGGCCGCATCCTCTCGCTCGACCAGACAACGATCTACGGCTTCGGCCGCGACAAGTATCCCGGCGGCAACACGGGCCAGTGGCGAGGGGGCGAGGTTTATCGGCTGTTCGCCACGGAGAGGAACTATCCGGCTCCGGTCCCGCGGCCGAAAGGCAAGCGGCGCGGCCCCCAGCCGCCGGCCGTGCCCGAGCGATGGACGCGGCACCTGCCGTTCTTGGCCCGGGCGCTGGTGCTCAGCGGCGACACCCTGTTCGCCGCCGGTCCGCCCGAGCCCCAGCACCGCGGCAACAATCCGCTGGTGCTGGCCGACGTGGACGAGGCCCTGGCCGCCTACCACGGCCGCCGTGGCGGCACGCTCCGGGCCGTGGCCACCAACGACGGCGGAAAGAAGGCCGAGTATCGCTTGGAGGACCCTCCGGTGTTCGACGGAATGATCGCCGCCGCCGGCCGACTCTACCTCGTCACCACCGCCGGCAAGGTGGTCTGCATGGCAGGGTCCCGATGACTCGGGACACCACGAACGGCCGGACGCAAGGCATGAAACATCCTCCGGCGTCCTTTTCGCCCCCCCGGCGGCTACGACCGGGCCGCTGCCTGACCGCGACGCCAGGCGATCACCTCGGCGATCACTTCGTCGAGTCCGTATTGGGGCCGGTAGTCGATCATCCCGCGGAGCTTGCCCAGATCGGGCACCCGGCAGCGGCAGTCCTCGAAATTGGCCGAATACGCTTCCTCATAGCTTTGAAACCGAATCTCCAAGGCGGGATCCACCGCCGCCACGACCTTTCGGGCCAGGTCGAGGATGGAGATCGGCCGGTCGCTGCCGATGTTGATGACCTCTCCCACTGACTCGGGGGTATCCATCAGTTCCAGCACTGCGTGGACCACGTCGGCAACGTGGGCAAAGCACCGCTGCTGAAGACCGTCGTCGTGCACCGTCAGCGGCTGCCCCGAGAGGGCCGCGTCGATGAATCGCGGCAGCACCATGCCGTAGGCCCCCGTTTGGCGGGGGCCCACCACGTTGAAGAACCGGCCCACCACCACGGGCAGCTTCTGCTCGGCCCAGTAGGCCAGGGCGAGAAACTCGTCGATCGCCTTGGAGACGCCGTAGGACCACCGCGGCCGGGTGGTGGGCCCGAAAACCAGGTCCTCCTCTTCCCTCCACGCCGGCTTGGGATTCTTCCCGTAAACCTCGCTCGTGCTGGCCAGAAACAGCTTCACCGGCCTGCCCGACGCATGTTGCCGCCCCAACTCCTCCAGGATCAGCTCGGTGGGGTAGATGTTCGTTTCGATCGTCCGAATCGGCGAGCTGGCAATCAACTGCACCCCCACCGCCGCCGCCAGGTGGTAGACCTCGTCCACCTCGTCCACCAGCCGGCGAACCAGGTCCCGGTCGGCGACCGTACCGCGGGTGTACGAGAAGGCCGCGTGGCCGGCCACCGCCCGAAGGTTCTCAAACGTCCCGGTCGACTCGTTGTCGACCACCCAAACCCGGTTTCCCCGGGCCAGCAGTTCCTCGACCAGGTGGCTTCCGATAAACCCGGCACCGCCGGTGACCAGACAGTGTTTCACGATGGGGATGGCTCTCGTTCGGGGGGGATGGATGGTTTTCCTCGGACCCAAGGCTCGGCGTTCGGCGCGGGTCTCCACCGTTCGGCGCGGGTCTCCCGACCCCGCCGAAAGCATCGTAGGGCCGGCTGTGCCGGCTGAAACATGTCTGGGGCGTTGGGAAATGCGGCAACCGGCCGGCACAGCCGACCCTACTATTCTCCCCAGAATTGGGGATTTTTTCAATCCTCACCCCCCTCGATCGAGCCGGTCACCGTTCGGTGCGGGTCTTCACCGAACGGCGTGGGTCTCCCACCGTTCGGCG
>CAYZWG010000192.1:5130-10143 GCA_964481605.1 uncultured Planctomycetaceae bacterium
AAACGTGGCTGGCGCTGCGAAATGCGGCAACCGGCCGGTACAGCCGGCCCTACGGCAACCTCCCCTTTTGCCAACGGGCCGAAATGGAGAACTTCTCTTTCCGACCGATCGCTCCCCCCAAAAAACCAGTTCGTATATGATAGGGAAATAGTTCGCACCAGAATCGTGGGGGGCATGTGGGTGGTTGGGTGCGGTTGGCTGGAAGCGAGGACGCGCGATGAACCGAACCAGGACGACCGGTTTTCTCCTCCCCCTGGCGGGAATCCTTCTTTCCGCCCTGGCAACGGGGTCGTCGTTGGGCCAGCAGGCCGACGAGGCCGCCACGCGGCAGTACGCGGCCGCGGTCCGGCTGCAGAACCTCGAATCGTTCGACCTGGCCGCCGAGGCCTGGGAGGGCTTCCTGCGAGACTTTCCCGCCGATGCCCGAGCGGCTGCCGCCACGCACTACCTGGGCGTTTGCCGCCACCAGTTGGGCAAGCTCGCTGAGGCCCAGAAGTCCTTCCAGCAGGTGCTGGAAAAGTTTCCCCAGTCCGAGTTCGTGGAGCCGGCAACCCTCTACCTGGGAGTAACCCAGTTCGGCCTGGCCAAACCGGAAAACCCGAAAAGCTATCAACAGGCGGAAGCGACCTTCCGCAAGCTGGCCGAGAAGTTTCCGCAAGGGAAGTATCTGCCCGACGCGCTTTTCTACCAGGGCGAGTGCGCCTACATGACGGGCCGCAAAGAGCAAGCGGAAAAGTTTTACGCGGAGGTGGCCCGGAAGTATCCCGACCACAAGCTGGCGGCCGACGTGTTGTACGCCCTGGCGGTGTGCCGGCAAGAGTTGAACCACCACGAGGCGGCCGGGCAGGCGTTGGATGCGTTTTTGCAGAAGTTTCCCCAGCATGAGTTGGCGGCCGAGGTTCGCTTTCGCCGGGCGGAAGTCTCTTTCGCGTTGGGCAATTACGCGGACGCGGCGTCGCGATTTGCCCAGGCCGCCGCCGTACCCGGTTTCGCCCTGGCCGAGCGGGCGATGTTTCGCCAGGCCGAGGCGCTGGCCCAAGCGGACCAGTTCCGGCAGTCGGCCGAGGTCTACGCCGCGCTGTTGGCCAAGTTTCCCCAATCGAAACGGGCTTCGGCGGCGGCCTTGGCCGGCGGCAAGTGCTACTACCTGGCCGGCGATTATGAACCGGCCCGGTCGCTCTTGGCCGGCGTGGCGACCGGCGGCGGGGCCGAGGCGCCGGAGGCCGCCCATTGGGCCGCTCAGTGCTGGCTCAAACAGTCCAAGCCGGAGGAGGCGCTGAAGCTGGTCGAGGGCATTCTGCCGAAGGCCGCCAAGAGCGAGTTCCAAACCGTGCTGATGATGGATCGGGCCGACGCGCTCTACGAGATCAAGGGCCGGCGGGCGGAATCGGTGGCCCAATACGCCCAGGTCGCCGGCGAGCACCCCCAGAGCGAATCGGCGCCCCAGGCGCTGTACATGGCCGGTTTTGCCGCCTTGGAGTTGGGCCGCTACGAGGAGGCGGGCAAGTACGCGCAAGCCTTCCTGGCGGCCCATCCAAAACACGCCCTGGTGCCCGACGTGACCCACATCGCCGCCGAGAGCCTGCTCCAACTCCACCATCCCCAGGAGGCCGAGCAACTTTTCGCCCGGCTGCTGGCGGATTTTCCCGACCATGAGGACGCCGAGTTGTGGCAGGTGCGCCGGGCGCTGGCCCTTTCGCTCCAGAATCGGCACGCCGAGACGATCAAGGCGTTGGAGCCGGCCCTGGCGAAACTGCACAACCCGGACCTCCTGGCCGAGGCCCGGTTTCTGCTGGGCGCCAGCGCCGTCCGCGTCGACCGGTGGGAAGATGCGGTGGGCTGGCTGCAGGCGTCGCTGGCGGCGCGGCCGAAGTGGCGGCGTGCCGACGAGACCCTGCTCACGCTGGCCTACGCCCTGGCCCATCTCGACCGCCACAAGGAGGCCAAGGCGACGCTGGAGAAACTGATCGCCGAGTTTCCCTCCAGCGGCGTGCTGGACCAGGCCCACTACCGGTTGGGCGAGTCGTGCCAGGCCCTGGACGACGCCGAGGGGGCCGAAAAGGCCTACCGCCAGGTGATCCAGCAATGGCCCCAGAGCCCCATGGTTCCCCACGCCCTGAACGAGTTGGGAAGCCTCCAGGTGAACCGTTCCCAGCAGGCCGAGGCGGAAAAAACGCTTTCCCAACTGATCGAACGGTTCCCCAACCACGAGGTCATCGTGCCGGCCCGCTATGCCCGCGCAATGGCCCGGCAACAGCTTGCCAAGTATGCCCCGGCGGTAGATGATTTTCAGGCGGTGTTGGCCGCCAACCCCAAGGAGCCGATCCGTTCCGACGCCCGCTACCTCTTGGGGCTGTGCCAATTGGGGCTGAAGCAAGCCGGGCCGGCGGCGGAGACCTTTCGGACGCTGTTGGAGCAGAATCCCCAATATGCCGGCGCGGACAACGCGCGCTATCAATGGGGCTGGGCGCTGCTCTTGTCCGACCGCCGCGCGGAGGCCGTGACCCAGTTCGCCAAGCTGGTCAAGGATTTTCCCCAAAGCCCGCTGTTTGCCGAGGCCCAGCATCACATCGGCGAGTTCTTCTACGACCAGAAGGACTACAAGAAGGCGGCCGTGGCCTACTACGACGCGATGAAGGCGGCCAAGCAAACGCCGCTGGGCGAAAAGGCCACCCACAAGCTCGCCTGGTCCTATTTCCACCAGGACGACTTCCAGGGCGCGCGGCAGACCTTCGACTTCCAATTGACCACGTTTCCCAAGGGTCCGCTGGCCGGCGACGCCGCCTTCATGGTGGCCGAGTGCGACTTCCACCTGAAAAAATACGCCGATGCGCTGGCCGGGTACGAGAAGGTGGCCGGGCTGGCCAACGACGATTTTCGCGTGCTCGTGCTTTTGCACGCCGGCCAGGCGGCCGACCAGTTGGACCGTTGGGACGCCGGCCTCGACTGGCTCACCAAGTGCGTCGACCAATTCCCTGATTCGCCCTACATCGCCGAAGCCCTCTACGAGAAGGGTTGGGCCCAGCAAAACCTGGGAAAGCTGGACCAGGCGATGGAAACCTACGCCCAGGTGATCGCCAAGTCGTCGGCCGAGCCGGCTGCCCGGGCCCAATTCATGATCGGCGAAATCCAGTTCCAGAAAAAACAGCACTCGGAGGCCGTGAAGAGCTTCTTCAAGGTCGCCTACGGCTACGGCTACGCCAACTGGCAGGCGGAAGCACGTTACGAGGCGGCCCGCTGCTTCGAGGTGCTGGGCAAGAAGACCCAGGCCGTCAAGATGTACGGCGAACTGATCGAAAAGCATCCCCAAAGCGACAAGGTTCCCCTGGCCAAACAGCGGCTGGCGGAACTCCAGCCGTAGTCGGCCGCTTGCCTCCCCTTTCCCGCCACTGATCTGCCCCCACCATGAAAACCTCGCTCCCACGATACCGAATTGCCCGTCTCCGGACGCTACGGGCGGCGCTTCTGCTGGCCGCGCTCTTGGGCCTGTTGTGCCCGGTTGGACAAACCAGGGCCCAAGACGCCTCGGCCAAGGCTCCGCCCGCCTCCGCACCCCAGCCCAAGGCTCCGCCGGGCAACACTTCCCAGCCCGACGTGCCGCCGGCCGACGCGGCGGCTGGGCCCACCGACGGGGCGGAGGCGACCGATCCCGTTGCCCTGGCCGAAGAGGCGTTGGCCACGGAGGAGCCGCCCCCGCCGAGCGAGCCGCCGCCGACCAGCCCCGCCCCCCCGCGGATGAACCTGCTGGAGTTGGCCGTCAGCGGGGGCTACGTGATGATTCCCATCGCCCTGATGTCGTTTTTGGTGGTGGTCTTCGGCCTGGAGCGGTTGCTGGGGCTGCGCCGCCGCAAGGTGCTCCCGCCGGCGCTGACCGGGGGGCTGGCCCAACTCTCCGGCCAGCGGGGCGGCCTCGATCCGGCCAAGGCCTACGCCCTTTGCCAGCGATACCCATCCGCCGCTGCCAACGTGATCCGTGCCATGCTGTTGAAACTCGGACGCCCCCACGGCGAGGTCGAACAGGCGGTGGGAAAGGCCAGCGACCGCGAGGCCTCGCGGCTGTACGCCAACGTGCGATGGCTCAACCTGGCCGCCGGGGTGGCCCCGCTGCTGGGACTGCTGGGCACGGTGGCCGGAATGATCCAGGCCTTCTTCGTCACCGCCAACCTCCAGCCCGGCGCCAATCGCGCCGACGCCCTGGCCGGAGGAATCTACGTCGCCCTGGTCACCACCTTCGCCGGGCTGGCCGTGGCCATCCCGGCCGCGGTGCTGGCCCACCTGTTTGAAGGGCGGATTCAGAAGCTGGTTCGGGAGTTGGACGAAGTCATTCTCGCCTTGCTGCCGCAGCTCGAACGTTTCGAAGGTCGCAACCGGGCCAATCACGATCGGTTGATCGAAGGATACCCCGACGAAAGCCGTCCCCAGTCCGCATCGACTCCCGTCCGCCGGCCGGCGCCGGCGGCCCGGCGGTGAACCCCGCGGCGGAGAAGCCTTGCCATGGCCGTTGAACTGAACAAGAGTCGAGCGCTGGCCAGTCTCAGCCTCACGCCGATGATCGACGTGGTGTTTCTGCTGTTGATCTTTTTTCTGGTGAGCACCAAGTTTGCCGAGGAAGAACGCCAGCTCGACGTGCTGCTGCCGGAAGCCAGCGAAGCGCAACCCCTGGTGAGCAAGCCGCGGGAAGTGTTCGTCAACATCGATCACCAGGGCCGCTACTTCGTCTCCGGCAAGCTCCTCGCCCTGAGCGACCTGGAGGTGGCGCTGAAACTCGCCTGGGTCAACAATCCCGGTCGAGCCTCGGTCATCATCCGGGCCGACAGGCGTTGCCAGGTGGAGTACCTGGTGGCCGCCATGAACGCCTGCAATAAAGCCCATATCCGCGATTACAAGATCACCACGCGAAGGGAGAGTGGGTAGCCGTCGGCGTTTTCGGCGGGGTCGGGAGACCCGCGCCGAACACTGAGACCCGCGCCGAACACTGAGACCCGCGCCGAACACTGAGACCCGCGCCGAACA